>NZ_JACBGN010000036.1 GCF_013401435.1 Streptomyces sp. BR123
GGGCGGGGGTCATTCGAACCGGGTCGTGTCGCCCGCGCCCACGCGGACGATCTCGGCCGTCCCGCCGGAGAAGTCGACGACCGTGGTCGGCTCCGTGCCGCAGTCGCCGGAGTCGACCACGATGTCCACCACGTGGTCGAGGCGCTCCTTGATCTCCCATCCCTGGGTCAGGGGTTCGCCCTCGTCGGGCAGGAGCAGCGTGCTCGACACCAGCGGTTCGCCGAGTTCGGCGAGGAGGGCCTGGGTGACGGTGTGGTCGGGGATGCGGACGCCGACCGTCTTCTTGCGGGGGTGCAGGAGCTGGCGCGGCACCTCCCGCGTCGCCGGCAGGATGAAGGTGTAACTGCCGGGCGTGGCCGCCTTGATGGCGCGGAACACGTCGTTGCCGATGTTCACGAGCTGGCCCAGCTGCGCGAAGTTCTGGCACACCAGCGTGAAGTGGTGCCGGTCGTCGAGGTTGCGGATGGACCGGATCCGGGAGAGGCCGTCGCGGTTGCCCATCTGGCAGCCCAGCGCGTAGCAGGAATCGGTCGGATACGCGACGAGCGCGCCGGAGCGGAGGCTGTCGGCGACGCCGCTGATGGTGCGGTGTTGCGGGTTGTCCGGGTGTACGTCGAAGTACTTCGCCATCCGCCGAGCGTACGCGATCAGGCCGGTGCCGCGGACGCCGAGGAGTCCGCAGCCACCGCTGCCGCGGGGGACAGGGCGCGTCGGGCGTGGCGGCGGAACGCCGCCGTCGCCGGGTGGACCGGCACCGCCGGGGCGAGGAAGTGGACGGTCACCGGGCCGATCCCGGTGAGCGGCAGGAAGCGGACGCCGGGGAAGGGGTGGCTGTGCCGGGTGGCCTCCGCGGTGACGCCGACGGCCTCGCCCGTCGCGATGGCGGTGAGCCATTCGTCGACGTTGGCGACCTCCAGGGTGGCCTCGGGCCGGTGGTCTTCCGGCCACAGCGCGGTGCTGGTCGTGGCGGCCGTCGCACAGTGGGCGACGGTACGGCCGACGAGGTCGGCCAGGGCGACCGTGCCGCGGGCGGCCAGCGGATCGTCCTCGCACACGGCCGCCACGCGCGGCTCGCTGTACAGCGCGAGCGCGGACAGCCCGCCGGCCTCGTCCCCCTCGGGCAGGGCGCGGACGAACGCGGCGTCGATGTCGCCCCGGCGCAGGGCCGCCACCGGGTCGGGCAGCCGGTGCACCTGGACCGGTGCGTCCGGGTGGTCGCGGCGCCAGTCGCGCAGCAGGGCCACGGTGTGCGCGCCGAGGGCGGCCCAGGCGAAGCCGATGCGCAGCGGTCGCGGCTCCGGGCCAGCGGCGGCCTCCGCGAGGGCGTCGTCGAGCTGCGTGAGGATGCGGTGGGCGTGCTCCCACAGCCTCCGGCCCGCCGGGGTGAGGGAGAGGCTGCGGGTGGTGCGCTCGACCAGGCGGGTGCCGAGGCGCTGCTCCAGCTGGTCGAGGGTGCGGGACACGGCCGGCTGGCTGATGTGCAGGACGGCGGCGGCGCCCGTGATGGTGCCTTCGTCACCGATCGCCGCCAAGGTCCGCAGATGCCGCAGTTCCACATTCACAACCGTCGAGCATAAATCCTGCGCAGAAGGTATTTCCCCGGTCGCGGTCGGTGCACCTAGCGTCGGGGGCATGCGAATCCTTCTCATCGGTGCGGGCGGCAGGCTCGGCACCGCAGTCCACCGGTCCCTGACAGCCCGCGGCCACGAGGTGGTGACCGCCGGACGCTCCAGCGGCGACCTCCGCTTCGACGTCACCGACCCGGCGCAGATCACCGCCCTGTACGAGGCCGCCGACGCGGGCGGGCAGCTCGACGCGGTCGCGACTGCCGCCGGCTCGGTCCCGTTCAAGCCGGTCGCCGACATGACCCCGGAGGACTGGACGGCAGCCTTCCGCGGCAAGGTGCAGAGCCAGCTGGAGCTGGTCCGCCAGGGCATCGGCCGGATCGCGCCGCGCGGCTCCTTCACCCTGATCACCGGCGTCCTGGCGCGCAGCCCCATCGTGACGGGCTCGGCCGCCTCCATGGCCAACGGCGCCGTCGAGGCGTTCGTCCGCGCGGCCGCGGTGGAGATCGCCCCGCAGCGCGTCAACGCCGTCAGCCCCACCGTGGTCACCGAGGCCCTCGACGTCTACGCCGGCCACTTCCCCGGCTTCGCGCCGGTCGACCTGGCGGAGGTGGCCCGGGCGTACATCCGCTGCATCGAGGGCGTCGAGACGGGCCGCATCCTGGAGCTGGGCCACTGAGCCCCGGCCCCCGGCCCCGGGCGACCGCCGGGGGCCGGGGCGCCGTCGTCCTCGCTAGTCGCCGACCTCCCTGCTGCGCAGGTCGTCGAGCGTCTCACGGCGGATCAGCAGCCGGGCCGTGCCGCCGTCGACGGCGACCAGCGGCGGCCGCCCGACCAGGTTGTAGCCCGAGGCCATGGACAGGTGGTACGCCCCCGCCACCGGTACGGCGAGCAGGTCCCCGGGGCGGACGTCGCCGGGCAGCTCCACCCCCGCGGCGAGGACGTCGCCCGCCTCGCAGTGCCGGCCGACCACGGTCGCCGCGCACGGGCCGGCGCCCGAGTGGCGGCCGATCAGCCGGGGCGCGTAGCGCACCCCGTACAGGGCGGGCCTGGGGTTGTCGCTCATGCCGCCGTCCACCGCCACGAACACCTGGCCGGCGGTGCGTTTCACCGCGAGGACCCGGTACACGGCCACCCCCGCCGGCCCGGCCACCGCCCGGCCCGGTTCGATGGCGAGCCGTGGGACGGGCAGTCCGGCCGCTGCGCAGCCTGCGGTGAGCTCGGCGCGCAGCCGCCGGGCGAGGGCCGTGAGGTCGAGCGCGGGCTCTCCGGGGCGGTAGGCGATGCCGTGGCCGCCGCCCATGTCGAGCTCGGGCAGGACGACGCCGTGCGCGTCGCGGATCCGGGCCATCAGGCCCACCATCCGGCGCAGCGCGGACACGTACGGCTTGACGTCGGTGATCTGGGAGCCGATGTGGCAGTGCAGGCCGGTCAGTTCGAGCTGCGGCTGGCCGAGGATCCGGGGGACGGCGTGCTGTGCGGAGCCGTCGGTGAGGGAGAGCCCGAACTTCTGTCCGTCCGTCCCCGTACGGATCTTTTCGTGGGCGCCGGCCGAAATGCCGGGCACGATACGGAGCATCACCTTCTGGTGCCCGCCCGGTCCCACGGCGGCGGCCAGCCGCGCGATCTCCGACGGGCCGTCGATGACGATGCGCCCCACGCCGAGGCGCAGCGCGGTCGCGATGTCGCGCGGCGATTTGGCGTTGCCGTGCAGGACGATGCGGTCCGCGGGGAACCCGGCTGTGACGGCGAGTTCGAGTTCACCCGCGGAGCACACGTCGAGCCCGAGGCCCTCCTCGGCGACCCAGTGCACCATGGCCCGCGACAGGAACGCCTTGGCCGCGTACAGCACGTCGGCGTCCGGGAACGCGGCGCGGTACGTGCGGCAGCGGGCCCGTACCTCGCCCTCGTCCAGCACGTAGACGGGGGTGTCGTACCGGTCGGCGACCTCCGTCAGCGACACCCCGCCGACGGCGAGGCCGCCGCGCGGGAGGGGCGTCGTGGACGCGGGCCACACGGACAGTTCGGCGGCCCCGGCGGCCAGGTCGGACGGTGCGGCTGTGGTCATGCTTCCGCCTCCGCTCACACGGTCCGGACGGGAAGCGGGCCCGGGCGCCGGCCCGGATCAGGGGCCCGGTCCCGGGCCCCGGCCGGGCCCTCGGCCCCGGCCGCGTCGGCCGCCGGGGCCGGGACCGGGGTGACCGGCGGGGCCGAGAGGGCCGGGTCGACGGTGACCAGCCCCGCGCCGAGCGGCTCGCACATCCCGCGCAGCGCCGCCTCCGACAGCCGGATGTACGGGTGGCCCGCGCCGAGGACGGCGGTCAGCCGGGCGGCGCTGGTGAACCCGACGGCCGTGCGCGTGCCCGGCGGAGTGCGGAACAGCCGGACCACCGCCTGCGTGCAGCTTCCCGGCCGGACGGGCACGTACAGCAGCCCGGCCGGGATCCGTTCCTCGGGCTCGGGATCGTTTTCGTACCGGAACAGACACATGGGGCCCTCCCCGGGGCGCGGTGGTGGAACGGTCGGAAGGCGCCCCGGACGCCGGGAGGCGGCGGCGGGGCGCGGCATCGAAGCTATGCCCGTCCGCGCGTCGTCCGCGCCCCCTCCTGACGGGACCTTGACGCCGGCGGGGCGTGTTCATACACACCTCTGACGCCCGTCAAACCGTTCGGTAAGAAACGCGTCAGTCTTTGTCCTTTCCCCGCCAGGACGCCGCAGAACGGCATATCCGCCCTTCCCCGCCCCGTTGCGTGGGGTGTGAAATTAGTTGACGAGTAAAGGAAGCAAGGAAGTGAGGAGGGGACATCCCATGTGTGAACCGGCTGCGCTCCAGAACCGTGCCTGGGGCGGGGAGGTACGGGCCGCGGTCGGCTTCGCGGTGCTGCTGCCGGCGGCGCTGCTGACGGCCGACGTGGTGGCCGGCAACGGCGGCTGGCGGCGCGCGGCGGTGTGGATCTGGCTGGGCCTGCTGCTGCTCCTGGTCCTGTGGCCGACCCGCGTCAGCGCCGCCCCCGGCCTGCTGACCACCCGAGGGCTGATCAGGAGCCGGCGGGTCCGTACCGACCGGCTCGCCACGGTCGCC
This sequence comes from Streptomyces sp. BR123, assembly GCF_013401435.1. Classification (GTDB taxonomy): domain Bacteria; phylum Actinomycetota; class Actinomycetes; order Streptomycetales; family Streptomycetaceae; genus Streptomyces. The sequence continues at coordinate 4,648 of NZ_JACBGN010000036.1, forward strand.
TGGCACGACGGCGTCGCCCGGCGGCTCGTCCTCACGGACACGGACGGCGGAAGCGTCGAGCTCGACCCGCACGTCCTCGCCGACAACCCGCCCCTGTGGTACCGGATCGGCGAGGACATCGGCACCAGCGTGTCCAGCGGCACCCTGGGCGAAGGCCTGGTCCCGCTGCGGCAGTTCTGCAGCCTGATCGACCGCGAGACGGCCCGCGCGGTCTTCAAGGCCTCGGCGCTGACCTGACCTGATCTCCGCGGCGGCCGCAGCGCCGGCTGCCGCGGAAACCGGGCGGTCAGGCGCGGGTGAGGGAGGCCGCCCCGAAGGAGACGTCGAAGCGGTCGCACCAGATGCTCACACTGGTGTAATCGGCCAGGTTGACGTCCGCGGGGATCGCGTAGTTCTGGTCGCCCTTGTTGCCCTTCAGCTCGCCCAGGCTGACGTACCTGCCGTCGTCGAAGACCCGCCAGCCTGCCACGCCTTCCTTCACCGGAGCATCGGTCAGCCACACGCGCAGGTCCGGGCCGTTGCTCGTGTCGAGGTTCTCCAGCCGCAGGGTCAAGGACCCGTCGGCGAGGCGCAGGACCTTCACCGTGCCCGTGGTGGTGTGCTCGTGGCTGATCAGCGTGCCCTGTGCGAGGACCTGCGGCGCGGCGCCGGCGGACGCCCCGGGGGACGCCGGAGCCGCCGACGGCGTCGGCAGCGCCTCGCTGACGGTGTCGTCCTTCCAGAGCTTCCACGGCTCGAACCAGTACAGCCCGACGCCCACCAGCAGGGCGCCCACGACCAGCACCGCACCCCACACCCGTCCGCGCCGCGTTCCCATGCCCACTGCCGCTCCCTTGCCCTCGCGCAACCGATCCTCCCCGTGGACCCATGGTCACATGCCGCTGGTCGCACGGGGCGCCCGGCATGCGGACGGTCCCGCAGGCGACGAAACCCTCACGGCGCGCCGCAACCGGATCCGGAGGGTGATCACGGTCACAGCGACTGGACCTCAACCGCCCTTGAGCGAGCAGGCTGTTGACCACCGGAAAGCAGCCGGAACGGCTGCCCGGAGCCCGCAGCACCAAGGAGCCGTGCCATGTCCGACCACCGCACCGTCCTCGTCACCGGAGCAACGGGCCGCCAGGGCGGCGCCACCGTACGCGCCCTCACCGCCCGCGGCCGGCAGGTCCGCGCCCTGGTCCGCGACCCGGACCGGCCCGAGGCGCGCGCCCTGCGGGCCCACGGCGCGACCCTCGTAGCCGGCGACCTCGACGACACCGCCTCCCTCGAAGCGGCCGTGCGCGGCGTGTACGGAGTCTTCAGCGTCCAGCCGATGCCCGCGCCGGGGCCCGCCGGCTTCGCGTCCGAGGTGCGCCAGGGCAAGGCGGTCGCGGAGGCCGCCGCCCGGGCCGGCGTCGCCCACTTCGTGTACACCTCCGTCGACGGCGCCGGCCGCCCCGGCGACGTGCCGCACTTCCGGAGCAAGGGCCTGATCGAGCAGCACATCGCGCAGCTCGGCCTGCCGGCCACCGTGCTCCGCCCGGCCTTCTTCCTCACCAACTTCACGGGCATGGGCCCGCGGTGGGCCGGCGGCGAACTCGTCCTGCCGCTGGCGCTCGCCCCGGACACCGCGCTCCAGATGATCCACCCCGACGACGTCGGCGAGTTCGCCGCGGACGCCTTCGACGCCCCCGCCGAGTACCTCGGCCGCACCCTGGAGATCGCCGGCGACCGGCTGACCGGCCCGCAGATGGCCGAGGTCTTCGCCCGCGCCGCCGGCCGGCCCGTACGGTTCCGCGCCCGGCCCGTCGCGGAGGTACGGGCGTACAGCGAGGAGATGGCGGTCATGTTCGAGTGGTTCAACACCACCGGCTTCCTCGCCGACGTGCCCGCCCTGCGTGCCGCGCGCCCGCACCTGACGACCCTGGACGACTGGGCGCGCAAGGAGTGGACCGTACCGGCGGAGCCGGACCACCGCCCCTGAGCGCCCGTCGTCCCGGCGCCGCCGGCGTCAGCGGCGGGTGCGGCGGGTGCGGGCGGCCGCGTCCAACTGGTCCGCGCAGCGCGCCAGGCCGCCGGCCGCCGCCGTGCACCGGTCGGCCAGGTCCTGGACGCGCCACCGGAAGGCCTCGGCCCCGGGCCCCTTCCAGTCGAGCGCGGCGGCCCCGGCCCGCAGCCGCCGCGCGTGGTCGAGCAGGGCGGCGGAGTGGGCGCGCAGCCCGTCCGCGGCCGACAGGGGCGGCTGCGGTTCCGACCGCGGTGCCGGAATCCCGGTCACAGGGTCCTCCAGGGGGCGAAGGCGTTGGTGACGCCGTCCAGGGCGGGCGCCAGTTCGGGGTGGTGCCGCAGCAGCACCGTGACCATGGTGTTCCGGTCCACCCAGTCCAGGCCCTCGGCGGTGTACACCTCGGGCCGGTAGTCGGTGGTGAAGAAGCGGTCGCTCTTCAGACGGCGGCTGGCCATCAGGATGAAGATCCGGAAGAGGGAGTCGCTGAACCCGAACCCGGCCGGCCGCGGCTCGGCGAGATTGCCGACGAGGGTGTCGACCCGGTCGAGCCGGCCCTCGTACAGCTCCTTCAGCAGCGGTGTGTCGTGCGGGTGGCCGCCCGTCAGCTCCTCGAAGGAGGTGACGGGCCGCTTGCGCAGCATCTGCCGGTAGGCGTTGTAGCGGGGGATGCCGCGCTCGCGGTCCCGGAGGATGTCGACGGTGCCCAGGTCGATGTGCTCTCCCGTCAGCCGGGCCAGGTTGCGCAGCGCGTCCGGATGGTTGTGCAGCACCAGGGCGCCGGGGTGGGCGGTCCCGAACGACAGGAACAGGTCGCTCATCCCGAACGCGTCGATCGCCGTCCGGGTGGTGGCGCCCTGCATCTCGTCGAAGCCGATGGTGGCGCGGACGGTGCCCTTGCGGTGGTCGCGGACCACCAGCTCGTCCGGGATGAGCGGGTGCAGCCGGTACGCGGAGACGAACTCCTCCGTCATCGAGAAGGGTGCCGCGTGGTGGTCCGTCGGCGACCCGAGGATGCCGCTGAGCATCTCGCCGCTGCCGACCCGCCCGTACGCGCGGCGGACCCAGCGCGGCAGCACCCCGTACCAGTTGGCGTCCATCGCCCGCTTCAGGACCGGCGTGTCGAGGATGCCGGGCGTCCACTCCACCGTGTGGATCTTCGCCATGAGGGCGGTGTTGACCAGCCGGGCGGTGTGGAAGAGCCGCTCGTCGTCCCACGTCGGATAGTGCGAGCGCAGGAAGTCGCAGACGGAGTTGTGCTCCTTCGCGAAGAGCGTGTGCAGGAGCGACAGGCCCGCCCAGTAGTCGCTGTTCATGCCGGTCCGGTCCAGGCACTCCCTGCCCGGGCGGGGGTCGGTGGGCAGCCGGCCGTCCTCGACGATCAGCTTCCCGTGCTCGCCCGTCCGCAGCGAACGGCAGCGGGCCTCGTCCGAGCCGTAGATCTGCGAACCGTCCCACCAGTGGGTGACAGTGTTCTCGTACGTGGGCGGGGCGTCGGCGGCCGTGTGGGCGACCGGGTCGGGGCGGGTGCGGTTGATCCGCATCGGGCAGCCGCCGCCCCGCTCTGCCCAGTCGTCGTCCTCGGCGAGCGGGACGGTGAAGGGCTCGGCCTCCTCGTTGTCGCCGTGGTTGGCCCAGCCGTGGTTCTCGAACTGGATCCAGGCGGCGGCCAGCAGGTTCAGCGTGGGCGCCGGCACGAAGCCCCTGCGGGCCAGCAGCTGCCTGCTGATCTCGCGCGGGGACGGCGACATCAGCCCCTCGTCGCCCTCCGGGAAGACCAGGTGGAGCGGGGCGTTGCGGTCCAACCGGGTGCCGACCCGGCCCATGTCCTCGTCGTACGGGTCGTAGCCCGAGCCGTCGTACGAGCGGAACGGCACGAGTTCGGCGGTGGGGCGGCGCCGGCGCTCGCCCCCGGCGCCGTGGGTGTCGTACAGGTTCCGGCGGCGCAGGTCGTCGCGGAGCACCCGCAGGTTCAGCAGGGCGAGCGGCTGCGGGAGTTCGTGCCATGCGCGGGTCCGGTTGATCCGGGCGAAGGCGGCCGACCCGAGGCGTTCGAGGAGGCCCGGCGGGCCGTAGCCGGGGGACTGCGAGGGGCGGGCGGCGGCGGCCTGCGCGGGCACTCCCGCGGTGCCGGTGCCGGTGTCGGTGCCGGTGTCGGTACTGCGTGGGGCCGGTGCGGTCGTCCCCCGGGCCGGCCCGGACTGATCGGTGGAGGCGGTGTCGGTCATGTGGTGGTGGTCCTCAGCGGTCGCGGCGGTCGGCGGTCAGCGGTCGGCGGTCGGCGGTCGGCGGTCAGCGGTCGTAGAGGCGGAAGAGGCGGGTGGCGGTCACCCGGCCCCGGTAGGGCGCGAGTTCGGCGTCCACGTGCGCCCGCGCCCCGGGCACGTCGTGCTCCAGGTTGTGCGCGTACCGCTCGGCGGCATGGCACAGCGGGAAGGCGTGCGTGTCGTCGGTCCAGGTGAACTCGGTGAACTGCTCCGGCAGCCGGTACGGGGACACCGAGGAGCGGCCCTCCAGGCTCGGTACCACGTCGTGCTCGTTCACCAGCGAGCACACCCGGGTCCCCGGGTCGGCGGGCCGCTTGCCGTCGACGGGCGAGCCGATCGCCACCACGTGCGTCACCCGGTACACCGTGCAGAAGTCCCGGTCGGCGGCCAGGTTCATCGCGGTGATCCCGCCCAGGCTGTGGCCCACCAGTGCGATCTCGCAGCCCGAGGGGACCGCTGCGCGCAGCGCCTTGCACACCGCCCGGGAGTACGGGGTGGCCGGTCGCGCCACCGCGTGGACCGCGCCCAGCAGGTCCTGCGGGCTCTCCCCGCTCAGCCCCGACATGCCGGCGAGTTGGACGACGTACCGCTGGACGCCGTCGGGCCCGGCGACCTGCTGGACCAGCAGGGTGCCGTCGGTGCCCACCGCGTCGATGTTCCGCACGTACCCGGCGATGGTGCCGCCGGTGTCGAGCCGCTCGGCGAAACCGGCCGGGGGGACGAAGGGCTCGGCCCGGCCGGGACCGCGGTCGAGGAACGCCCAGACCCGGGCCCCGATGCCGAGGACCGGTTCGGCGCCGGTCAGGGTGCGGCCGGTGGCGACCTCCCAGCCGGCCGCGTCGTTCAGCGGGTTCTCGTCGGTGAGGGCGTTCCAGGCGAGGATGTCCGCGAAGGCCGGGGCGAGAAGGGCGAAGGTCCGCTCGGCGCCCTTGCGGCCGAGGATGGCCCGGAACACCCGGATCGCCTCGCGCTGCCGGTCCTCCGCGACGGCCCTGAGCACACGGGTCGTGTCGGGGTCGCCGAGCAGCTCCGGGTGGTGGACGGCGGCGGCCCGGATCCGGGCCTTCAGCCCGGTCACGGCCAGGGTCACCGCGAGGCTCTCCCGGCTGGCGAACACCCCGACGAGGCGGCCGAGTCCGGCGAGGCCGCGGCCGCGCGGCGCCCAGCCCAGGCCCTTGGGGTCGGTGATCGTCCGCAGCAGGGTGCGCCAGGCAGGCCCGCCGGGGACGGCCCGCGGCAGCCGCGGGCCGAGCGTGAGTTCGGACGCGTACCGGGACGCTTCCGCCACGTCCTCGGCGGCCTCGGCGAGCAGGCGGCACATGTGGTGCAGGGATTCGACGTCCGGTTCGTGCCCGGTGACGGCGGTCGTGGCATCGGTCATGCGGGTGCCCTCCGGGGGCATGGGGGGTGGAAGGGGGTTGGCGCGCCGTACGGGCCGGTGCGGCCGTCCGGCTCGGTGGGCGACGCGGGCTCGGCGGGCGGCGCGGGCTCAGCGCGCGGTGAGGGTGAGCCGGATGCCCGCGGAGCCGAGCAGGCCCGGCAGCGCCAGCGACGGGTCCAGCGCGGGGCGGCCGCCGGTGACCCGGTGGCCCCGCAGCACCGCCGCGATCAGCGCCGCCGACGTCAGCAGCCCCAGGTGCTCGCCCGGGCAGCGCCCGCCACCGTGGCTGAACGGCGCCAGCACCGGGTCGTCCGCCGCCCCGGGGCGCAGCCACCGGGCGGGGACGAACCGGTGGGCTGCCGCGACGTGCTCGGGATCCCGCTGGTGGAACAGCGCCGGCACGAGCACCGCGGTCCCCGCCGGATACCGCTGCCCGCGCCACTCGGTCTCGGCCCGGGTGACCCGGACCAGGTCCGGCACGAGCGGGTACAGCCGCAGCGTCTCCCGTACGCAGGCCCGCAGCCGGGGCAGCTCCGGATCCCCGCCGTCGATCCCGGCCCGGACGGCGTCCTGTTCGGCCGGGTGCGCGGAGAGCAGCAGCAGGGTCCGGGCGACGGTCGGCCCGACGGTGTCGAGGGCGAGCAGCCAGTGGTGGGCCTGCCCCACCGGGTCCAGCACGGCGGCGTCCGGGCCGGCGGCGGACGGGTGCCGGCGGGCGAGCGCGGCGAGGGTGTACGGCTCGGCCCGGGCGGCGTACTCCTCGACGCGGGCGGCGGCCTTCGCGTACAGCGCCTCGGCGGCCGCGGCCCGGCCCTTGCGCATCCGCATCCAGTTGGCCTCCTCGCGGATCGCCAGCAGCCACCGGGCGAGCTCCTCGTCACCGGCCGCCGCATCGCCGAGGACCATGCGGCGCCCGAGCCGGGCCACCGTGCGGCGCAGCCGCGTGAAGTCCAGCTCCCCGCCACAGGTCAGGGCGCTCGCCTCCTCGTCGACCAGGGACCGGAACTCCCGGCACGAGGGGTGCACCGGCCGGTCCGCGGCGAGCACCTCGTCGTTGATCCGGCGCCGGTCCTCGCGGGTGTCGCCGTGGGAGCAGATCACCCCGGTGGGCTCCAGCAGCGACAGCCCCCGGTACTTGTCGGGGGCGTCCATGGCCAGGGTGCGCACCGGCAGCTCGTAGAACTGCCGGACGTCGGCCTGGTCGAGCAGGACCAGCAGCGTCCCGGACAGACCGCGCACCTCGACGGGCGCCCCGCCGTGCCGGGCGCGCATGGCCCGCAGCGTCGCCGCCGACCAGCCCTGCTGGCCGAGGGCCGCGTACGCCGAGACCACCTTGGGCCGGACGTGGAAGGCCCCGCGGAGGAAGGCGGGCAGGGTGTGCGTCGCCGCGAACCGGACGGTCTCGGCGCGCCCGGCCCGGGCCGGGCGCGTCACGGCGCGCGCCGGGGTGGAGGCGGAGCGGGCGGAGGGCGCGGGGATCGCGGTCCCGGTGGCGGTGGCGGCCTTGGTGGTGCCGGCCGTGGCGCCGGCGACTGCGGGGGAGTCGTCGGTCATGCCTCCACGACCTTGCCGGGGTTGAGCAGGTTCTTCGGGTCGAAGAGGCGCTTGAGGCCGCGCTGCAGCTCCAGGCCGGCCGGGTCCAGCTCGCGGGTGAGCCACTCCCGCTTCAGAGTGCCGATGCCGTGCTCGCCGGTGCTGGTGCCGCCGAGGGCCAGACCGGCCGCCATGATGTCGTCGTACGCGGTCTGGGCGCGCCGGAACTGGTCGGCGTCCGCCTCGTCGAACACGACGGTGGGGTGCAGGTTGCCGTCGCCGGCGTGCCCGAGCGTGAAGATCCGCAGCCGGTGCCGGGCCGCGATCTCCTCGATGGTGCCCATGAACTTCGCCAGTGCGGAGCGCGGCACGGCCACGTCCTCGATGAAGGCGGTCGGCCGGCCGCCCAGCGTCGCGGCGAACGCCCCCAGCGCCGGGGTGACCAGCCGCCGGGCCTCGATGATCCGCCGGGACTCCTCGGCGGTGGACGAGGTGACCACGTTCTGCGCCCCGGTCCCCTTGCACAGCAGCGTCATCGCGGTCAGGTCGCGGACGGGGTCGGCGCTGTCGCTCTCGATGATCAGCGTGGCGGCGGCGCCGGCCTCCAGCAGCGGGTGCCCGTGGTCCGCGACCGCCTGCGAGGTGGCCCGGTCGAGGAGTTCGAGCGCCGACGGGACGTGGCCCGCAGCGGTGATCGCGGCGACCGCCTCCCCGGCCTGCACCAGACTCGGGAACTGGGCGAGCAGGGAGAGCGCCGGCGGCCGGACCGGCCGCAGCGCCAGGGTGGCGCCGACGATGACGGCGAGGGTGCCCTCGGAGCCGACGAGGAGGCGGGTCAGGTCGTATCCGGCGACCCCCTTGACCGTGTCCCCGCCGGTCCGCATCCGCCGCCCGTCGGGCAGGACCAGGTCCAGACCGAGCACGTAGTCCGCGGTGACCCCGTACTTCACGCAGCAGATGCCGCCGGCGCCGGTCGCGATGTTCCCGCCGATGGTGCAGTGCTCCCAGGAGGCGGGGTCGGGCGGATAGCTGAGCCCGTGCTCGGCGACGGCGTCGTTCAGCCGCTTGGTGACCACGCCCGGCTCGCAGCGCACCAGCCGGTTGGCCGGGTCGATCTCCAGGATGCGGTCCATCCGGCCCGTGTTCAGCACGACGCAGCCGTCCACGGCGTTCGCGGCGCCCGCGAGGCCCGTGCGGGCACCCTGCGGCACGACGGGGACGCCGAGCTCGTACGCGGTGCGCAGGATGTGCTGGACCTGCTCGGCGGTCCGCGGGAAGGCCACCGTGGCGGGCACGCCCGCCTCCGAGAAGGGGGCCGCGTCACGGGCGTGCGCCGCCAGGGTCTCGGGATCGGTGTGCAGGACGTCCGCATGGTCGGGCAGGAGGGTGCGCAGACGGGACAGGAGGGGGGTCTCGGGTGACATACGGGCCTTCCGTTGGTCGGGGCGGGTGGCCGCTGACGGGATCAGAGGGAGGGGAACTCGGTGGTGACGGGCACGTCGATGAGGACCGGCCCGTCCTGCTGGGCCGCCGATTCCCGTACGAGCTTGGTGAGTTCGCCCGCGCCCTGGGCCCGGTGGGCACGCACCCCGTAGCCGGTGGCGACGGCCGTGATGTCGATGCCGGGAATGTCGAGGCCGGGAGCGCCCTGGGCGTGTTCGAGCTGCGCGAACCACTGGAGGATCGCGTAGCGGGCGTTGCTGAGGACGACGAAGGTGACGGGCACCCGGTAGGCGGCTGCGGTCCACAGCGCCTGGACGGCGTAGTGGATCGATCCGTCGCCGATGACGCACACCACGGGCCGACCCGGGGCGCCCAGCTGCGCCCCGACGGCCGCCGCGGCACCGAAGCCGAGGCCGCCGCCGGCGGAGAACAGGTAGGAGCCGGGGGAGGAGATCCGGGTCACCGCGTGGAACTGCGGGACGTTGGACGGCGATTCGTTGACCCAGAGGGTGTTCTCCGGGGCGCCCTGGGCGACCGCCCGCAGCGCGGCGAGCGGGGTCAGGGCCCCGTCCCCGGCCTCGGGGGCGTCCACCGGCCCGTGCGGTGCGGCGGCCGCCGTCCCGGCGGCCGGGAGCCGGTCCGCGAGCGCCCGCGCGGCGGCCGCCAGGTCCGCGACGACCGCGTCGCCGACCGGCGCCTTGGCGGCCTCCTCGGCGTCCCGGGTCAGCAGGACCAGACGGGTGCCCTCCGGCAGGTGGCGGCCGGGTACGTACGGGTAGTAGCGGAACACCGGGGCGCCGATGACGACGACCAGGTCGTGCCCCTCCAACTGCCGGCCCAGCGGGCCGATCGCCCCCGTCAGCTCCCCGCGGAACTGGGGGTGGTTGCGGGGGAAGGAAACCCGCGCGGAGATCGGCGCCGCCCAGACGGGCAGCCCGGTGCGCTCGGCGAGCGCGAGCACGGCGTCCCAGGCGCCGGAGGCGTCGACGTCGTCGCCGACGACGAGGACGGCGGAGCGGGCGCTGGAGATCCGGTCCGCGAGGGCGGCCACCGCGGCCGGGTCCGGGGCGGCGGCGTGCGTGATCCTGCGGGCTGCGGCCGCGTGGGCGGCCCGGTCCTCCTCCTCCGTCAGCTCCGCGTCGAAGTCGTCCATGGGCAGGGAGAGGAACACCGGCCCGTGGGGCGGGGCTTCGGCGAGCTGGACGGCGCGGGCGAGGGCCGGGGCGACGTCGGCGGGGCGCGGGGGCTCGTACGCCCACTTGACGGCCGGCTGCGGGAGGAGGGCCGGCTGCGGATTGGTGAGCAGGGCCTCCATGGTGAGCATGGCGCGGTGCTGCTGGCCGGCCGTGACGACCAGCGGGGTGCGGTTGGCGCGGGCGTTGAGGATGGCGCCCATGGCGTTGCCGGTGCCGGGCCCGGTGTGCAGGTTGGCCAGGGCGGTGGTGCCGGAGGCGAGCGCGAACCCGTCGGCCATGCCGACGACGACGGCCTCCTGGAGGCCGAGCACGTACCGGAAGTCGTCCGGGAACTGCTTGAGCATCGGCAGTTCCGTCGAGCCGGGGTTGCCGAAGACCGTGGTGATGCCGCGGGCCCGTAGGACGTCCAGGACTGATTCGCGAACCGTGCGCATGGGGATCCTTCCGCGCAGCCGGGGGAGCACTGTCGGTGATCAATCCAGCACACCGCGTGGATCTTTACAAAAGGCATCCACGGCCGCACCGCGCCTGCTACGTCCCGCCGCCGAACGCAGTCCTGAGGGGCCCGCGGCACCGGGGCCGGTTGACGCTCCGTCTACGGGATCGACAGGATGTCCCTCCTGTAGGTGGCGGGCCCGTTCACTCCCACGGCGGAGCGCACCGCGATTGCCGGGCGCCGGGTCCGGCCGTCGCCGTGCGCGCCCGCGCGCTCGGACGCGCCCGGCGGTCCTCGGCGGCGGTCACGGGCGGAACCGCAGCGGATGGTCCGCCGGCACCTCCACCACGGCGATGCGCACTCCGTCCGGATCGGCGAGCCACATCTCGATCAGCCCCCACGGCTCCCGCAGCGGCGGCCGCAGCACCTCGGCCCCCCGCTCCTGCAGCTCCTCGTACGCCGCCTGCGCATCGGCGACCTGGAGCCACAGCCGCATCCCGGGGGCGGGCGGGGTGCCGGAGCGGCCGGACAGCTCCAGGAAGCCGCCGCCGAGGAAGTAGACCGTGCCGCGCTCCGGGCCGGTGCCGAACTCCCGGTAGACGGCCAGCCCCAGGACGTCGCCGTAGAAGACCCGCGAACGCTCGGGATCCGTGGGGCGCAGCAGGATCCTGCTGCCCAGTACATGCACCATGCCGCGAATCTACGCCCGGCCGCCGGATCCCGTCCGGATCACCGCGGCTGTCGGCAGCCCGACGTGCAGGGCGCCTCGGGCAGGTGCCGCCGCCACGGGTCGCGGTCGCACGGACCGGCCGTCGCCGCGCACGGGCGGGGCCGCAGGCGCGCCGGACCGGTTTCCCGCGACGCGCACGGTGTTGTCCCGGCCGCCCGTGACCGGAGTGTGGCCGTCCGGGCTGAACGCGACCGCTTTCACGTCGCTCCGGTGCCCTTTCGGTTCACCGGCCGGGGCGATGCCGCGGGCCGGGTCGGCACGGCGCCACAGGCGCACGACCCCGTCAGCTCCGGCCTCCGGCGGCTCCGGCCTCCGGTCACACCTCCAGGGCGGCCGCGTCCAGCGCGGCGGTGAGCCGCTGCAGGCGGGTCTGGAGGTCCCGCATCTCGTCGAGGTCGAACCCGGTGGCGACGGCGATGCGGCGCGGGATCTCCACCGCGCGGGCGCGCAGCTGCGCACCGGCCTCGGTGAGGACGGCGGAGACGGAGCGTTCGTCCTCGGTGCTGCGCTCGCGGTGGATCAGCCCGGCGGCCTCCAGCCGCTTGAGGAGGGGGGAGAGGGTCCCCGAGTCCAGGCGCAGGCGGTTGCCGAGCTCCTTGACGGGGGTGGTGCCGTGCTCCCAGAGCACCAGCATCACCAGGTACTGGGGGTAGGTCAGGCCGAGGTCCTTGAGGATCACCCGGTAGACGCCGCCGAAAGCCCGGCTCGCCGCGTTCAGGGCGAAGCAGATCTGGCCGTCCAGGCGGAGGAAGTCCTCGTCGCGGAGGGTGTCGGTGTGCTGCTCGCTCATGCGGGTGAGTGTACCGGGGGGGCAGCTTGCGAGTCATTCAGTTGTGCACAACTGAATTGTGTGCTCTAGTGATGTCCGTCGGTCGGACACCCACCGCCCGGCACACACGAACCACCACCGCGACACCACCACCGCGAGAGGAACCCCGATGGACGCGCTGTACACCGCTGTCGCCACCGCCAACGGCCGCGAAGGCCGCACGGTCAGCTCCGACGGCCAGATCGACCTCGCGCTCGCCATGCCCCCGGCGCTCGGCGGCAACGGCCAGGGCACCAACCCCGAGCAGCTCTTCGCCGCCGGCTACGCGGCCTGCTTCGCCAGCGCCCTCGGCCTGGTCGGCCGCCAGGCGAAGGTGGACACCGGCGAGGTGTCCGTCACGGCCGAGACCTCCATCGGCAAGGACGGCACCGGATTCGGCCTCGCCGTCACCCTCCGTGTGGAGCTTCCCGAGTCCCTCGCCGGCGAGACGGGCGCGCTGCTGGTCAAGCAGGCGCACGAGGTCTGCCCCTACTCCAAGGCGACCCGCGGCAACATCCCGGTCGAGCTCGTCATCGAGTAACGGCCGGGACCGGGCGGCGGCCGTCCCCGCGGCCGCCGCCACCGTCAGCCGGGCGTCAGCGCCGTGACCCGATCGGGGGCAGTGCCGCCGCCCGGTTTTCGCCACCCCGCCCCCCGGGTAGACCGAGCCCACCATGGGCGGCGCCGGCCCGGACCGGCCGGCCGGCGCGCACGCCACCTGGGGGAGGGAACGCTGATGAGGGTGGAGGCCGCAGCGGCCGTCGGCGCGTACGTACAGCGGGAACGGGACAGGCTCGTCTCGCGTGAACCGCTCGTGCGCCGGGACCGGCCGGGGGCGGTGAAGGTGATGCGCACCGCCTCGCGCCGACTGCGCAGCGTCTGGCACGCACTGGACCAGTCGGGCGCACCGGCACCTTCCGCCACGGCACCGGCGGCGGGCACACCCGCGGGCACGGCGCCCCACGCACGACCCGACGCACGGTCCGGCGCACGGCCCGATGCACGGTCCGGCGGGCAGCCCGGCGGGCTGCCGGAGGAGTTCACCTGGCTCAACGAACACCTCGGCCGCGTCCGGCACTTCGACGAGACGGCCCACCGGGTCGCGGCACACGCCCCCATGGCCGGTCGCCCGGCCCGCTGGACGCTGCAGCGCCTGGAGGTGTCGCGCGGCCCGGCCCGCCGCGAGCTGCTCGCCGTCCTCGACGGGCCCCGCTACCGGGCCCTCGTCGCCGAGCTCGACGCCAGGGCCGACGCCCCGGTCCCGGTGGGCCCGGCCGGAGGGTTCGGCAACTGGTTCTGCACGGCCTGGCCGGCGCTGGTCGAGGACTTCGCCGCGGCCGCGGCCATCACGGACCCCGAGATCCGGGCGGACGAGCTGCACGAGGTGCGCAAGGCCGCCAAACCCGTCCTGGACACCGGCCGCAGCGTGGCCCGCGCGTACCCGGGGCTGCTGCGGAGCCCGCTGCGCGTCCTCGGCGCGCTCCACGACGCGCTCGGCGAGCACCAGGACAGCACCGTCTGCCGTCGCACGGTCACACCGTGGCTCGACGAGGCGCCGGACGCCGAAGTCCGGGACGCACTGCGCGAGCTGGCGGAGCACGAGCACGCCGCTGCCGCCGCCGTCGAGTCGCGCCTGGCCGTCCTGCACCGCGAACTCGCAGGGCTGAGCCCCGGCCGTTGACCCGCGACCGCCGGTCCCGAACCGCCCGGGGCGCGGGGGAAGAGGGCCGGGGGGATGGCGCCGCCGAGCGGGAATACGGCCGGGGGCCGCCTGTGCGGGCACGGTCCGGGGACGACACAATGACCGGTGTTGTTCTCTTTGGACCAGTACGGAGGAGCCGGCACATGCCGAACGAACGAGCAGGGCAGCAGGCGGGCCCGGACGATCTGATCGATGTCGCCCGGCTCGTCACCGCGTACTACGCCCTGCACCCCGACCCGGCGGATCCCGCCCAGCGCGTCGCCTTCGGCACGTCCGGGCACCGCGGCTCCTCCCTCGCCACCGCGTTCAACGAGGACCACATCGCCGCGACCAGCCAGGCGATCTGCGAGTACCGGGCGCAGCAGGGCACCGACGGGCCGCTGTTCCTCGGCGCGGACACCCACGCCCTGTCCGAACCCGCCCGGGTGACCGCCCTGGAGGTCTTCGCCGCCAACGAGGTCACCGTCCTCGTCGACAGCGCCGACGGCTACACGCCCACCCCGGCCGTCTCGCACGCCATCCTCACCCACAACCGGGGCCGCACCTCGGGCCTGGCCGACGGCGTCGTGGTTACCCCCTCGCACAACCCGCCCGCGGACGGCGGGTTCAAGTACAACCCGCCCCACGGCGGACCCGCCGGCTCCGACGCCACCGGCTGGATCCAGGACCGCGCCAACGAGATCATCACCGGCGGCCTCAAGGAGGTCCGTCGGCTGCCGTACGCCCGCGCCCGCGCCGCGGCCACCACCGGCACCCACGACTACCTCGGCGCGTACGTCCGCGACCTGCCCTCAGTCCTCGACCTCGACGCCGTACGCGCCGCGGGCGTGCGCATCGGCGCCGACCCGCTCGGCGGGGCCTCCGTGGCGTACTGGCAGCGCATCGCCGAGGAGCACCGCCTCGACCTCACCGTCGTCAACCCGCACACCGACCCCACCTGGCGGTTCATGACGCTGGACTGGGACGGCAAGATCCGCATGGACTGCTCCTCCCCGTACGCGATGGCCTCCCTCATCGAGGGCCGCGACCGGTTCCAGATCGCGACCGGCAACGACGCCGACGCCGACCGGCACGGCATCGTCACCCCCGACGGCGGCCTGATGAACCCCAACCACTACCTGGCCACCGCCATCGACTACCTCTACCGCCACCGCGAGCAGTGGCCGCAGCGAGCCGCGGTCGGCAAGACGCTGGTCTCCTCCGGGATGATCGACCGGGTGGCCGCCGACCTCGGCCGCGAACTGGTCGAAGTGCCCGTCGGCTTCAAGTGGTTCGTCGGCGGGCTGTCCGCCGGCACCCTCGGCTTCGGCGGCGAGGAATCCGCCGGAGCCTCCTTCCTGCGCCGCGACGGATCCGTGTGGACCACCGACAAGGACGGCATCATCCTGGCCCTGCTCGCGTCCGAGATGCTGGCCGTCACCGGGCAGACCCCCAGCGAGCGGTACGCCCGCCTCACCGAGCGCTTCGGCGAGCCCGCGTACGCCCGCATCGACGCCCCCGCCGACAGGGAGCAGAAGGCGGTCCTCGGCCGCCTGTCGCCCGAGCAGGTCACGGCCGACACCCTGGCGGGGGAGCCGGTCACCGCCGTCCTGACGCACGCCCCCGGGAACGGGGCCGCGATCGGCGGCATCAAGGTGGCGACCGAGCACGCCTGGTTCGCGGCCCGCCCCTCCGGCACCGAGGACGTGTACAAGATCTACGCCGAGTCCTTCCTCGGCCCCGACCACCTGAGCCGCGTCCAGCAGGAGGCCCGGTCGGTCGTGTCGGCCGCACTGGACGCCTGACTCCCCGCCCTCTCCCTCCGCACCCTCCGCGCCCGCCCGCCGGGACGTCCGTACGTCCGTCGGGGCGTCCGAAAACCGACCGTCACCGTCCCGCCCCCGCCTAGGGTGGCGGCCCGGACCGGAGGCGGGCGCGGAGGGAGCAGCCCATGCGGGGTGGCAGGGTCGCGGTGGTCGGCGGGAGCATCGCGGGCTGTGCGTTCGCCTCGGCGTCCGCCCGCGCCGGCGCGGACGAGGTGTCCGTGCTCGAACGCACCCGGGGCCGCCTCGCGGACCGCGGCGTCGGGCTGTGCATCCACGACGACCGGGCCGCCGAACTGACCGCGACCGGCGCACTGCCCGCCGGGATCCGCGCGCACCCCCTGGCCCGCCGCCGGTGGCTGGTCCGGGACGACGCGGCCGGCCCGGCCGGGCGGGTGTTCTGGGAGCAGCCGTTCCCCTTCCACTCCCACCACTGGGGCCTGCTGTGGCGCGGGCTCCGCGAGGCCACCCCGCGGTCGGTGGTCTACCGGCAGGGCGCGGCCGTGACCGGCGTCGCCGACGCGTCGGACGCGTCCGACGCGCCTGGCGCAGCCGGCGGGCAGGCCGAGGTACGGCTGGCGGACGGCACCGTCGAACCGTACGACCTGGTGGTCGGCGCCGACGGCTACCGGTCCGTGGTGCGCGAGGCCGTCTGCCCCGACCACCTGCCGCAGTACGCCGGGTACGTCTGCTGGCGCGGCAACCTCGACGCCGCGCGGCTCCCCGCGGCCGGAGCCGGCACCTGGCCCTCCGACACGGTCGCCACCGTCTGCTTCCCTGGCGGCAGCTGCGTGGTGTACCGCATCCCCGGCCCGGACGGGCTCCGGGTCAACTGGGTCCTGTACGCCACGCCCCCGCAGGCCGGCCGCCTGCCCTACGACGACCCCACCAGCTTCCCGCCCGGCCGTGTCACGGAGCAGCTCACCGCCCACCTCCGCGAGGTCCTGGACCGGCGGTTCCCGCCGTACTGGGCCCGGGTCCTGGGCCTGACCGAACCCGGTGACATCCACGTCCAGCCGATCTACGACCTCGCCACCGACCGCATCACCGCCGGACGGCTGCTGCTCGCCGGGGACGCGGCGAGCGTGGTGCGCCCCCACAACACCAGCGGCGCCGCCAAGGCCCTCCAGGACGCCACCGCGTTCGAGGCTGCCTGGCGGGGCGCCGGGTCCTGGGCGGAGCTGCTGTCGGCGTACCGGGCGTCCCGTGGGGCGGCGGGCCGGGAGCTGGTGGCGCTGGCGCGCCGGCTGGGCCGGGCCCAGGTGGAGCGGACCCCCGCCTGGGCGGAGATGGACGGCCGGGCGGCCGGGGCGTGGTGGCAGGCCCAGCTCGCCGGTGCCGCGGACATCGGCGGCCGCGCCATGCCCCCCTGACCGCCGCGTGCCGCCTGCCGCGTGCCGCCTGGCGCCTGCCGCGTGCCGCCTGGCGCGTGCCTCCTGCTCCTGCTCCTGCGCGGAGCCGATTCCCCACCCTGCCCCTTCCCGAAACCGGGGCTCTGCGCCGGACCCCGTTCCGGGCGCTTCGCGCCCCTGCGCTCAAACGCCGCGCGGGCTGGTTTTCCGGTCTCGCGGAAAGCACCCCCGCGCGGGATGCGCGCGGCTGGACTGTCCGCGGCGGCGGACCTCGGCATACGCTGGAGGCGGCGGCCGCCTGCGGTGAGCGGCCCGGGCGGTCGCCCCGGCGGCTGCGGGCACGTACCCCTCCTTGTTCCCCGCGCCCGCGGCGCCGGACGCGGGCGTACGTGCGCCGGCCGCGGCAGCCGAGGTGGCACAGTGGGTGCCATGTGCGGACGCTATGCCTCATCCCGTGCCCCCGAGGACCTCGCCGGCCTGTTCGACGCGGCCTGGGACCCCCGGGAGACGCTCGCGCCGAGCTGGAACGTCGCCCCCACCGACCCGGTCTGGGCCGTCCTGGAGCGACCCGACCGCGCCCAGGGCACGGGTACGCCCGAGCGCCGGCTCCGTACTCTGCGCTGGGGCCTGGTCCCCTCCTGGGCGAAGGACGCCTCCGGCGGCGCCCGGATGATCAACGCACGGATGGAGACGGTCCACGAGAAGCCGGCCTACCGCCGCGCCTTCACCCGCCGCCGCTGCCTTCTGCCCGCCGACGGCTTCTACGAGTGGCAGCCGGTGCCCGCCACCGCCACGGCGAAGGCGTACAAGCAGCCGTACTTCATCGCCCCCGAGAACGCCTCGGTGCTGGCCATGGCCGGACTGTATGAGTTCTGGCGCGACCCGGCGGTCACCGACGAGGACGACCCGGACGCCTGGCTCGCCACCGCCACGATCATCACCACCGAGGCGGTCGACGCGGCCGGCCGGATCCATCCGCGCATGCCGCTCGCCCTGGACCCCGGCGACTACGAGGCCTGGCTCGACCCCGCCCACCAGGACGTGCACGCCCTGCGCGCCCTGCTCCACACTCCGGCGGACGGCCGGCTGGAGGTCCGCCCCGTCTCCACCGCCGTCAACAGCGTCCGCAACAACGGCCCCCGGCTCGTCGAACCCGTCCCCGAACCCTGACCCCGAAGCTCACGGTTCCCGCACCACCAGCGCCCGCGGTGCTCGGGCCGGGGGCGCGGGCAGCCGGAGCGGGCGCCGGCCCGGGGTCAGCGAGCCCAGCACCCGCGGCCCGCCGGCCCCGGTGCACCCCGGGGCGTTGCCGGGCAGGCCGTGCAGTGTGAGGTAGCCGAGGACGGCGAACGCGTAGGCCTCCTTCGCCGCCGCGGGCAGACCCAGCTCCTCCGAGCCGCGCACGGCCGTGCTCCCCGCGAGCTCCTCGCGGAGCATCCCCATCAGCACCGGGTTGCGGACCCCTCCGCCCGACGCGAAGACCTCGGTGGCCCCCAGCGGGCGCAGCGCCCCCGCCACCGTACGGGCGGTCAGCCGCGTCAGCGTGGCCACGAGGTCCTGCGGCGAGGGCGCCGGCCCCGTGCAACCGGCCAGGACGGCCCGCAGGTAGCCCGCGTGGAACAGCTCCTTCCCGGTGGTCCGGGGCGGCGGCAGCCGGTAGTACGGCTCCGCGAGCAGCCGTTCCAGCAGCGGCTCGTGGACCCGACCGGCGGCGGCGAGGGCACCGCCCTCGTCGTACGCGAGCCGCCCGCCGGTCAGGTCCCGGACCGCGGCGTCGACGAGCGCGTTGCCCGGCCCGGTGTCGAACGCCAGGGGCTCGCCGCGGGACGGCAGCACCGTGAGGTTGGCGATGCCCCCGATGTTCAGCGCGGCGGGCACTCCGGGCCGCCCCCTCATCAGCATCAGGTCGACCAGGCTCACCAGCGGCGCGCCCTGCCCGCCCGCCGCCACGTCCCGCGGCCGGAACCCGGAGACCACGGCGCAGCCGCCGGCCTCGGCGATCCAGGCGGGCTCACCCAGCTGGAGGGTGCCGTGCACCCGGCCGGCCTCGGCCCAGTGGAACACCGTCTGCCCGTGCGAGGCGACCAGCTCGGCCCGCCCGGCGCACAGTTCGCGGTCTGCCCGGACCGCCGCGGAGGCGAAGGCCTGCCCGATGCGCGTGTCCAGGCGGCACACCTCGGCCAGGGTGGTGCGGGCGGGCGGCAGGGCGGCTGCGAGGGCGCTGCGGACCTCGTCCGGGTACGGGTCGCTGACCATGCCCAGCGGCGTCAGGTGCAGGGTGGTGCCGCCGTCTCCGGTTCCGTCCCCGCTTCGGTCCCCGGCTCCGTCGGCGCCGGACAGTTCCAGGTCGGCGGCGGCGGCGTCGATGGCGTCGTAAGAGGTGCCCGACATCAGCCCGATCACCCTCATCGCAGGGCCTCCTTGTGGTCCGAGCCGCCCAGCGTCAGCAGTGCGGCGGCGCTCACCGCGCACGCCCCGGCCGCGTAGTAGGCGGGTACGTCCGGGCTGCCCGTCCGGGCGGTCAGCGCGGTGATGACGAGGCCCGCACACCCGGAGAACACGGCGTTGGCCAGGGCATAGGCCACGCCCAGGCCCGTGCAGCGGATCCGGCGCGGGAACATCTCGGCGAGCATGGCCGGCCCCGGCCCGGCCAGCAGGCCGACCAGCGCCCCGGCGAGCAGCACCGCCCCGGCTTTGGCCCCCGGCCCCGCCGCGGGCGACTGCAGCAGGCGGAGCAGCGGGAGGGCGAGCAGGACCACCGACAGGGCGCCGAAGACCATCACCGGGCGCCGACCGATCCGGTCGCTGAGGGCCCCGGCGGGCAGGATGGCCGCCGCGAAGCCGAGGTTGGCGAGGGCCGTGGCGAGGAGGGCGTCACGTACGGAGGTGCCGAGGACGGCCTGCAGGTGGGTGGGCAGGACGACGAGGAAGGTGTAGCCGGCCGCCGACCAGCCCATGACCCGGCCGATGCCGAGCACGACGGCGTGCACCACGCCGGCCCCGTCCGGCCCGCCGGCGGGCCGGGGCCCGGGGGCCGGGTCGGGGAGCGGCGGCTCCACCACCCCGGTGCGCAGCCACAGCGCCACCGCGCCGAGCGGCAGGGCCAGCAGGAACGGGATCCGCCACCCCCACCCGTACAGGGCCTCGGCGGGCAGGGCGGTCGCCAGGGCGGCGGCCGTGCCGGCCCCGGCCAGCAGGCCGAGCGCGACGGTGAAGGACTGGAACGCGCCGTGCAGGCCGCGCCGGCCCGCGGGCGCGTGCTCCGTCATCAGGGAGACCGCACCGCCGAACTCGCCGCCCGCCGACAGCCCTTGCAGCACCCGCAGGACCGTCAGCAGGACGGGGGCGGCCGCGCCGATCGCGTCCCGGGTCGGCAGCAGCCCGATCGCCGTGGTGGCGAGGGTCATGACGGTGACGGACGCGACGAGGGCGGGCCGGCGGCCGGCGCGGTCGCCGAGCCGCCCGAACAGCAGCGCGCCGATGGGCCGGAAGAAGAAGGCCAGCGCGAACGAGGCGTACGTCGCGACGAGCGCCCCGGCCCCGCCGGCCGGGCCGCCGGTGGCGAAGAAGTTGTGCGCGATGACCGTGACCAGGCAGCCGTAGACACCGAACTCGTACCACTCGACGAGGTTGCCGACGCTCCCGGCGAGCAGCGCCCGCCGGGGGCGGGCGGTACGGGCGCCGGCGCCCGCCGGATGCAGTTCGAGAGGGCTCACGCGTGCTGCGTGCCCTCTCGGTGCCCGCCCGACGCCTGCGGAGGCCGCGGTTCAGCAGTTCGGCGGCAGACGGGCGGGTCAGCAAGGGGCGAGGGGGGCACGCGACGCGCCGGCCGGCGCGTCAGCCTGCGGCGTGCCAGACCGTGGTGACGTTGCAGAACTCGCGGATCCCGTGCCCGGACAGCTCCCGGCCGTAGCCCGACCGCTTGACGCCGCCGAACGGCAGGGCCGGGTGGGAGGCAGTCATGCCGTTGACGTAGATGCCGCCCGCCTGCAGGTCGCGGACGAACCGCGCGACGTCCTCGTCGCTGCGGGTCCACACGTTCGAGCTGAGCCCGAACGGCGTGTGGTTGGCCCGGGCCACCGCCTCGTCGAGGTCCGCCACCCGGTAGAGCGTCGCGACGGGCCCGAAGGTCTCCTCCAGGTCGATGCGCATGTCCGGGGTGATGCCGGCGAGCACGGTGGGCTCGTAGTACCAGCCCCGCTCCCGTTCCGGCGGTCGGCGCCCGCCGCACAGGATCTCCGCCCCGCCGCGCACCGCGTCGTCGACGAGCTCCTCCAGGTCGGCGCGGCCCTTCTCGGTGGCGAGCGGGCCCACGTCGGTGGTCTCCAGCATCGGGTCGCCGACGGTGAGCGCCGCCATGCCGGCGGTGAAGCGCTCCGCGAACTCGTCGTACACGTCGGCGTGCACGATGAACCGCTTGGCGGCGATGCAGGACTGCCCGTTGTTCTGCACCCGCGCGGTGATCGCCGTCCGGACGGCCCGCGCGATGTCCGCCGACGGCATCACCACGTACGGGTCGCTGCCGCCCAGCTCCAGGACCGTCTTCTTGACCTCGTCGCCCGCCGCCGAGGCGACCGCGCGCCCGGCCGGCTCGCTGCCCGTCAGCGTGGCCGCGGCGACCCGGCGGTCCCGCAGCACCCCCTCGACGGCGTCGGATCCGATCAGCAGGGTCTGGAAGCAGCCGTGCGGGTATCCGGCCCGCTCGAAGAGGTCACCGAGGTAGATGGCCGTCTGCGGGACGTTCGAGGCGTGCTTGAGCAGGCCGACGTTCCCCGCCATCAGGGCGGGCGCGGCGAACCGCACGACCTGCCAGAGGGGGAAGTTCCACGGCATGACGGCGAGGACCACCCCGAGCGGCCGGTAGTGGGCGCGTACGGTCGTGGCGCCGCTGTCGCGGACGTCGGAGTCCGCGGGCACCTCGTCGGCGAGCAGGCCCTCGGCGCGCTCGGCGTACCAGCGCATGGCCTTCACGCACTTCGCGGCCTCGGCGCGGGCCGCCGCCAGCGGCTTGCCCATCTCGGTGGTCATGGTCCGCGCGATGTCCTCGTTGTCCCCCTCCAGCAGGTCGGCGGCGCGCAGCAGCAGCGCCGCCCGCTCGGCGAAGCCCGTCTTGCGGTACGAGTCGAAGGCGCGCGCGGCGTCGGCGAGGCACCGCTCGATGCCCTCGGGCCCCAGCGTGTCGAAGGTGCGGACCGTCTCGCCCGTCGCGGGGTTCACCGTGGCAATCGGCATCCTGGCTCCTCGTCCGTGTCGCCCTCGGCCCCGGCCCTCCGTGTCGGCCGGCGACCGCCTCCCCGACCCTGCCCCCTGGGGCACACCCGCGCAACGCGGCGCGCGTACGGTGTGGGAGCGGGACCGCGTACGGGCGAGCGCACGGCCGGCGGTGCCCCGCCTCACACCCGGGCGGACACTCCCCGGGCCGCGGCGGCCACGCCCCGCACGCCACGCACCTCCTCCTCCTGGAGGCGCCGGATGCGGAGCGGGCCCTGCAGCTCCGGTCCGGCCGCCGGGGCGAGCCGCTGCCTGCGGCGCTGCAGCAGGACCGCGTCCAGGGACAGGACGGGAGCACCGGTGAGCACCAGCGGGGTCCACGCCATCAGGTAGGCCAGGTCGTTGCCGTGGTAGTAGGGGGTCGCCGCCCAGCTGACGGTCAGCCACAGGCTCAGCGAGATCAGGCTGCCGCCGAGCGCCGCGACCCGGGTCAGCAGGCCGACGACCACCGCCAGCCCGACGGCCAGCTCGCCGATGGCCATCGCGAAGCCGAAGGCGACCGGGTCGCCCAGCGCCAGGTCGACCAGGCCGGGCAGGGCCGATGCATCCCGTACGGACTGCATCTGCTGCCCGATCGAGCCGTCGCCGGCGGCCGACAGGAAGGCCGGGTCGGTCAGCTTGTCCAGGCCGGCGTAGACGAAGGTCAGGCCGAGGAAGAGCCGCAGCGGCAGGAGGGCGTGGCGGGCCGCCCGCCGGCGCACGACGGAAGTGAACGTGGGCGCCGAGGCGTTCGCCGAGCTGTTCGCCGAGGCGTTCGTCGAGGTGTTCATACGGTGCACACGGCGGGGGGCCCGCCGCGGTTCGATCACATCCGATGAGGGGAAGCGTTGAACCGGCCACGGCGGATTGGCGTGTTCCTGTTGAGGCCGGGGAGACATACGATGCCCCGGTCCGTTTCCGGGACGAAGAAGGAGACACGGTATGGGCAACACCACAGGCCGTCGCACGGTCCTCGCGGCGGGCGCCGCCTCCCTGGCGGGCGCGGCCCTGACCGGCTGCGGCGCCGACGGCGGCTCCGATGCCTCCGGCGCGCAGGACGCACCGGCCCCGGCCGGCTCCGAAGCGGGCGCCCCGCAGCCGGCCGGCTCGGCCGCGGCCCCGGCTCCGGCGGGCGGCGGGAAGGCCCTCGCGCGCACCGCGGACATACCGGTCGGCGGCGGCAAGGTGTTCAAGGACCAGAAGGTCGTGGTGACCCAGCCGACCGCGGGCCAGTTCAAGGCCTTCTCGGCGACCTGCACGCATGCAGGCTGCTCGGTCGCCTCGGTGAAGGACGGGAAGATCGTCTGCCCCTGCCACCAGAGCCTGTTCAAGGTGTCCGACGGCACGGTGGCGGGCGGCCCCGCTACCAGCCCGCTCGCGCCCGCCCGCATCACCGTGGCCGGCGACAGCATCACCCTCGCCTGACGGAGGCGGGTTCTGCGGCCGCGCGGGTGTGACGGCCGCGGGGTGGCGGCGAGCGGGACCGTACCGCCGCCACCCCCTCCCGCCCCCGCGGCGCCCGTCAGGGGGCGGCGGCGCCGAGCACGCGGACCGCGGCGACCACCCGGTCCCAGAACCGGTCCGCGTCCAGGACCGTCGCCACCCGCGCGTTCACCGGCCGGTCCGTACGGCCGTGCAGGTCGACGACGGTCGCACCGCGCGTGTACCGGCCGGCCAGCTCCACCACGACGTTGGCGTCCACGCACTGCACGATCCCCGGGTCGATCACCCGGGCCACGGCCACCGGATCGTGCAGCGGCGGGTCCGGGAACCCGTACAGCTCGCGGTAGGTGGACGCGAAGAAGGTCAGCAGGCCGGCGCAGATCCTGCCCAGCCCGGTGCCCAGCGCCTCGAAGCGGGCCACCACCTCGTGGGTGGCGAGCGCCTGGTGGGTGACGTTGAGGCCGCACACGGTGAGGGGGACGCCGCTGCGGAAGACGATGTCGGCGGCCTCCGGGTCGGTCCGGATGTTGAACTCGGCGGCCGGGGTCCGGTTGCCGCGCTCCGTCGAGCCGCCCATGAGGACGATCTCCCGGATCCGGGCGGCGTCCTGCGGGTAGCGGGTCAGCAGCAGCGCGATGTTGGTCAGCGGTGCGGTCGGGACGAGGGTCACCGGCTCCGGATGGCCGGTCAGGATCCTGTGCATCAGGTCCACGGCGTGCTCCGGCACCACGTCCACGGTCGGCTCCGGGAAGGCGGGACCGTCCATGCCGGACGCGCCGTGCACGTCGGCGGCCACCGCCAGCGGCTGGACGAGGGGCCGGTCGCAGCCCGCCGCGATGGGCACCCCGGTGATGCCGGCGACCGTGCAGACCCGTCGAGCGTTCAGGGTGGTCTTGGCGAGGGTCTGGTTGCCCGCGACGGTGGTGATGGCGAGCAGCTCCACGGCCGGGTCGCCCGCCGCCAGCATGATCGCGAGGGCGTCGTCGTGCCCGGGGTCGCAGTCGATGATGATCGGTACGGGGCGTGCGGCAGGCACAGGCGGCACAGGCGGCGAGGCCGGCGCGGACGGTTCGGGCATCGAGTCTCCTCGGATCGCTGATCCCGGCATGATCAGTGTGCCCTCGCGGTGCGGGCGGGGGCCAGCAGGACCCGGCGGCGCCAGGGCCTGACGACACCTCAAATCGACGTGGCTGCCGGGCATTCGCAGACGGTCGGCCCGCCCCATCAAGCGGGGACGAGGGTCCAGGTGTGCGGCGGTGCGGTGTCGTCGTCGTCCCGGGTGCGCAGGCCGGTGCCGATCCGGTCCAGGAGCTGCCGCAGCCACCGGGAGTCCTCCGGTGAGGCGAGGCACAGGCGCAGCGCGCGGGCCTGGAAGGCGGTGATCCCGAGGGCGGCGAGCCGGCCCGTGTCCGGTTCCAGGGCGGCCAGGTAGAGCAGGCGCAGGTCGTCGCGGTACTGCTCGTAGCCGCTGATGCCCTCGTAGTCGTCGATGAAGTCGCCGCAGCCGTACAGGATCAGCCGGCCCCGGTACAGCTCCAGGGGGCGGGGGTGGTGGGAGGAGTGACCGTGTACGAGGTCCGCGCCGCCGTCGACGAGCGCGCGGGCGAAGGCGGTGTCGTCGCGGGGGACCGGATAGCCCCAGTTGGACCCCCAGTGGACCGAGGCCAACGCGAGGTCCCCGGGCCGCTTCGCCTGCCTTATCCGCCCGGTGAGTTCGCGCACCGCCGCCGCCCCGGGCCCGGCGACGTACGCCACCCCGGAGCGGCTCCCGGTGGCGGCCCAGTCGGAGGGGATGCCGCTGGAGGGCATCCCGAACGAGAACACCAGCAGGCGGCGGCCGCCGCCGAGCGGGACGGCGGCCGGTGCGGCCGCCTCGGTGGCGTCGCTGCCCGCCCCGGCCGTCCGCAGCCCGGCGCGGGACAGCGTACGGAGCGTCTCGTGCAGGCCGCGGCGGCCGAAGTCCAGGACGTGGTTGTTGGCCAGGACGCACACGTCGGGGCCGGCGGCCGCCAGGCAGGGCAGGTTCCCCGGGTGCATCCGGTAGTGCACCGCCTTGCCCGGGGCGAAGTCGTCGCTCCGGGTGACGGAGGTCTCCAGGTTGATCACGCGGGCGGCCGGCGCGGCCGCGTCGAGGACCCCGAGGGCGTCTCCCCACGGCCAGTCGAAGCCGACCGGCAGGGGCGGGAGGGGCCCGTTCACGGCCTCCGCCAGCCGCACGTAGTCGCGGGCGTCCCGGACGTACCCCTCCCGCAGCTCCGGATCACCGGGACAGGGCAGGACCTGGTCGACGCCGCGACCGAGCATGACGTCGCCGCACAGGAACACCGTGACCGCATCGGCACCCACATCCCCAGGCTAGGACGTGTCCCGGGCCGGGCGCCCCGGTGCCGGAACGCCCGGCGGCGCCGCCGCGGGGCCCGGGCCGGCTCAGCCGTGCTCCAGCAGCACCTTCAGCAGCTCCTCCGGCGCGTCGCGCATCACGTTGTGGCCGCTGTCCACGGCGTGCGTCCGCCAGTCCGGCAGCCCGCTCAGCCGCTCGTACAGGGCCGTGAAGGGCGACGGGGTCGGCCACTGCGTGGCGTAGACGTACGACTTCGCGGCGAAGCGGCCCAGGTCGCCCTCCAGCCGTATCGCCTGGAGCAGCGAGGCCAGCGGGTGCGGGGTGGCGCGCGGGTCGAAGAAGGGCAGCGGGGCGCTGGTGTAGCCGTTCTCACCGGTGCCGTCGAGGTACCAGGCGCGTTCGTTGTCCGAGACCAGCGACCAGGTGGACTGGCCGTCCTCGGGCACCATCGCGTCCACGTACACCAGGCCCTTCACCCGGTCCGGAACCCGGTCCGCGGCGCCGGTGACGACCATGCCCCCGTAGCTGTGCCCGACCAGGACGGCGTCGCTCACCTCCTCGTCGCCCAGGAGGTTCACCACGTCGTCGATGTGGGTGTCCAGGTTGACCGAGGCGGTCAGCAGGTGTTTCCGGCTGCCGAGGCCGGTCAGGGTCAGCGGGTGGGCCTCGTGCCCGGCGCGGCGCAGTGCGCGGGCGAGGGGCTCGAAGGTCCAGGCGCCGTGCCAGGCGCCGGGGACGAGGACGTACGTGGTCATCGCGGACTCCGGAGGTCGCAAGGGAAGAGGGCAGGAAGGGACGAGGGGATGAAGGGACGAGAGGAGGAAGGGCAGGGGGCGGGGGATCCCGTCAGCCGTTGCCGGGGGTGTGGGCCGCCGTGGTCAGGATGATCTTGCCGCTCGTGCGGCCGGACTGGGAGAGTTCGTGCGCCTCGGCCGCCTGCGCGAGCGGCAGCACCTCGGCGACGTGCGGGCGGAGCTCGCCCCGCTCCACGAGGTCCGCGAGGGCCTGCATCCCCGCCCGATCGGCCTCGACCGCCATGAAGACGGCCCGGAGGCCGAGCCGGCGCGCCTCGTCGGCGAGGGCCGCCTCGGCGGGGGAGGCGAGTGAGACCACGAGGCCCCCGGGGCGCAGGGTGCGCAGCGAGCGCGGGCCGTACGCACCGCCGATCGTGTCCAGGACGACGTCGACGTCCGAGACGGCCTCGGCGAAGTCCGTCGTGCGGTAGTCGACGGCCTCGTCGGCGCCGAGGGAGCGGACGAAGTCGTGCTTGGCCGCGCTCGCTGTGCCGATCACGTACGCGCCGCGCGCCTTGGCGATCTGCACCGCGAGGTGTCCGACGCCGCCGGCCGCCGCATGGACGAGGACCCGCTGTCCGGGCCGCACGTCGGCGGTGTCCACCAGGGCCTGCCATGCGGTCAGTCCCGCCAGCGGGAGGGCGGCGGCGGCCACGTGGTCGAGGGCGGCCGGCTTGTGGGCGAGGTGCCGGGCGGGAGAGGTGGCGTACTCGGCGTACGTGCCCGCGGGGGCGGGGTGCCGGGGCATGCCGAACACCTCGTCCCCGGGCCGGAAGAGCGTGACGCCGATGCCGACGGCCTCGACGGTGCCAGACAGGTCCCAGCCGAGCGGGACGGGCGGCACGTCGGTGCCGGCGAGGCCGCCGGTCGCGCGGTGCCACACGTCGGTGGGGTTGACCGCCGTGGCGTGGATCCGTACGAGGACTTCGGCGGGGCCGGGTTCGGGCCGGTCGGCGGTGGTCAGGCGGAGGACTCCGGGGCCGCCGAACCCGGTCTGGGTGACGGCCTGCATCTGTGGCGCCGGGCCGGCGGAATTCTGTGTCGTCGTCATGTGATCAAGGTTGCCGAGCGGGATCCGGCGGAGCGAGTGGCCGGACCGCCATGATCTGCAAACATCCGGCCATGACTGCTGAACGCATGCACCGGGTCGTCGTCCTGGCCCTCGACGGGGTCTACCCCTTCGAGATGACCATCCCGGTACGGATCTTCGGCACGGCCGAAAGCCCCGCCGGCACACCCCTGTACGAGGTCCTGACCTGCAGCCTCGACGGCCGCCCGGTCCGCACCAGCGCCGACTTCGCCATCACCGTGGAGCACGGCGACGAGGCGGTCGCCACCGCCGACACCCTCGTCATCCCGCCGTTCGTCTGCGGCCCCGGCGCGGACGGCAGCGACCCCGCGGAGCGGGACTGGCTGCCCCCCGAACTCGCCGCCGCCCTCGACCGATTGCCGGCCGGCGCACGGATCGTCTCGATGTGCACCGCCTCGTACGTCCTGGCCGCCGCCGGCCTGCTCGACGGCCGCCGCGCCACCACCCACTGGAACGAGGCCGAGCACTTCCAGCGCGCCTTCCCCCGGGTGGAGGTGGACGCGGACGTGCTGTTCGTCGACGGAGGCCGGGTCCTCACGGCCGCCGGGGTCGCCGCGGGCGTGGACCTGTGCCTGCACCTGCTGCGCCGCGACCACGGCAGTGTCGTCGCCAACCGGGTCGCCCGGCTGTGCGTCGTCCCGCCGTGGCGGGAGGGCGGCCAGGCCCAGTTCATCGAGCGCCCCGTCCCGGACGCGGCGCGGACGAGCACCTCGGACACCCGCGAGTGGGCCCTGGGCCGGCTCGGCCGCCCGATCGCACTGGCGGAGCTGGCCCGGCATGCGGGGATGAGCGTACGCACCTTCTCGCGCCGGTTCCGCGACGAGGTCGGCATGACACCGGGCCAGTGGCTCACCCGCCAGCGCATCGAACACGCCCGGCGCCTGCTGGAGGCCACCGACCTGCCGGTGGACCGGATCGCCGAGGAGGCGGGGCTGGGCACCGGCGCGTCCCTGCGCAGGCACATGGCCCTGGCGCTCGGGGTGGCGCCGCTGGCCTACCGGCAGACCTTCCGCGCCAAGGCGGCCGGCACTGCCGGGAGTTGAAGCCGCCCCGCCCGGGGTGCGGCACGGCTCCCGCCCCCACGGGCTGGCGGGGGTACGGCCCCGCTCGGCACGGCCGTGCCCCGGCGGCGCCGCGGGGGCACCCTGGAGGTATGGGCCGGGCCAACGAAGAGGTGGAGGCACTGCTCCGGGAGTACGCCGACCTGATCGCGATCAGCGGGGCGGACGCCTTCAAGGCGCGCGCGTACGAGAAGGCCGCCCGCGCCATCGGCGGTCACCCGGCCGACATCACCGGGCTCGACACCAAGGGCCTCATGGAGATCCCGAACGTCGGCAGGTCCATCGCCGAGAAGGTCGAGGCCTACCTGCGCACCGGGCACATCCCCGAGGTCGACGCCTCCCGGGCCGCCATCCCGCCCGGCGTGCGCGAACTGACCCGCATCCCCGGGCTCGGCCCCCGCAAGGCCCTGGTGTTGCACCGGGAGCTCGGGATCTCGTCCGTCGCGGAGCTGGAGGCCGCCCTGCACGAGGAGCGGCTGCGCGACCTGAAGGGCTTCGGCGAGCGGACCGAGCAGAGCATCCTGCACGGGATCTCCCTGCTCCGGCAGGCCGGCGACCGTATCCTCCTGGATGCGGCGACGGAGATCGCCGAGGAGATCGTCGCCGAGCTGACCCGCATCCCGGGCTGCGTACGGTGCACGTACGCCGGCTCGCTGCGCCGGATGCGGGAGACGGTCGGCGACCTCGACATCCTGGTCGCGGCGGACCGGTCCGAGCCGTTCATGACCGCCCTCGCCGGCCTCCCGGTCACCGCCGAGGTCATCGCGCACGGCGCGAAGAAGACCTCCGTCCGGACGGCCGCCGGCCTCCAGGTCGACCTCCGGGTCCTGCCGCCGGGCTCGTGGGGCGCGGGGCTGCAGTACTTCACCGGCTCCAAGGCGCACAACATCCGCACGCGCGAGCTCGCCGTGCGCCAGGGACTCAAGCTCTCCGAGTACGGGCTCTTCGACGCCGAGAGCGGCGAGAACCTCGCCTCCGAGACGGAGGAGGAGATCTACGCCCGGCTCGGCCTGCCGTGGATCCCGCCGACGCTCCGCGAGGACCGCGGGGAGATCGCGGCGGGGCTGGCCGGGGACCTCCCCGAGCTGGTGACGGAGGCCGACATCAAGGGCGACCTGCACACCCACACCGACCTCACCGACGGGCTCGCCTCCCTCGACGACATGATCGCCGCCGGCGCCGCGCGCGGATACGCGTACTACGCCGTCACCGACCACGCCCCGGACCTCGCCATGCAGCGGATGACGAAGGAGAAGGCCCTCGAACAGCGCGCACAGGTCCGCGCACTGGACCGCACCGTGCGCAGGATGCGGCTGCTGCACGGCACGGAGCTCAACATCGGCCCGGACGGCGGCCTGGACTGGCCCGACGATTTCCTCGCCGGCTTCGACCTGTGCGTGGCCTCCGTCCACTCCCACTTCGGGCAGAGCCGCCAGGCCATGACCCGGCGCCTGATCCGGGCCTGCGAGAACCCGTACGTCGCCGTCATCGGGCACCCCACCACCCGCCGGATCGGCAAGCGGCCCGGCGTGGACGCCGACTTCGACGCGGTTTTCGAGGCCTGCGCCCGCACCGGGACCGCCCTGGAGATCAACGCCCATCCGGAGCGGCTCGACCTGGGCGACGAGGACATCCTGCGGGCGAAGAGCCACGGCGTGAAGTTCGCCGTGGACTCGGACGCGCACGCCACCGTGCACCTGCCCTACCTGCGCTACGGGGTGGGCACGGCCCAGCGGGGCTGGCTCACGAAGGAGGACGTGGTCAACGCCTGGCCGTGGGCCCGCCTGCAGCGCTTCCTGCGCGCCAAGCGCGGCTGACGGCCGCCCCGGCCGCCCCGCCCCGCGGGTCGGGGCCGCCGGGCGCGGTGGTCCACGCCGTACGCGGGGCCCGGTCGGCGGCGGGCAGCAGCACCACCGCCAGCACCGCGCACACCGCTGCCAGCGCGAAGGCCGGGGGATGGCCCCGGTCGGCGATGAGCGCGCCGGCCAGCGGAGGGACGAGGACGATCGCGGCGTGCTGCCCCATGCCGTGCACGCCCAGGGCGCGGCCCGCCCAGTCGGGGCCGGCGTACTCGGCGACCGCGGTGTTGTGCAGCCCGTTGGTACTGACGGTCAGCGCCGAGGCCATCAGCAGCGCGGCGGTGCCGGCCGGGGAGTCCCGCGCCGCCCCGGCGGCGAGCAGGACCAGGTCCACGGCGGTGGCCGCGGCCAGCCACCGCATGGGCCGGATCCGGCTGCCCGCGGTGTCCGACCACCAGCCGGCCAGCAGGCGGACGACGGCACCTGCCAGGTTGACGGCGGCCAGTACGGCCCCGGCGGCCACCGCGGACCAGCCTCGCTCCCCGGTCAGGAACAGCAGCGCGAAGCCCGTCACCACGAACTGCGGCACGCAGAGCGCAGCCGCGACGCCGTGCAGCCGCCACAAGTGGGAGCCGTCCCGGTAGGGGGCGCGGGTACGGGTGCCCGCGGGCCGCTCGGGGCGCGGCGGGTCGACCGCGAACAGGGCGGTCGCCGCGCCGGTCACCCCGCAGAGCACGGCACAGAGGCCGAAGGCGGCGGCCGGGCCGCCGTGCTGGGCGAGCGGGGGCAGGGCAGCGGCCGCCAGGGCGGTGCCCAGGGGCTGCGAGGCCTGCCGCACGCCCATCGCGACGCCCCGGCGGTCCGGCGGGAACCAGCCGATGACCAGCCGCCCGGAGGCCGAGTTGACGCAGGACCCGAAGGCCCCGGCCAGGATCAGGAAGGCGCCCAGCGTCCGGGTGCCGTCCGCGCAGGCCGCGCCGGCCATCGCCGCGGCGGCGGCCGACAGCCCGGCCCCCAGCGCCAGCCGTTCCCCGTACCGGTCGGCGACCAGCCCCCACCCGTACAGCCCGAGCAGGACCCCGACGACGGGGCAGGAGACGATCAACCCCGCCCCGGCCAGCGACACGCCGAGGTCCTCGCGGAACGCGGGGATCAGGTAGGCGAGGCCGTAGAGCGCGGTCGTGCCTGCGGTCTGCCCGGCGGTGCCGAGTGCCAGCATCAGCCAACGGCGCGGTATCCGCTGCGTGTTCACACCGGCACTCTAGTGATCGTGCCGCGATGTGAGACGAAGTGTTTTGCATGTCGAGATGGCGGGGGAGGTGGCGGTGTGCGGTGAAGGAGCGGCCCTGTGCGAGGGGCGTTCTCCGCCTCGGCGCAGGCGGCACGCAAGGTGGGCCCGAGCCGGTGCGGACGCGGCAGGCGAGGAGGGCAGGCGAGGAGGGGTCCGGGCCCCTGCACCGGGGCCCGGTGACCGCCTACGGGCGGCCCCCGACCCGGACCGGCCGCCACGCGCTCGATCGGGCCCTGTTCGCCGTGACCGCCGTGCCGGACGCAGCCCGCGCGCCCATACCCGACCAGCAGCGTCCGCCGCCTGACCGAACCGGGCCGCAGCCGGCCGGCCACGCCGTGGGCCGCGCCCGCGAGCGGGGGACGGGAGGACGGGCCGACCCCGTTTGACCTGCCCCCGACCGGGCAGGCGCTGGCGACCACCGGCCGACCAGGAGGCCGTACCCATGAGTCACGCCCCGATGCCCTACCCGGAAGCCGCTGCCGGTGGCCCCACGGGCACCGGCACCCGCAGGGACGCCGGCCCCGGCGCGGGCCTGCCGCAGGACCACACCCAGGCGATCCTGGAGACGACCAAACGGGTCGCGACCCTGCTCAAGGCCACGGGCAGGCCCTTCGCCCTCGCCGGCAGCGTGGCCGCGTTCGCCCACGGCGTCCCGGCCCGCTTCCAGCACGACACCGACTTCTGCGTGCGCCGCGAGGACGCCCCGGAGGTCATGGCCGCCCTGGAGGAGGGCGGTGTCCGGCTCCGCGAACCCTCCGAGGACTGGCTGGTCAAGGGGCGCTCCGAGGGCGAGGACATCGACCTGATCTTCGAGCTGGCCCGCCGGCCGGTCGACAGCGACCTGCTCGCCCGGGCCGAGGTCCGCTCCGTGGACTCGGTGTACATGCCGGTCCTCGCCCCCACCGACCTCATGGACGGCCTGCTCGCCGCGCTCACCGAGCACTACTGCGACTTCGGCGGCCTGCTGCCCACGGCCCGCGTCCTGCGCGAGCGGATCGACTGGGACCGACTCGACCGTGCCCACCGGGCCGACCCCCTCCCCGACGCGTTCCTGTACCTCCTCGAACGGCTCGACATCATCGGCCCGCGCGAGCACGGCCGGCCCGCCCCGGCCGGGAAGGACCCGCAGCCATGACCGGCCCCCACCCGCAGGCCGTCACCTACCGCGTCGAGCACCTGCGCGAGCGGCTCGCCCGCGACGACGTCGCCGAGCTCGGCGTCCGGATCGACCTGCACGGCGGGATCCCCGTCCTGTCGGGCGTCGTCAGCACCGCCGCGTGCCGGGACGTGGTGCTGCGGGTCGCCGCCGAGGAACTGGCCGGGCTGCCGTGGCAGCACGACGTACGCGTCGTCAGCGCGCAGCCGCCGGCGCAGGAGCAGGAGGAAGACCTGCCATGACCCGTGTCGCCGCCGTCGGGGACATCCACCTCGCTC
This sequence comes from Streptomyces sp. BR123, assembly GCF_013401435.1. GTDB lineage: Bacteria > Actinomycetota > Actinomycetes > Streptomycetales > Streptomycetaceae > Streptomyces. Next base: position 37,785 of record NZ_JACBGN010000036.1, read on the forward strand.
CGGGGAGCGAGGGCCTGCTGCGGCCCGCCTTCGACACCCTCGGCGACTCCGCCGACGTGCTGCTCCTCGCGGGCGACCTCACCCGGCACGGCACCCCGGAGGAGGCCGCGGTCGTGGCCGGGGAGGTACGGGGGCTGCCCGTGCCCGTGGTGGCCGTCCTCGGCAACCACGACTACCAGAGCGACCGCCAGGACGAAGTCGCGGACGTCCTCCGCGAAGCCGGCGCAACGGTCCTGGAGGGCACCTCGGTACGCCTCTACGGTGACGGCGCCGCGGTCGGCATCGCAGGCACCAAGGGGTTCTGCGGCGGCTTCGCCGGGCGCTGCGCCGGGGACTTCGGCGAGCCCGAGATGAAGGCCCTCGTACGGGCCTCCCGGGAGTCGGCGGAGGGCCTGCGGCGCGCCCTCGACGGCCTGGCGGACACGGGCTGTGCCGTGCGGATCGCCCTCACCCACTTCGCCCCCGTACCGGACACGCTGGCCGGGGAGCCGCTGGAGATCTACCCGTTCCTCGGCAGCTACCTGCTGGCCGAGGCGATCGACGCGGCGGGCGCGGACCTGGCCGTGCACGGACACGCCCACCACGGCACGGAGCACGGGATGACGGCGGGCGGCATCCGGGTCCGCAACGTCGCCATGCCGGTCATCGGCCGCGCCTTCGCCGTGTACCACCTCGCCCCGGCGGGGGCGGCCACCGCGGGCCCGACGCAAACCGGGGATCCCTGAGCACGGGCGCGAGGGAGCGTGAGCGGCGTGACCTCGCGGCCTGATGGACGGCGGGGTGAGCCGGTCGAGCCGATGGCCGCCCGGCTGGGGTCGGCGACCCGCCCCCGCCCGTCACCGCGACCTGCCCGCACACGAACCAACCCGGCCAACCCCACCGGGGTGGGGCGGACGAGGAGGTCGGCCGGGTCATGGGCCGGGGCGACGTGGCCGCCCTGCTGCGCCGCGGCGAGCGGCGAGCTTGCGCGCGTACGACTCGGTCTCCGGTGCGGCATCACTGCGGTCCTGGTGGTGAGCGGGCGCCGGTCCGACCCTCGACGACCCGGCGGCACCCTGACGAGCCGAGCCCGGTAAATGCCGTGCCCCCTGCCCGCATCGTTCTCTACACTCGCAACGCGCGCCACCACCGCAACGCGGAACGGCCGGCAACGCGGCGCGCACGCCACCGAGTTGGCGATCGGCCCGTGCGGCCCACCGCCGCCCGTCAGACACCGAGCAGAGAAGGGGAACAGGTCATGTGCGTCATGTGCCGTCAGCGCACCGTCGTCGCCTTCGTTCCCCGTTCCCGGTACGACGTGATCCCGGTGTCCCGGGTCGTGCGGTGCCCGCTGCGCGGCCGGCACCGCACCGTCTGACCGTGACGCACGCGCGGATCCGCCGGGTTCACTGAACCGGGCGGAGTCCGCCGAGCCCACCGGATCCGCCTCGACGGCCGGATCCCGCGGCTCCCGGGCCCACTCGTTCCCGGAGGTCCCCCGAGGCTTCCCGGTTTCAGGGCTCACGGGCTCCCGGCTCCCGATCCCGCGGGCCGCGTCGCGCCGCCCCGTTCCCTCCCGGGCGACCCCCGTCCTCCCCTGTACGCCCTTGCCGCCGCGGCGCGCACGGCCGTACCCGGAGACGGCCCGGCCGCCGGAGTCCGGAGCGCGCCGCGCCGCGCTCCCGGAGAACTGCGGTGCGGCTCCCTCCCTGCGTCAGGCAATCGCGCAGCCCTTCCCCGCCCACTCTCCAGAACCGAAAGGCCCGGGCCATGCGCACCAGCCGGCACACCACGACCCCCACC
>NZ_JACBGN010000370.1 GCF_013401435.1 Streptomyces sp. BR123
GGGCGGGGTCGTGCGGGTGCGGCGGCGCATGGCTCTCCCGTCGGCGGCGGTGTCGGCGTCGGATACGAGATGTGAGGGGTGGTGCGGCCCGGACGCGCGCCGTACCACCCCGGGGCCCGGGGCCGGCCGGTCCTGTCTGTCTGTCTGCCTGCCTGCCGGCCCTGCCGGGTCAGGCGATCGAGAAGGTGACGACCGTCCGGTAGGTGTCGGCGAACACGAACGGCGGGAGCTGGATCATCCCGGCGCCGCCGACGGCGAACTCACCGCCGGTCAGCTCGTCCCCGCCGGCCGCCTGAGAGGCCACCTTCATCGGCGTGTCGGTGATCGCGCCCGGTGCGCCCGCGGTGCACGTGCTCGGGCTGTCCGGGTTCGTCACGGTGCAGGACGGCTGGATGCCGAGCTGCGCCTTCGCCATCGAATGGCCGGTCGTCTGGTTCAGGAACGGCGTACGGGTCGCCGTCACGTCCCAGCCGAGCGTGCCGCCACGGAAGTCCTGGACGGTGGCGGCGTTGAAGACGCCGACCACCGACTGCGACTTGCCGTTGATGGTGACGGAGGGGAAGGAGACGGCCGGCTGCCCGTCCTTGGGGCCGAGCGCGAGCGCCCCGGGCAGGACCTCGATGTCGATCGGGTTCTTCACTCCCGCCTGCTCCTCCAGGAACACGAAGGACTTGTACGGCGCGACCGAGCCGTCGATCCGGAGGGAGTCGGCCTTCTTGGTGACGGTGACGGTGCAGGTCGCCGCGCCGGACGCGTCTGCCGCACCGGTGCCGGTGTCACCGGTCGCCGCGCCCTCCAGCAGCGCGGAGCAGGTGACCGGGCCGGCCGGGAAGTTGGCGCCGTTCACGACGACCGCGGTGCCGGCCTTGCCGCTGTTCGGCGTCAGCCTGGTGGTGACCGGGTCCTTGGGCAGGGCCTCGACGGCGACCGAGCCGAGGACGGCGCTCGGCCGGGGAGCCGGGGTGCAGGTCGTGGTGAAGACCGAGCCGCTCAGGTCCGCGTCCGTGACGGCCAGGTCGAGCCTGACGTCGACCGAGGCGCCCTCGGTGCCGTCGGGGATCCGGATGGTGCCGGAGAACGGCTTCGGGTCGAGCGGGGTGCCGGCCACGACACTGACGGTCTCGGGCGGACTGGTGACCACCTGCGCGGTCGCCCCGACCTTCAGCGTGATCTTGGTCGTGTTCACCGTCGTCACGGAGAAGCCCGGGATCAGCGGGCTCGCACCGGGGTCGATGGTGATCGGCACGACCTCGCCGGCCTTGGCGGTGTCGGGCAGGGTGACCGTGTAGTTCTGGGTGCCCGAGCCGTCCGGCTGCGGCGCCGGGGCGTCGCAGTTCTCGAAAACGGGGGTGGTCGTGGTCGCCGCCTGCGCCGTGCCGGTCAGACCCGCCACGCCGCCCGTCAGCGCCAGGGACAGAGCGCCCACCCCGGCCAGCACTCTTCGTCGGAACGTTGTACTCACTGGGTCGCGACTCCTTCGTCAGACGAACCCCTCCCCCCACCCGCTGTGGGGAGGAGGCCGAGCCGGTGCGGTGGCCGACATTGACGCGTCGCGGTCATCAGAAGTCAATGACTTGCTTTCGCCCGAAACAGACAGAAATTGATGTCTCATCAGGTTCGGTGCCGTGCTGCCGTGCTGCCGTGCTGGCCTGTTGCCGTGTTTCGGTGCTGCAGTGTCGTCCGCGTCGGCTCACCCGGCCGCCGGGACCTGGAGCAGCCGGTCGGAGGTGCCGACCGGGGCCCCCGTGATCCGGCCGCGCACCGCCCCTCGCAGCAGCGCGTCGGACACCGCGGCCGGGGTCCTCACCGTGCCGCCCGCGAGCCCTTCCGCCAGGAGCAGCGCGGCGACGCCGGCCACGAGCGGGGCGGCCATGGAGGTACCGGAGACGCGGGCGAGCGCGGTGGTGGAGCCCTTCCAGGCGGAGACCACGGACACGCCGGGCGCGGACAGGTCCACGCAGGAGCCGTAGGCGGAGAACGAGGCCCAGCGGTCGGCGGAGTCCGTCGCCCCCACGGTCAGGGCGGCCGGTGCACCCGAGGGGGAGCCGGCGCAGGCGTTCGCGGCGGAGTTCCCGGCGGCCGCGGTGAAGGTGATCCCGGCGGACACCGCCCGGGCGACGGCCGCATCGAGGGCGTAGCTGCGGGTTCCGCCCATGCTCATGTTGGCGACGGCGGGGGTCGCCGGGGCCTTCGCGGCGTCCTTCAGCACCCACTCCAGACCGCCGAGCATGGACGAAAGGGTCGCCGATCCGCGGCAGTCGGCGACCTTCACCGCGACCAGGGACACCTCCTTCGCCACCCCGTACACCGACCCGCCCAGCGTTCCCGCGACATGCGTGCCATGGCCGTTGCAGTCGGCCGGGCCCTCCAGGAAGACCCCGTTGTAGCCGGTGCGGGCCCGGCCCCCGAACTCCTCGTGGAGCGTGTTGATCCCGCTGTCCACGACGTACGCGGTGACGCCCCGGCCCGTGCCCCGGTACGTGTACGAGCGGTCCATCGGCAGGTCCGGCTGGTCGAGCCGGTCCAGCGGCCAGGGCGCCGGGCTCTGCGTCCCGCTGATCCGGAACTCGGCGTCCGGCTCCACCGAGGCCACCCGCGGGTCGGCCGCCAGGGCGGCGGCCCGCGCGGCGGTGGTGCGCACCGAGAAACCGCTGAGCGCGGTGTCGTACACGGCCCCGACCTCGTCGCCGGCGTCCGCGGCCTCGGCGGCCAGGGCCCGGGCGGCGGGGGCGCGGGGGGTGCTGTCCCTGAGGACCACGACGTAGGCGGCGGTGGCGTCTCCCGGGCGGGCGGAGGCGGCCGCGGGGTGCGGGGGCAGGACGGTGGACGCCGCCAGCAGGGCGGCGGCCGGGAGCAGGGCGGTGAATGCGGTCATGCGCCGATGCTCGGCCAGGCGGGGTGTCGGCGCGCGGAGGGTGCGCTGACTGGCGGCACGACACGCCGCCGGGAGGAGTCAGCCCGACAGCGGCCAGCCGCGCATGGCGAAGACGCCCTCGTCGCGGCCCCCGGCGGCGGAGTAGGTGGCCAGGGCGGCCTCGTTGCCGCTGTCGACGCCCACCCACATGCCGTAGCAGCCGCGCGCCTTGGCCTCGTCGGCGAGCGCCTCGGTCAGGGCCCGGCCGATGCCGCGCCGGCGATAGCCCTCGTCGACGGACAGCTCGTACAGGCACATCTCGGTGCCCTTGTCAGGATGGCTCATCTCGACCCCGGTGACCATGCCGGCGGGCACGTCGTCGACGTACGCGATCAGCATCAGGTGTTCCGGCGAGGAGAGGAAGCGCTCGGACCAGTCCAGGCGGACGGGGCCGTCGAAGAGGCCCTCCGCGGCCTGGAGTTCGGCGACGGTACGCGCGGGGCGGATGTCCATGGCGGTCACGATAACGGCCGCCGTGGGGAACGGGGCCGTTGACGCCGCCGCGGCGTGGCGGGCACCTGCCGAGCCCGCACGCGACGACTGGCCGCGGCGGCGTCGGCCCCCTTTGCCCGTACAGGCCGGGCGTGGCTCCCGCCCGTACAGGCCGGGCGTGGCTCCCGCCCGTACAGGCCGGGCGTGGCTCCCGCTCCACGGCCGGGCGCGGTCCCCGCGGGTTCAGGGGCCTGTCAGGCGGGCGTGCGGGCGGCGACGGCTGCCGCGTACCCGTCCGGGGCGGGAAGGTCCGCCAGGTGCCAGCCCGCGACTTCCGCCGGGTCGGGGCCGCTGCCCACGTACGGCTCGGCCACCCCGGGGGCCAGCCCGGTACCCGTACCTTTGAGGCAGGCCTCCTTGCGGGCCCACAGGCGGGCCAGGAGCATCCGCCGGTCCGCCTCGGGCGCGGCGGTCAGCTCCGCGGTCTCCGCCGGGTGCAGGGCGCCCAGGATGTCGGCCACCGCCCCGGCGCTCGGGTACCGCTCGACGTCGACGCCGACGGGTACCGCCGCGAAGGCCAGGTAGGCCAGGTCGTCGCTGTGCGAGAGCGAGAAGTGCAGGCCGCCGCCGGCTACCGCCGGCCGCCCGTGCGGGGCGCCGCAGCACGGGCACTCCTCCCGGACCAGGGTCACCTTGTCCGGGGCCAGCCCCAGGTAGCCGCCGAGCAGCAGCCGCAGCCCCACGTGCGAGGCGAGGTACCGGCGGCGGTCGCCGGGCCGCGCGAACCGGGCGCTGCGGTCCCGTTCCCCCGCGTCCAGGAGGTCAAGCGACTCCTCGACCCGGTGCCCGCCGACCACCCCGAGGGTGGTGTCGAGGGACCATACCGCCACGGCCGTTCCCGCAGGCGGCTCGCCGGTACGCGGCACGTCCTCGCCGAGCCGGTTCATGTGGGTACTCACCCGGTGAGGGTAGACGAGGCCCGCCCCGCCCCGGTTAGGGTCGTCCCTTCCGCCGATCCAGGGAGCGCAGGGTGCGAAGTGCCGCCGTCACACCGGAAGATGACCGGATCCGCTGGGTCGAGCTGCCCGGCGCGGAGCCCGCCCGGGTGTACGTGCACGGGCTCGGGGCGACCTCGCCCGCCTACTTCACGGCGAGCGCCGTCCACCCGCTGCTGGCCGGCCGGCGGTCCCTGCTGGTCGACCTGCTCGGGCACGGGCACAGCGACCGCCCCGAGCACTTCCCGTACACCCTCGAAGCACACGCCGACGCCCTCGCCGCCGCCCTCGACGCGGCCGGGGTCGCCGACGCCGAGCTGATCGCGCACAGCATGGGCGGGGCCGTCGCCATCGTGCTGGCCCACCGGCACCCCCGGATGGTCTCCCGGCTGGTGCTCGTCGACGCCAATCTGGACCCCGTGCCGGTCGTGCCCCGGACCAACGGCAGCAGCGGCATCGCCTCCTACACCGAGGAGGAGTTCCTGGCCGGTGGCTGGGCCGAGGTACGCGACCGGGCGGGGGCCCACTGATGGTCGACGATGCGGCTGGCCGGCCGCACCGCCCTGCACCGCTCCGCCGTCCACCTCGCGGCCGGCACGACCCCGACCATGCGGGAACTCCTGCTGCAGCTGAAGGTCCCGCGTACCTACCTGCTGCCCGAGGCCGACGGCCCCCTCGCCGGGACCGAAGCCCTGGAGGCCGCCGGCATCGCCGTGGTCCCCGTCCCGGACTGCGGGCACAACATCATGCTCGACAACCCGGAAGGCTTCGCCCGCGCCACCGCCGACGCCCTGACGCGCTAGCGGGCCGCCGCGCCGACGGCGGCCGGGGCGGGCGCCTTCGCCCCGGGCGAAAGGGTCCCGTCGGTCCACGCGTAGACGCGCTTGCCTCGCACCGCCACCTGGTACTGGTGCACGTCCCGGCACTCCGGCCGCTCCTCGGCCCGGGTGCCGCGCGGCCACCACCGGGCGTCCAGCACCCGCCCGTGCAGCCGCTTCGGCACGCCGGTGGTGCACTGGGGCCCGTTCAGCGGGGTCGCCCCCAGCGTGAAGCGGATCAGGCGGGCCTCGCCGGTGCGGCGCGCGCGTATGCGTATGTCCGTGGCGTCCTTGGGCACCCACGACGGCAGCGCCGCAGCCGACCCGGACGCCGGGGCGGCATGCGCGCGCCCGGCGGGCGCGGGCGCGGGTGCGGGCACGTTGCGGGTGCGGGCGTCGGCAGCGGTCGCGTACCGCCTGCTCTTCTCCTGGAACACCTGGTCGTTGATCGACTCGGTCACGGGGTTGGGCGGGAGGTGCGGCAGCGCGAAGGCGGCCGTGGCGAGGACTCCCGCGGTGGCGGCGGCGATGGCGAGGGGACGGCGCTTCATATGACCCAGTGTCGGCAGGATGCCCGAGGCGCGCGTCCCTCCGCAGGACGAACCTCGGCTCTGTCTGAGGTCTGATGTCGGGTCGTACCTGAGGACTGGTCCGGCTACCGCACCGGGACCGCCCGACACCCGTGGCGGCGCGCCCCGTTATAGGCCTCGTGGGGACCGGTGATATGGCCCGCTCCGACCCTGGATCCCGTCGCCGCTGCGGGGAGTTGCCCGAGGCGGTTTCCCCCGACTCCCGTCCTGGAGGAATCCATGCGCCGCCGTCTCGCTCCCGTCCTCGCCTCCACGGCCGCGGCCACGGCCGGCGTCCTCGTCTTCGCGGCACCCGCGTCCGCCGCGCCGGCCGACAAGCCGCAGGTGCTGAGCAGTTGGACCCAGACCAGCGCCACCAGCCACAACGCCTGGGCCGCGGCGCGCGCGAACCAGGGCCGCTGGGCCGCGTACGGTTTCGACTGGTCGACGGACCACTGCTCCTCCTCGCCCGACAACCCCTTCGGCTTCCCCTTCCGGACGGCCTGCGCCCGCCACGACTTCGGCTACCGCAACTACAAGGCGGCAGGTGCCTTCCCGGCCAACAAGTCCCGCATCGACGAGGCCTTCCACGCGGACCTGAAGCGGGTGTGCGCGGCGTACTCGGGCGCCAAGAAGACCTCCTGCGACGGCACCGCCTGGACCTACTACCAGGCCGTCAAGGCCTTCGGCGTCTCTCCCCGGGACGTCCCCGCCG
>NZ_JACBGN010000371.1 GCF_013401435.1 Streptomyces sp. BR123
CTCCCCGGCCCCGGCACCCGCCCTCCCCGTGACCGTGCCCTCGGCCGACGGCGGCCAGGTGGCGGTCGCCTCCACCGACCGCGTCGTACCGCTGACCGGCAGCCTCAACGAGATCGTCCACACCCTCGGCCTCGGCCCGCAGGTCATCGCCCGCGACATCACCGCCACCTTCGAACAGGCCGCACGGCTCCCCGTGGTGACCCGCGGCCACGAGGTATCCGCCGAGAGCGTGCTGTCCCTGCGCCCGACGCTGGTACTGGCCGAGACCACCACCGGCCCCGCCGAGGCGATCCGGCACATCCGCGACGCCGGCATCCCGCTGCTCGTGGTCGACCCGGCCAAGTCCCTGGACGACGTACCCCGCCGGATCGACGCCGTGGCCGCCGCGCTCGGCGTCAAGGAGGCCGGGGCCCGGCTGAACCAGCGCACCGCCGAGCGCATCGCCGCCGCCCGCGCGGCCGTCCCGGCGCAGACCGCACCGGGCAAGCGGCCCCGGGTGGCGTTCCTCTACCTGCGCGGCTCCGCCTCCGTGTACCTGATGGGCGGCTCCGACTCCGGGGCGTCCTCGCTGCTGGAGGCCGCGGGCGCCGTCGACACCGGCAAGGAGTCCGGCCTCGGCAAGGACTTCACCCCGATCACCAGCGAGGCCCTCGCGGCCGCCACGCCCGACGCCCTCCTCGTCATGGCCAAGGGGCTGGAGTCCGTCGGCGGCCCGGACGGCCTGGTGAAGATCCCGGGCGTCGCCCAGACCCCGGCCGGCATGGACCGCCGCGTGATCAGCATCGACGACGGCGTCCTCCTCAACTACGGGCCCCGCACCGACCAGGTGCTCACCTCCCTCATCGCCCAGCTCCACGGCAAGGCCTGACATGGGCGGCCGCACCACGGAACCCGCCGCGGAGACGGCAGAACCCGCACCCGCACCCGCACCCGCACCCGCACCCGCACCCGCACCCGCACCCGCACCCGAGCTTGCGACCGAGGCCGGGGCCGAGGTCGAGACCCCAGTCACCGGCGCCGCCCCGTCGGGCAGGGCCCGGGGCTGCAGCGGCCGGCTGACCGCAGGGCTCGCCGCCGTGCTCGTCCTGCTCGCCCTCGTCTCCGCCGGGGTCGGTGCGTACGAGATCCCCCTCGGGGACGTCCTCGGCTCCGTGCAGCACCGCCTCGGCCTGGGCGGGGCCGCACTCGACCGGGTCGGCGAGAGCGTGCTGTGGAACGTACGCCTCCCCCGCGTCGCCCTCGCGCTGCTCGTCGGCGCCAGCCTCGGCTGCGCGGGAGCCCTGATGCAGGGGGTGTTCGGCAATCCGCTGGCCGAGCCCGGCGTCATCGGCATCTCCGCGGGCGCCGCCGTCGGCGCGGTCGCCGCCATCGCGCTCGGCCTCGGCTTCCTCGGCAACTGGACCGTCACCGTCTGCGCGTTCGCCGCCGGGCTCGTCACCGTCGGCGCCGTGTACCTGCTGTCGCGGACCGGCGGCCGGACCGAGGTCGTCACCCTCGTCCTCACCGGCATCGCCGTCAACGCCTTCGCGGGCGCCCTCATCGGCCTGTTCGTCTTCCTCGCCGACAGCGGGCAGGTCAACCAGATCACCTTCTGGCAGCTCGGCTCCCTCGCCCAGGCCACCTGGCCCAAGGTGCTCGCCGTCCTGCCCTGCGCCGCCGCCGGACTGGCCCTCGCCCCCTGCTACGCCCGTCGGCTGGACCTCCTCTCCCTCGGCGAGCGGTCCGCCCACCACCTGGGCGTGGACGTCGAGCGGCTGCGGCTCGCGCTCATCGTCGTCGTCGCGCTGCTGACCGCCGCCGCCGTCGCCGTGGCCGGTGTCATCACCTTCGTCGGGCTGCTCGTCCCGCACCTGCTGCGCATGGCGAACGGCCCCGGCCACCGCTTCCTGGTCCCCGGCAGCGCCCTGGCCGGCGCGGCGGTGCTGCTCGCGGGCGACCTCGCCGCGCGGACCGCGGCCGCCCCGGCGGAGCTGCCGCTCGGGGTGCTCACCGCGCTGATCGGCAGTCCGTTCTTCTTCTGGCTGCTCCGCCGGACCCGCCGCAGGCAAGGAGGCTGGGCATGACCACCACCGGACCCTCCGGCTTCCGCTTCCTGCGGCGGCGCCGGCCCGCCGCCCCCGAGCGCCGCCCCGCCGGCACCCCCGTCGCGGAGGCCGCCGGCCTGCAGGTCCGCCTCGGCGGGCGCGCGGTCCTCGCCGGGATCGACCTGGCCGTCCGGGCCGGGGAGGTGCTGGCCCTGGTCGGCCCGAACGGCGCCGGCAAGTCCACCCTGCTCGCCGCGCTCGCCGCCGACCTGCCCGCCGCGTCCGCCGCCGTACGGATCGACGGGCGCCCGGCGGGCGCGTGGACGGCCGCGGAGCTGGCCCTGCGGCGTGCGGTGCTCCCGCAGGCCGCGGAGCTGTCGTTCCCGTTCACCGTGGCGGAGGTCGTGACGATGGGCCGCGCGCCCTGGGTCGGTACCGGCGCGGCCGACGGCGGCCCGGACGAGGCCGCGGTGGCCGGGGCGATGGCCGCCACGGAGGTGTCCGGCTTCGCCGCCCGGCCCTTCACCGCGCTGTCCGGCGGCGAGCGGGCCCGGGTGGCGCTGGCCCGGGTGCTGGCCCAGCAGGCCCCGTTACTGCTGCTCGACGAGCCGACGGCGGCCCTGGACCTGCGCCACCAGGAGCTGGTGATGCGGATCTGCCGGGAGCGGGCCGCCGCAGGGGACGCGGTGGTCGCTGTGCTGCACGACCTCGGCCTCGCCGCGGCCCACGCCGACCGCATCGCCGTCCTGGAGGGCGGGCGCATCGCGGCGGACGGGCCACCGGCCGAGGTGCTGCGCGCGGATCTGCTCAGCCGGGTCTACCGGCAGCCCGTGGAAGTGCTGCCACATCCGCAATCTGGCATTCCGCTTGCACTCCCAGTACGCGGTGCAGCCCGGCCCTCCGTTCGGGACAACCACTTTGGCTTGACTTCCGCTTGACCCTTCCATGGGGCCCTCGTGAGGTCCCCGTGACGGCTCCGTATCCGGAGCCCGAAGGTGTGCGTCAGATCACTGGACGAACGGGCATGGGTCAAGTAAGGCTCAGCTAAGTTAGGTCCGCCTCTCCAACCGCCCCCCGGGGCGGCCGTCTGGCGCATGTCATCAGCCCGACACCGACATCAGGAGCCCCCATGCGTCCCGCCCGCCTCACCGTCCTCACTGCGGCCGCCGTCGCGGCAGCGCTCACGGCCGTCACCGGCTGCGCGGAGAAGGGCGGGTCGGCAGACGGCAAGGCCGTCAAGGTCGCCGCCTCCGACACCGCGTGCGAGGTCTCGCAGACCGAGTTCCCGGCGGGCAAGGTCACGATCGAGGTCGAGAACAAGGGCTCGAAGGTCACCGAGCTGTACGTCCTCTTCCCGGACGACCGGATCGTCACCGAGCGCGAGAACATCGGCCCGGGCACCAAGGCCACCATCACCGCCGAGATCAAGGCCGGCGACTACGAGATCGCCTGCAAGCCCGGCATGAAGGGCGACGGCATCCGCCAGAAGGTCAAGGCCACCGGCAACGGCACCGCCGAGAAGCGCAGCCCCGAGCTGGACGCCGCCGTCGCCGGCTACCGCGAGTACGTGCAGGAGCAGGCCGACGAGACCCTCCCCGCGGCCAAGGCGTTCGCCGACGCGGTCAAGGCCGGCGACCTGGAGGCCGCGAAGAAGGCGTACGCCCCCTCCCGCATCGGCTGGGAGCGCACCGAGCCGGTCGCCGAGTCCTTCGGCGACATCGACCCGAAGGTCGACGTCCGCGAGGACGGCCTGGAGGCCGGCCAGGACCCGGCGAAGGACTGGACCGGCTGGCACCGCCTGGAGAAGGCGCTGTGGGCCGACGGCAAGATCGGTGACGAGGAGAAGAAGCTCGCCGACCAGCTGATCACCGACCTGACCGACTGGCAGAAGAAGGTCGGCCAGGCGGAGATCACCCCCACCTCCATCGCCAACGGCGCCAAGGAACTCCTCGACGAGGTCGCCACCGGCAAGGTGACGGGCGAGGAGGAGCGCTACAGCCACACCGACCTGGTCGACTTCAAGGCCAACGTCGAGGGCGCGCAGAAGGCGTACGAGCTGCTCAAGCCGGTCGCCGCGAAGAACGACGCCGAACTCGCCAAGCAGCTCGACACCCAGTTCGCCGCGCTGAACACGCTGCTGGACAAGTACCGCGCGGACAAGAACACCTACGAGTTCACCTCCTACGACAAGGTCGGCGAGACCGAGCGCAAGGAGCTGTCGGACGGCGTCAACGCCCTGGCCGAGCCGCTCTCGAAGCTGGCCGCCGCGGTCGCCAAGTAATCCGGCAACGGCCAACACCAGGCAGGAGAACCCGGAATGACTGAATCTGAGCCGGCCAAGGCCGGCGGCCGCCCCTCGCGGCGCTCCGTACTCGGCTGGGGCGGGGCCGGGCTGACGCTCGGCGCCGCCGCGGCCGGCGGTGCGGCGGCGGCCCTCGTCCCCTCCTCCGACCTCGCGCCGGCGGCCTCCGCCGGCGGGGCGGTGCCCTTCCACGGCGCGCACCAGGCCGGTATCGCCAGCGCGGTCCAGGACCGCCTGCACTTCGCGGCCTTCGACGTGAAGACGAAGGACCGCGCCGAGCTGGAGAAGCTGCTGAAGGACTGGACCGAGGCGGCCCGCCTGATGACGGCCGGCCGGCCCGTCGGCGACGCCTACGAGGGCCGCCCCGAGGCCCCGCCGACCGACACCGGCGAGGCCCTCGGCCTCAAGCCGTCCCGGCTGACGCTGACCTTCGGCTTCGGCCCGGGACTGTTCGCCAAGGACCGCTTCGGCCTGGAGGACAAGCGCCCGGCCGCCCTGGTGGACCTGGAGCTGTTCCCCGGCGACAACCTGGACCCGGCCCGCTCCGGCGGCGACCTGTGCGTCCAGGCCTGTGCCGACGACCCGCAGGTCGCCGTGCACGCCATCCGCCAGCTCGCCCGCATCGGCTTCGGCAAGGTCGCGATGCGCTGGTCGCAGCTCGGCTTCGGCAAGACCTCCTCGACCACCCCCGAGGAGCAGACCCCGCGCAACATGATGGGCTTCAAGGACGGCACCCGGAACATCTCCGGCACCGACAAGGCGGCCCTCGACAAGCACGTGTGGGTCGGCGCGGAGGACGGCAGCGCCTGGATGACGGGCGGCTCGTACCTGGTCGCCCGCCGCATCCGCATGAACATCGAGACCTGGGACCGCACCCCCCTGCAGGAGCAGGAGGACATCTTCGGCCGCGACAAGGGCGAGGGCGCGCCGGTCGGCAAGTCCAAGGAGCGCGACGAGCCGTTCCTGAAGGCGATGAAGCCAGAGGCGCACGTCCGCCTCGCGCACCCCGACAGCAACAACGGGGCGACGATCCTGCGCCGCGGCTACTCCTTCACCGACGGCACGGACGGGCTGGGCCGCCTCGACGCAGGCCTGTTCTTCATCGCCTACCAGCGCGACGTCCGCAAGGGCTTCATCCCGATCCAGCGGCAGCTGGCGAAGTCCGACGTCCTCAACGAGTACATCCAGCACGTGGGTTCGGCGATCTTCGCCGTCCCGCCGGGCGTCCGCGACAAGGACGACTGGTGGGGCCGGGCCCTGTTCGCGTGACACGGGTCCGCAGACGAGGAGAACCGACGTGTTCAGCAACTATCTGATCGGCCTGCGCGAGGGGCTGGAGGCCAGCCTGGTCGTCTGCATCCTCGTCGCGTACCTGGTCAAGACGGAGAACCGGGACAAGCTGCCCCCGCTGTGGCTGGGTGTGGGCCTCGCGGCCGCGATCAGCCTCGCCTTCGGAGCCGCGCTCGAATTCGGCACCTCGGAGCTGACGTTCCAGGCGCAGGAGGCGATCGGCGGCAGCCTGTCGATCGTCGCGGTCGGCCTGGTGACGTGGATGGTCTTCTGGATGAAGCGCACCGCGCGGCACCTGAAGGCCGAGCTCCACGGCAAGCTCGACGCCGCCCTGGCCATGGGCACCGGCGCCCTGGTGGCGACTGCGTTCCTGGCCGTCGGCCGCGAGGGGCTGGAGACCTCGCTGTTCGTGTGGCGGTCCGTGCACGCCGCCGGCGACGGCTCCGCGCCCCTGATCGGCGTCCTGCTGGGTCTCGGCACGTCGGTCCTGCTGGGCTGGCTGTTCTACCGGGGCGCGCTGCGGATCAACCTGTCCAGGTTCTTCACCTGGACGGGCGCGATGCTGGTCGTGGTCGCCGCGGGCGTCCTCGCGTACGGCATGCACGACCTGCAGGAGGCCGAGTTCCTGCCGGGCCTGGCGGACAGGGCCTTCGACATCAGCGGGACCATCCCGCCGGACAGCTGGTACGGGACCCTGCTGAAGGGCACGTTCAACTTCCAGCCGGACCCGACGTGGCTCCAGGTCGGGGTGTGGGTCCTCTACCTCGTGCCCACGCTGGCCCTCTTTCTCGCGCAGGGCCCGGGCCGCCCGGCGCAGGCCCCCGGC
>NZ_JACBGN010000372.1 GCF_013401435.1 Streptomyces sp. BR123
GGTCCGTAGAGTGGGGCCGGGGGTGATCATGTGACGGGGGCGTTCCTGGTGCTCGGGGTGCCGGTGCCCGTGCCGGCGTCCGTCGGGACGCTCGTACTGGCCGTACTGCCGGCGGGTGCGACGGTGCTGACGCTCTTCGCCGGGCCGGCGCGGGTGCGGAGGTGGGCTCGCCGAGCGGCGGGGCGGCTCGCCGGGCTGTCGGGGGCCACGTTGCTCTCCGCGCTGCTCACGCTGGACGGCACGTACGACGAGTCGCGGGCGTTGTTCGCCGGGGCCTGCCTGCTCGTGCCGGTGCAAGCGGCGGCATACCGCTGGGCGCCACGCGTCGAGGCGCTGGCCGGTGGCGCGGTGGCGGCCGCCTCGACCGCGCTGTGGACGGTCGCACTGCTGCCGGACGCCTCTTTCTTCGAGGCCGCGGGCATGGCCGCCTTCTGGTGCCTGCCCTCCGCCGGCGCCGCGGCCGTCGGCGGCTATCCGCGCCTGACGGAGCGTCGGCGGGCTCACGCCGTACGGGAGGCCGAGCGCGCCGAGCAGTTGCGGCTCGCGCACGACCTGCACGACTTCGTCGCCCACGACATCAGCGGGATCGTCGCCCAGGCGCAAGCCGCCCGGTTCGTCGCCGACCGGAACCCGGCCGCCGTCGTCGCCGCGCTCGAACGCATCGAACGGGTCGGTCTGGCCGCGCTCACCTCCCTGGACCGCACGGTGGGAGCGTTGCGCGAACCGCTTCCGGGAACGACTGAAGTCGTCGAGCTGATAAGCCGGTTCGAGACGGAGGGCGGGGTCCGCGCGCGGATCGGGATCGGTGAGGGAGTCGAGGGCGCGCTGTCCAGGGAGGCCGCCGCGATCGTGCACCGCGTGGTCACCGAGGCGCTGACGAACGTACGCCGGCACGCGACCGGTGCGACCCGCGTCGACGTGCGCCTGGCTTTCGACGGCCGGGCCGTACGGCTCACGGTCGCGGACGACGGGGCCTCCGCGTCGCCGCCCACGCCTCGTGAACGCGGCGGTACCGGCCTGGTCGCCCTCTCCGAGCGGGTCCGCGCGGCGGGCGGGGACCTGCGTACGACCGCCGGCCCGGACGGCTGGACACTGACGGCGACCTTGCCGACCCCGCCCGTCTCCCCGCCTCCTGCCGGGCCGGGCGAGCCCACTTTGGAGAGGACCACATGACCGCCACCCGGATCCTGATCGCCGACGACCAGGACGACATACGCAGCGGCTTCCGGCTCGTCCTGGACTCGCAACCGGACATGACCGTCGTCGCCGAGGCGGCCGACGGCGCGGCCGCCGTCGACCTGGCCCGCACCCTGCGTCCCGACGTGGTCCTCGCCGACATCCGGATGCCGAAGCGGGACGGTCTGGAGGTGACCCGGCTGCTCGCCCCGGAGACGAAGGTGATCGTGGTGACCACCTTCGAGCTCGACGACTACGTGCACACGGCGTTGCGGCACGGCGCCTGCGGCTTCCTGCTCAAGCGGTCGGGTCCGACGCTGCTGATCGAGGCGGTTCGGGCCGCGATGGCCGGTGACACCCTGATCAGTCCGCAGATCACCGTCCGCCTCCTCCGCCACCTGGCCCCCGAGCCCGGCCGCACCCGCCCCCAGGACCCGCTGACCCCGCGCGAGCGGGAGATCGCCCGACTGGTCGCACAGGGCCTGTCGAACGCCGAGATCGCCACCGAGCTCGTCGTCACCCCGGGCACCGTCAAGACCCATCTGGCCAACGTGCAGGCCAAGTTGCGGGTGAGGAACCGGGTGGGGATAGCCGGCTGGGCCTGGCGTTCGGGCCTTGCGTGACGGCTCCCGGGGATGCTGCCACCCCCCGTTTCCCCTTCACCACGGCCCATGGCAAGACACCTTGAGCCGATGGACCAGCCTTGAAGCGTTGGGGCCCGCGACAGCTCGGCGGAGCGGCGCCGCCTCCCCGCCGTGGGCAGTCAGCCCGCCTTGACGTGGAGGACGAGGTCAGACCCTGTGGCCGGGCCGCGGCGAAAGGCCGCATATGCGCCGTAGCTGCAGTCCGCCGTCAGGACGGCGGACTGCAGCGCGATGCCGGCGAGTTCATCGAGGATGTCCAGGGCGAACTGCCACCCGGGCCGATGGTGTTCAACTTCAGGGATCCGGCAGAGGCACCGCTGGCGGCGGTCCTCCGCCTTCCTGCCCGTCCACGTCGCCCGTCCACGTGTGGGCAAGGAACGGGCTCACATGCAGCATTACGGGCTGTGCCGGAGGCGGCGTGGACACTGCCCCGTGGGAGCCGCTCATGGGACGTCGGCGCGACCGAGCCATGCCGGCTTCACCGGTATGCCGTCGTCTCGCATTCCCGGGCAGGCGGCGGTATCCCCCGAGGCGCTGCCGGCTTCGGAGTGGCGGGCGGCACGACTTCTTCCGCGTCGGGCGAAGCACGGTCTTCCGCTTCGGGCGGTTGGGGGCGGTCGCTGTCCTCGATGAGCTCGGCGAGGGTGAAGCGGGTGACGTACGACTGCCAAGCGCCGTTGACGACGAGGAGGAAGCCGTCACCGTGACGGAAGAGCCGGCGGCGCTTGGGGCTGCGCGGGTGTTCCGGGCAGTAGGCGCGTGCCCGCCTTTCCAACTCTGCCAGCGCCGCCTTCTTGTCGCCCTCCACCTGTGCCATCACGAAAGCCTCGATGTGCTTGCGCTCGCCGGCACCCACCGTGGTCTCGAGCACCAGACCCCACGTCTCCATGGCCGTTCTCCTTCCCTGCTGATCAGGTACCGCTACGGTGCCGCCTGCGCTGCCGCACCGGACCCGATGGCGGTACCCCGGACCAACGGGCATGGGTGTGGCCGTGCCCGCCCGAACCGGCGTACACGGCCACACCCCATACAGCACTTCGCTTCGGCGACCGCTCGGTCCGTGATGATGATCGCGCCGTTCGGCGACTGAGGCGCCGCCTCGACCTTGCCAGCCGTCAGGCCGCGCAACATCGCGTTGAGGTCGATGCCGGTGGTGGAGACCAGCAATTCCACGCAGGGCCGAAGCACCACCTTCCTCCCACGCCCGCCGCCATCGCCGCACGCTCTCGGCACACACCCCCGCCCGCGCAATCTCCGCATTCGAGACACCGTCCTCGAAGAACTCGACCACGCGGGATGAGCGTGCGCGACATCCGCTCCCACCTGGCCCCTTCATTTGTGGTCGCGCAGGAAGGTAGGGATCTCGTCGCGGGTCGGGTAGTTCGGCAGGGGGGCTGGCTTGTCCTGAAGGAACGCAGTGATGACGGCGACGGCCCGGTCGTTGTTGTCGTCGAGGCCGTTCCACATGTGGTGTCCGACTCCAGGCATGTACTGCGTGCGCTGGATGGCGGGGTCATTGGCAAGCGTGGCGGTCGCCCATTGACGGACCTGGGAGGAGCACTCGGCGATCATCAGCATGGCAGGGGTCCGGGAGCGCCTCAGTTGCGGGGCGATGGAGGGTGAGTCCTTGACTGTCTGCTGGATGCGGAGGCTGGCGGCGGGGCTGAAGGAGAAGTTCTGTGCGGTGTCTTCGGGGGGGATGCGGTGCGCGTCGCGCGCGCAGTAGGCGGATGCGGTGTCGCTGCCGAGGTCGGCGGCGGTGAAGGAGTTGTCGCCTTCGGCCTGCCCGATGAGTCCGGTGTCGGGGGTGAGGAGTCCGAGTCGCATGAGGCCGAATGCCACGGCGTACCGGGGGACGTGCGTCGATCGCGGTCCGGTCGGTGCCGGCGCGAGGCCCCGTGCTGATGCTCGGCCTTTGTGCCCGGTGATGTGTGCGGTGGGGCCGTCCATGGGCCCGGGCTCGGCGATGATCGCCCGGTGCAGGCGTGCGGCGACGTCAGGGTCGGCCAGGGCTCGGGTGAGCACGACTCCGCCGCCGGAGAATCCGAGGATGTCGACCGTGCCCATGTCCAGGCGGTCGACGAACGCGGCAAGGTCACTGACCGACCTGGAGACCGTGTACTGGTCCATGGTGAGCAGGTCGCTTCGTCCGCCACCGGCCTGTTCGTAGGCATAGACGTCGTAGCCCTGGCGTGCCAGAAGTCGCAGAAACCAGTGGTCTCGCACCGAGATGCCGCGGACGGGTCCTCCGTGGAGGTACACGAACGGGACGGGATGCCGGGGGCCGGGGTTCCCGGGCGGGTAGTGATACACCGCGACCCGGCTGCCCGTGGCCAGGTTCCAGTGCTGAGTGGACACGAACGGCAGCGTGGGCGGGTACCGCCGGGCTGTCGGCACGGTCGGGATGCAGACCGTCGCCGTCAACGCCGCCGCGACGATCACCGGCAGGAACGGCACGAGCTTCGTCGGCCAGGTGCGGTGCCGGGCCCGCCGCAGCGCGAGGACAGTCCCGGCCCCCAGGGTCGTCAACCACGCGGCGAGCCCCGAACCCGCCCCGTCCGTGAGGGCGATCAGTGCGAGAAAGACGACGGCCAGCGTCGCCACGGCGGCCAGGGCCAGCAGTAAGCGTCCGGTGAAGCGGACGAGACGTATGGCGGACGTGGGCACGGCGACCTCCGACAGTTTCAGAACATCGTTTCAAAACGACGTTATCAAAGAAGGTAGGCTTCTGACCGTGGGTAGGCCCAGAACAAACGACGAGGCCGTCAAAGAGCGGCTTGTGGAGTGCGCGACCGAGATGCTCGCCACCCGTCCACGGGAGTCGGTCACGGTCCGCGCCGTGGCCGCTGCTGCCGAAGCATCGACGACCGCGGTGTACTCGTTGTTCGGTGGCAAGAACGGGCTGATCGGGGCGGTGCGCGACAGAGCCGTCGCCGGCCTGTTCCAAGACGTGTCGGCGGTGCAGACGTCCGCGGATCCTCTCGCCGACCTCTACGCGCTGGCCGTCGCCTACCGTCGTTGGGGGTGCGGACACAGCCACCTGTACACGGTGCTCTTCGGTGGTGTGCAGTCCTTCGACCCGTCGGGAGAGGTCGGTGCCAGTGACCCGATCCGTCCGCTCCTCGCGGCGATCGAACGCGCCTTGACGGCGTCCGTCCTCGCTGGCGACGCAACGGCGATCGCTCTGTCGATCTGGGCAACCCTCCATGGGCTTGTGACCCTCGAACTGGCCGGGGCCCTCCACGCCACCACGGCCGAAGCCGCATTCCGCTCATCGATCCACGCCACGCTGCGCGGATGGACGACCGAGGAGGTGTTCCGCGGTCTTCGCCAAGCCGAACTCGCTCGGTGACAGGATCAGGGCCGATATCCAGACTCTCCCGATCCTGGCTGAAGCCGTGGTGCGTGGTCGGTGAAGACCGGCATGCCAAGGTCAACCAGCTGCGGCCGGCCATCGGTCGGAGCCCGTTTAAGTAGCTGTTGTCGTTCCGATCTTGAGGGGTGGGCGTCGAACGGGAGTCTCGATCGGGTGATCGCGGCCGGGCGCGGGCATGAAGGCAGGGCCTCTTGGTAGCTCGGGGTTGCGAAGCCAACCGAGACCCAGGAGACCCTGTTGCCGCAGTTGTACGTGCTCGCGCCGGTGGAGTTCAACTCGACTGCTCCGTCGTGTGATTGCCTCGCTCACCGGTTCGGGAACGCGGCCGATCACCGGAACGTGTTCGGCGGTATCCCTCGGACATGACGGACGCGGAGTGGGCCGTGGTCCGGCCGCTGCTGCCGGTGCCGGGCTGGATGCGGGGTCGGGGCGGGCAGCCGGAGGCATACCCCCCACCGGGCGATGCTGGACGCGGTGGACTATCTCGTGGACAACGGCGTCAAGTGGCGGGCGATGCCAGCCGACTTTCCCGCCGTGGGACCGGGTCTACGCGTTCTTCCGCCGCTGGCGTGACCACGTGCTGGTCAAGGAGTTCCACGACCGGCTGCGGGGCCGGGTGCGCCAGAAAGCGGGCGGGATGCCGAGCCGAGTGCGGGGGTGATCGACTCGCAGTCCGTCAAGGCGGACGCCGTCGTCGGCGCCGACAGCCGCGGCTTCGACGGCGGCAAGCTGGTCAACGGCCGCAAGCGGCACGTCGTGGTCGACACCCTCGGCCTGCGGCTGGGCGTGATGGTCACGAGCGCGGACATCGGTGACCGCGCCGCCGCGAAGGTGCTGCTCGCCCAGGTGGCAGACGCCCACGACCGGCTGGAACTCGTCCGGGCCGACGGCGGCTACACCGGAGCCTCGTCGAGCACTGCCTGGCCGCGTTCGCCCTGGTCCTTGCGATCGTCAAGCGCAGCGACGACACGCGCGGCTTCGTGGTGCTGCCCAAGCGGTGGGTCGTCGAGCGTCTCTTCGCCCACCTGATGCGAAGCCGCCGCCTGGCGCGCGACTTCGAACGCCGCACTG
Organism: Streptomyces sp. BR123; assembly: GCF_013401435.1. Taxonomy (GTDB): domain Bacteria; phylum Actinomycetota; class Actinomycetes; order Streptomycetales; family Streptomycetaceae; genus Streptomyces. The sequence goes on from NZ_JACBGN010000372.1 coordinate 6,268, forward strand.
GGCTTGATCCGCTTTGACGGACATCAGTGATCAGGGGCTTCGGTCCCGGAAGGATGATGTCCATCATGGAGAGCATGGGGAAGAAGAAGCCTCGCCCTCGCCGCTCGTTCACGTCGGAGTT
>NZ_JACBGN010000373.1 GCF_013401435.1 Streptomyces sp. BR123
TTACATTCCGAACCCGGAAGCTAAGCCTTTCAGCGCCGATGGTACTGCAGGGGGGACCCTGTGGGAGAGTAGGACGCCGCCGAACAATCATTGCGGGAAGCCCCGCACCAGCCCCCTTTTCCGGGGGGTTCGGTGCGGGGCTTTTCTGCGTTCACCGCACGTGCGTGTAGGCGTGCCCAGGTCGATATCGGCTGCGGAGAGGGCTGTGTGCGTGGTTGGATCCGGGCCATGAGTGATCCTGTGATCCGTCCCGTGCGGGCCGACGAGTGGGAAAAGGTCAAAGAGCTTCGGCTGGTCGCGTTGAGCGATCCCATGGCGCCCCTGGCGTTCCTGGAAACCGCCGCCCAGGCTGCGGAAAAGCCTGACGAGTTCTGGCAGGACCGGGCCCGAGCAGCCGCGGAAGGACGGGACGTGCGGCAGTTCGTGGCCGAAGCCCCCGACGGGCGGTGGGACGGGTCGGTGACCGTGTTCCTCGAGGAGATCGGTTCCACCGATTTCCTCGACCAGGACATCGAGCGCAACCAGGGGCACATCGTGGGCGTGTTCGTGCGGCCCCGGCAGCGTGGGACCGGGATCACCGACGCGCTGTTCGAGGCGGCACTGGAGTGGGCCTGGTCGCTGGAGGAGCCGGCGCTGGAGCGCGTACGGCTCTTCGTGCACGAGGACAACGCGCGGGCCGGGGCCTTCTACCGGCGGTTCGGATTCCAGCCGAGCGGGCTCGTCATCCCGAAGCCGGGCGATCCCCACTCCAAGGAGCTGGAGTACGTCTTCGCCCGGCCCGCGAACTAGCGCGGACTAGAGCCGGGGCCAGCGGGCGCGGGCCTGCTCGCGGCTGCGGCACAGGGCGAGCAGGGGGACTGCGTCCTGCTGGAGGAGGTCCGGTAGTTGGGGGATCGGGGCGACGGCCGCCACATCCTCCAGGACCAGGGTGAGTGGTGGGTCGAGCCGGCCGTGGGATGACCGTGCGGCCATGCGGCGGCCGTGCTCGACCACGCTCGATGCGAGTGCGGTGAGCAGGGGCATTGCACTCGGATGGGTGCGAGGATCCTCCAAGGATTCACCCACCACATAAAGGGTGCCCCCCTCCTGCACGAACGATGCAAGCGTGAGCGCATCGGTTCGGTTCGGGGTGCAGGCCTCGCGGATGTGGATCGACGCGAGGCAGGAGAGGGCCCGGGCCGTGAGCCGGAGGGCCTGTTCGCGGCGTTCGGGATGAGCGGTGAGGGCGGACTCGAGTTCGCCGGCCGCTCCGGGCGCCGCCCGGGGGTGGGTGCGCAGGATGCGGACCGGGTCCTGGGCGGCCGAGCCCATGACCCAGCGGTGGAGCTGTTTGAACGGGCGGTCGTCCAGGGCCGCTGCTTGGAGCCAGCTCCGCAGGAGGGTCTCGGCGGTATCGGCCACGTCCCCGTCCCTGCGGGCCTGCGGGCGTACGGGGGCCAGCAGCGCGGCGGCGCGTGCGGCCGCCGTGTCGCGGTCGGCGCAGGCGTCGGCGGGGTTCCAGTGCAGGCGGGCCGGGGTGTCGCACAGGTGCGTGGGGTCGTAGAGCAGGACCGGGCCGAGCTTGGCGCGGGCGTCCTTGGTCTCCGCCCAGAGGCCGGGGGAGGACGTGACGACGAGAGCGGCGCCCTCCGCAGCAGCCAGGCGGCCGGAGGCCAGCCGGTGGCGCTCGGCGGGACCGCCGTAGACCAGGCCGTCACCCGCGGGCGGTGCGGGCGCCGGCTCCGAGGCAGGCGGGGTACGGTGCGGGGCGGGGAACGTCGCCTTGGCAAGCGTCGTCGGCACCGGGTCCGGTCCTGGCGAGGGCGTGGGCAGCGGCGTGGGCTCCGCGGACTTCGGCAGCGGCGCGGAAGCCTGCCCGGTCGTGCCGGGGGGCGCGTGCGCACCGGCGACCGCGCCTGCCGGGTCGGCCGGGGCCGTGGCACGGTGCGCGGCCGGGGTGCGGCGGGCCTTGGTGCGGGCGACGATGCCGATCACGAAGACGGTGAGGACGAAGAGGACGAGGAGCTGTCCGACGAACAGGCCCCAGAAGAGGCCCCAGCCGGAGAGGGCCGCGGGGGCGGTGTCAGGCCAGGCGGCGGCCATGTCGTGCGGCTGCGTTATCAGGGCACGGACGGCCGTCGGAGTGCGGATGAACGTGACCGTGTTCGGCCAGGACCCGTGGGCGAGGAGGGCCGCCAGGCCCGTGGACGTCCACACGAGCGCGGCCAGTCCGATGAGGAAGGCGAGGAAGCCGATCAGGACGCCGTCCGGGATGCCGCCCCGGGAGGTCGCCGGGGGCGGCGTGCGTCTCGTGCCGCTTTCGAGCATGGTCATGCCACCGTTGTCGTGGATCCCGGTCCGCCGCCCTGCTGGCGTTCGATGAGCAGGGCCCGCTGTTCCGCCTCCCATTCCGCCGCGAGCAGGTCGTCGGGGAGCGGGTGCGGCGCGGAGGACTCCGTCATGGCGCGGTCCGTGTAGACCAGGGGGCGTTCGGCTTCGGTGATGAGGTGCTTGACCACTTGGACGTTGCCGTTGACGTCCCAGACGGCGATGCCGGGAGTGAGGGTCGGGATGATTTCCACGGCCCAGCGGGGCAGGCCGAGGACGCGGCCGGTGGCACGTGCCTCGTCGGCTTTCTGGGCGTAGATCGTGCGGGTCGAGGCCATCTTGAGGATGGCCGCGGCCTCGCGGGCGGCGGCGCCGTCGACGACGTCGGAAAGGTGGTGGACCACGGCGACGAAGGACAGGCCGAGGCGGCGGCCGAACTTCAGCAGGCGCTGGAACAGTTGGGCCACGAACGGGCTGTTGATGATGTGCCAGGCCTCTTCCACGAGGAAGATGCGCTTCTTGCGGTCGGGGCGGATCCAGGTGTGCTCCAGCCACACGCCGACGATCGCCATCAGGATCGGCATCGCGATCGAGTTGCGGTCGATGTGGGAGAGGTCGAAGACGATGAGCGGGGCGTCGAGGTCGATGCCGACGGTCGTGGGGCCGTCGAACATGCCGCGCAGGTCGCCGTCGACGAGGCGGTCGAGGACGAGCGCCACGTCGAGGCCCCAGGCCCGTACGTCGTCTATGTCGACGTTCATGGCCTCGGCGGACTCGGCCTCGGGGTGGCGCAGCTGCTCCACGATGTCGGTGAGGACGGGCTGGCGGTCGCGGATGGTGTCGACGACGTAGGCGTGGGCGACCTTGAGGGCGAAGCCGGCGCGCTCGTCGAGGCCGTGGCCCATCGCCACCTCGATGATGGTGCGGAGCAGGGCGAGCTGGCCGGTGGTGGTGATCGCCGGGTCGAGGGGGTTGAGGCGGATCCCGTCGTCGTTGGCGGCGATGGGGTCGAGGCGGATGGGTGTTATCCCCAGCTCTTGCGCGATCAGGTTCCACTCGCCGACGCCGTCCTCGCCCTGGGCGTCGAGGACGACGACCTGGCGGTCGCGGAAGCGGAGCTGGCGCAGGACGTACGTCTTCTCCAAGGCGGACTTGCCGTTGCCGGACTCGCCCAGGACCAGCCAGTGGGGGGCGGGGAGCTGCTGGCCGTAGAGCTGGAACGGGTCGTAGATGTAGCCCTTGCCGCTGTAGACCTCGCGGCCGATGATCACGCCGGAGTCGCCGAGTCCGGGGGCGGCGGTGGGCAGGTAGACGGCCTGGGCCTGCCCGGTGGAGGTGCGTACGGGCAGGCGGGTGGTCTCGACCCTGCCGAACAGGAAGCTGGTGAAGGCGTCCGTCAGAGCGGACAGCGGATCTCGCATGGCGGCCTTTCCCTCCAGCTAGCTTCGGATGCCGGTGGCGAACGGCAGGGTGTTGACGAAGGCGCGGTGGTGCTCGCGGTCGCACCATTCGAGCTTCAGGTAGGACTTGCCGGCCGAGGCGCGGATCGTCCTCTTGTCGCGGGCGAGGGCTTCCGGTGAACGCGAGGACACGGTGATGTACCCGACGAGGTTGACCCCTGCCGCACCGCTGGCGAGATCTTCACCCCTTTGGTCGAGGCGGCCGTGGGCGGCGATGTCGCGGGGGTCGACGGTGCGGTTCATCTTGGCGGCGCGGGAGGCGTCGGCCTCGTCGTTGGTCTTCTCGGTGAGCATGCGCTCGATGGCGATCTCGGTGGGCTCCAGGTCCATGGTGACGGCGACGGTGCGGATGACGTCGGGGGTGTGGACGAGGAGGGGCGCGAGGAAGTTCACGCCGACCGGGGTCATCGGCCATTCCTTGACCCAGGCGGTGGCGTGGCACCAGGGGGCGCGGGTCGAGGACTCGCGCGTCTTGGCCTGGAGGTAGGTGGGCTCGACGGCGTCGAGTTCGGCGGGCCAGGCGTTGCGCTTGGTCATGGCCTGGATGTGGTCGATGGGGTGGTCCGGGTCGTACATGGAGTGCACGAGGGAGGCGAGGCGGCCCTGGCCCAGGGGCTGGCGTACGCGGATGTCGGCCTCGGCGAGGCGGGCGCAGATGTCGGTGAGCTCGCGGGCCATCACGATGGCGAGGCCGGTGTCGCGGTCGAGCTTGCGGCCCTTGCGGGAGCCGGCGCGGGCGATGGCGTTGGCCTCGGCGGCGAGCTCGCGCGTGTAGTGCATGCAGGCGACGAGATAGGCGCGGTGCTGCTCGGAGGAGGTGGAGACCATCGACTGGAGCTGGTCGTAGGAGTCGCGCAGCCAGACGGGGGAGGTGGGGTCGCCGCGCTGGGCGACGTCCTTCGCGTGGGCGTCCGGGTCCGCGGGGAGGGTGCGGGCGAGCATCTGCAGGCGGGTGACGAAGCCGTCCCCGTTGGCGACGTGCTTGAGGAGGGTGCCGAAGCGGTCGACGAGGGCTTCCTGGTCCTCGCTGTCGCGCAGGCCGACGCCGGGGCCTTCGATCTCGATGGCGGCGGTGACGGTCCGGCGGTCGGCGTGGAGGAGCACGGCGATCTCGTCGGGGCCGAAGGGGGCGGAGAGCCAGCTGATACGGCCGATACCGGGGGGCGGGCCGATCTCGACCTCGCGGCCGTCGGCGGCGCGGGTGCCGGCTTCCATGGCGCCGGAGCGGTAGGTGGTGCCGCGGCGCAGGATCCGCTTGTAGCTGCGGTTGATCTCGAACCAGCGGTAGAAGGTGCGGCCGCGGTAGGGGACGTACACGGCGGCGAGCGCCATCAGCGGGAAGCCGACGAGGGTGACGATGCGCAGGGTGAGGTCGGGGACGAGGAGACCGCTCATCATGCCGAGGAACGCACCGGCGATGATCAGGGCGATCTCGCCGTTCTCGCGGTTCTTGCCGACGATCGCGTTGGGCCGGGCGCGGCCGATGAGATACGTGCGGCGGGGCGCGACCGGGTGCAGCTGGTGGGACTGGGCCGTCAACGCCCGTCACCTCCTGTGTTCCTCGTGCTGGAGCCCGTACGGGGCTGGGGTGTGGCGGGTCCGCCGCCGGTGGGGCGGCTGCTGTGGGCGGCGACGCCTCCGGAGAGGGGGTTGGCGGGGCGCGGGGCGCTGCCGCCCTCGCCGCCGGAGCGGTGGGCGCCGCGGCTGCTGTGGGCCTTGATTCCCTGGGACACGAGGGTGGCGGGGGAGCTGATGACGGCGGCGGCCTGGGCGCCGTCGGTGGCCTTGCTGCGGCCTGCGCGGGCGGCGGCGATGTCGTCGCCGAAGCCGGGGACGAAGCGGTAGATCATCGCGGAGGCGAAGATCGCCAGGAGGATGATGGCGAGGCCGGAGACGACGGCGGAGAAGGCGCCCGGGCCCTTCTCGCCGGCGAGGGCCCCGGCGAGGCCGAGGACGATGACGATGACCGGCTTGACGAGGATGACGGCGATCATGATGCCGGCCCAGCGGCGGACGTGGCCCCACAGGTTGCGGTCGACGAGGCCGGCGTAGACGACGACGCCGAGGAGGGCGCCCACGTAGAGGAGGGCGGCCCGGATGAAGAGCTCCAGGAAGAGGATGCCGGCGGCGAGGACGGTGACGAGGGAGACGACGATCAGCATGATCGGGCCGCCGCCGATGGAGTCGCCCTTCTTGAGGGCCTCCGTGAAGGAGCCGAAGAACACGTCGGTCTGGCTGCCGCTCGCCGAGGCGATGACCTGGGTGACGCCGTCGGTGGCGGAGACGACGGTGTAGAGGATCAGGGGGGTGAAGGCGGAGGCGAGGACGGTGAGCCAGAGGAAGCCGATCGCTTCGCCGAGGGCGGTGGCCAGGGGGACGCCGCGGATGGCGCGCTTGGCGACGGCGAGGAGCCAGAGGACGAGCGTGAGGACCGTGGAGGCGGCGAAGACGACGGCGTACTGCTTGAGGAAGGCGCCGTTGGTGAAGTCGACGTTGGCCGAGCCGTTGACGGCCTTGCTGAGCTCGTTGACGATCCAGGCGGCCGCGTCGGCGCAGCCCTTGGCGAGGGAGGCGAGGGGGTTGAGGGCTTCGGCGGGGTCGGAGGGGGCGAGGC
>NZ_JACBGN010000374.1 GCF_013401435.1 Streptomyces sp. BR123
GACACGGCCTGCTGCGGGGCGGCGGTCGGGGCGGCCATCGCGGTGGCGGGGAGGGCGATACCGCCGCCCACGAGGGCCGCGGAGGCGCCGGCCAGGACGATGCGACGGGTCCAAATGCGCTCGAACATGTGAATTCTCCACTCGGTTTGGAAAAGGGTTTTTGTGAGTCGCCCCCGTGGGGGGCGCGGGCCGGGGATTTTGTTTCCGGCCCCGTCTCTTCCGGGGTTTCCCGGTGAGGGCGTACTTCCAATAAACCCGACGGGTGGAGGGGCGTCACGACACTCGAACGCGTGGCTTGACGGAAATGACCGGTCTTGGTAAAAGGCTGTGCCCGGCCGGACCCGGACGGCGGAGTTCGTTCGCCTGGCCGTGGAACACCGACGACCCCGAGCAGCCGCGGCTCGGGCCGCTCAGCGGAACTCGTGGACGACCTCGATCCTGCCGACGATGTGGGCGTTGAACGCGTCCAGTTCCTCGGCCGGCACCCACAACTCGAGGATCGTCCGCCCGCCGGCCTGTTGTACCGGATACCGGCTCAGGAAGGCCGACTCGACCTCGAAGCGGGTGACGAAGCCGACGCCGCTGTGGGGCACGTTCCAGTCCCTCGCGATCTTCACTGCGTAGTCCTCGTCGAGCACCGGGTAGAAGATCGGCTGCTCCGGCAGCCGGGGCGGCCAGGCACGCCAGTCCAGCTCCCGGACCAGCTCCAGCTCCTCGGGGCCGGTGGGGCGCCACAGGGTCGTCGTCGCTCGCTGGTCGGTCATGGGGATCGCTCTCCGAACATGCCGTGCCGCCGATGCGGCCCGGCCGGGACCCCAGACCGTACGGCAGCCACGGGCGCAGCCGCCACGCACTTTCCGTACGCCGTCCGGCCCCTGACCGGCGGCCGGCCGCGGGCGGAACCGTTTGAAGGCGGGCAGCGCGCCTCAGCCGAAGCAGCCCCTGTGGGAACCGTCGGTTTCCGCTTCAGCGGACGGCGAGAAGAAGCATGAAGGACCGGCTCCGCTTGTCCCGCGTCACCCAGCGATGGTCCCCGCGGTGTCACAGCGGTTTGCCGCTCGGTGTCGTCGGCGCGGTGGTGGCACTGCGGAGGTAGAGGGCGAAGTCCGCGTCGGCGCCGGCCGGGTGGGGTGTGCGGGGCGGCGGGTCGTGGTGGGTGCCGGCCGCGCAGGAGGGGAGCTGCAGGCGCGGCATGAAGGCGTACAGGGTGTGGATCCAGTCCGCTTCGACGAGTTCGCGGACCGGCTCGGTCTCTCCCGTGTAGGTGCGCGTCCAGCCGGTGTAGAGGGCCGTGAGGTGTTCGACGACCGGCTGATGCCGGTACCAGCAGTGGGTGATGACGTTGTGCAGCTCGAACGTGGTGCGGAGCCAGTCGACCCAGGCGGCCAGTTCGCGCATCCGGATCCGGCGCTCGTCCGGGTCCATGGCCGCCCATACCCACCGCTGCGGTTCCCTTTGCGGAGCCCCGGGCGGGGCCGGCCACAGGTCCGCGGGGTTGAGGTCGGTCGTCATCGGATCACTTCCCGCGGGTGGTCGTCGTGGGCTCTGTCAGTAGTTTTCTGAGGTCTTTGTCGCGGAAGGTGAGGCGCATGCGGACCTTGATCGGCGGGAGGTTGGCGTACTGGGCGATGGCGGTGAAGTCGGGGAGCTGCTGGAGGGAGTGGACGGGGGCGAGGTCGGTCTCGACGGCCTGGGTGTTGGTGGAGTGCTCTCCGCGGGAGCGGCTGTGGCTGGTCTTCAGGACCTCGGTGCGGCCGTAGAGGCCGGAGAAGTAGCGCAGGGTCTCCAGGTCGCCGCAGCCGGGCAGGAGCATGCGCAGCCCGGACGCGGACAGGACCGTGTTGGCCTTCTGTACGCCGAGGGATTCGCGGAGCTGGGAGAGGTCGTGCCAGACCGTGAGGAGGACGATGCCCATGCCGCGGCCGGTGGTGAGGATGTTGGGCAGGCGCGGGTAGCGCAGCATGTTGCCGGCTTCGTCGACGAAGACGCCGACGGCGGGGTCGATGGCCTGGCCGTAGCGGTGGTAGCGGGTCTCGGCGGCGTGGACGGCGCCGGCGATCAGGGAGCTGATCAGCGGGGCGAACCGGTCGGCGTCGGCCTCGGATGCGATGATGCAGATCGTGCCGCGCTGGTCGAGCCAGTCCTCGAACGCGAAGTCGGAGCGGGCACAGGTCTCGCGGACCTCCTCGTCGGCGAAGACACGGGCCAGGACGTTGAGGCTGAACTGGATGGAGCCGACGCCGTCCTCGTGCAGGCGCAGCCACGGGGAGGCGTAGTCGTCGGCGACGTCGGTGTATCCGTGGGCGAGGAGGACGGCGCGGACGTGGTCGACGGCGTCCTTGCCGAGGGTGATCCACCGGCGCATGTCGCCGATGCCGCCGCCGGAGAGGCGGGCGGCCAGCAGGATGCCCTTCAGGACGCTCTTGGCCTGGTCGATCCAGGGTGCGGCGCGTTCGTCGCCGGCGGAGGAGGAGGCCTCGGCGAGCCAGGCCGCCATGCGGTCGGCGGCCTTGGCGTCCGTGCAGTACTCCACCGGGGACCAGCGGTCGGTGTCCCGGCCCGGGAGCCCGGCCGGGGCGATCACCCACACCGGCCCGAACCAGCGGCGGCGGGCGTGGATGATGTCGAGGTCGGCCGCCTTGGTGGTGGTGACCACCAGCGGGCCCTGCCACTCGGCGGCGTTGGGCAGGACCAGCCCCGTGGTCTTCGACGAACCCGGAACGCCGAAGACGGTTGCGGAGATGTGGGGTTGTGCCGCCACCACCCTCTTCGTGCCCATGCCCCGCCCGGCCGTGATCCGGTTGGTGCGCCGACCGGGATCGTCGTGGGCGGCCATTTTCCTCTCGACCTTCGCCCCGCCCCACTGGGCGCCGCCCCCGCGGCCGCCGAACCCGGAGAAGCGGCCGGCCGCCTCAACGATGGCCACGCCCAGCGTCAGCACCAGCAGGATCAGCAGGACCGTCAGGGCGTGGAAGAGCCAGGTGGGCGGCGCCGGCCGGTAGACCGCGGCCGGCCCCTTCGCCAGGGCGAGGACCACGGTCACGGGGATGCCGCGGGCGCTGTGCGCCCACCCGCCGCCCGAGAGGAGAGAGGCCAGGGGCGCGGCGAGGAGGACGGAACCGCCGACGGCGACGGCCGCACCCGCCCCGTACGCCGCCAGCAAGCTGTGGTCGTCCAGCCCCGCGGCGGGCCCGCGCCGGGCCACGTCAGATCACCATCTTCTCGTCGGTCTCGAAGAGGCGCTCCTCGGTGCGGGAGAGGACGAGCTGTACGGCGTGGGATCCGCCGCCGCGGCCGACCTTCCACAGGGCGCGGCCGCGCTGGCCCGCGCCCCAGGAGCCGATGAGGGCGCATTCGGAGTCGGTCAGGCCGATGGCCTCGCGGGTCATCTGGAGGGGGCGGGTGTCCTGGGCGAGCTGGATGCGGGTCTCGCAGGAGGCGATCAGGTCGCGGGCGATCGCGACGGCCTCCGACCCGGCGGCGCCGACCGACTCGAAGTCCGACAGGCGGTGGGTGGCCAGGACCTGGATGGTGCCGGTGGCCCGGGACAGGCGCAGGTCGGCGTCGATCTTCTTGACCATCGTGGCCCCGCCGGAGCGCATCTGCCGCCACAGTTCGTCGCGTACGACGATCCACGGGCGCTGCCCCGGCTGGTCGATCGCCGACTGGGCCCACGTGGAGACGCAGGAGAGCACCATGGCGACCGTCTCGTCGCCGTATTCCTGCAGGGCGGAGATGTCGACGGACTGGATGGGTGCGTCCCAGTCCAGGCCGATGGAGGTCTCCTCGTCGAAGAGGCCGCCGAGGTGGCCGCTGACCATGGCGCCGAGGGCGGAGCGGATGGGTGCCATCGCCTCACGTGCCCGCTGGATGTCCCCGTCGCGGATGCGGAGCTCGCGGGCCATGGCGTCGGTGGGGTCGCGCAGCCGGTCGTAGACCAGGGGGAGGGTGGGGACGGCCAGGCGGGTGGCGCCGGCGCCGTGCAGTTCGCCGGTCACCTCCCGGACGGCGACGTCCAGGGCCTCCTCCTCCTGCGGGTCCAGGGTCCGCCGGAGTTGGAGTTCGAGGAGGGCCTTGAGGAGGGTCAGGCGGCGGCGGTGGATCTCCGTGAGCCGTCCGCGCAGCTCTGCCTCGTCTTTCACGAGGTCCAGGCCTGCACCGAGGGGGCCGGCATCGAGGGGGTTGAGGCGGCCGGGCAGGCCCGGGCCGAGCCGCACGGGCTCCACACCGAGGTGCTCGCACAGGGCCGCGTACTCGCCCTTCACGTCGCCGGCGATGAGGGTGCGGTGCCCGAACGCCATCAGCCGCAGGGCGAGCGCCTTCACGTGCGCCGACTTACCCGAGCCCGGGATGCCTGTGATCATCACGTTCGGGTTGGTGCACAGGCCCTCCTTGACCCACACCGCGGGGTGGGCGCTGAACGCTTGCATGGTGAGGGTGTTCTGGCCGATGTAGGCGCCTATCGGCGGCAGGCTGCCGGCGTGCAGGAACGGGTACAGCCCGGCGACGTTCGCCGTGTCCGCGCGGACGATCTCGCCGCGCGGCACTGCTGCGGCCCGGCCGGCGAAGGGCAGGGTCCAGCCCTTCTTCGGTGCGACCCGCATCGATGTCTCGGGGTCTTCGAGGAGGCGGGCGCGGCGCAGCTCGCGCGCCGTCGGCTGCACGGGCACGGGCGTGGGCGGGCGTTCGGCGAGGCCGACGGCCTCGTCGATGCCCATGGCCTCCAGGAGGGTGTCGCCAGCGGGGCGGCGGCGGGAGAACAGGCCCATCAGAATCCCATCCGGCGGTCGGGCAGGCCCTGGCCGAGCGGTAGGGCGCCGGTGGCGAAGCCGGTGTCCTGGGCACCCCACATGCGCCGCACCTCCAGTCCGGAGGCTGCGGCGTCGGCCTGGAGTTCTGCGCAGGCCGTCTCCATCTCGTCGAAGTCGGTGACGGTGACGGTCAGGACGGCGGTCATGCGGACGACGCCCTGGCCTGCGGCGCGGGCGGCGTCCTGGGCGCGGGCGACGGCTTCCTCGCGGCGCTCGTCCTCGCTCTCGTCCCGCCCCGTCTTGGCCCGCAGGTGCCGGGCGGAGGACCGCTTGGCCTTGTCACGGGCCAGCTCCTGCCGGGCCCGGCGCGGCCCGATCGGCTCGTACAGCATGGTCAGCGAACGGCGGGCGTTCTGCCGGGGGCGCAGCAGCGGCTGCAGCACGGTCGCGTACACCTCCGACTGCGGCCACGTACGGACCTGGTACGACACCGACCACGCCCCGTCGTGCCGGTAGACGCCCCACCCCGTCTCCGCCGCGGCCGGCCCGGCGAGGTCGGGGTCGAGACCCGGGGCCGTCCCCGCCCAGCCGGGCAGTTCGGCCCCCGCCTTGCGGGCGGCCAGCATCTGCTGCGCGTCCGGGTCATAGGCGGTCCGCACGGTCTGGGCGACCATGCGCGGCGACAGCCACTCCACGACCTGGAGGCTGGCCGTGGAAAGGGCTTGTCCCATCGCGTGGAGTTCGCGTACGAGGACGGCGGCGGCACCGGTCTGCCCGCCGCCCGCGCCCTTCACGGCCAAGCGGGCTCGGGACGCGGACAGGGTGACCGTCAGGTACGTCTCGCGGGCGGTGGCGGCCGGTCCGGCGCTGTCCATCAGCTCCGACAGGACGGTGACGGCCGCGTCGGGGGCGTCCGCGCTGATGTGGCGGGCGGTCCAGCCGGCCAGGGCGGCGCCGTCGTCGGGCAGGCACCGCTGGTGCACGGCGATACGGGTCAGCGGCGAGTCCTCGGTGCAGTACGTACGCAGGAACGCGGCCCAGGCGGCGACGCGGGCGGCCTGCTGGTCGGTGTCGACGAGGGCCAGGCCGGGGAAGGTGATGCGGGCGATCGCGCTGTACGTCCCGGCGGCGGGGTCGTGGACGACGCCGAGCTGTCCGCCCAGCCCGTCGGGGGCGTCGAGGATCCGCAGGCGGGCCAGGGTGCCGGGCAGGTCCATCGGCTGTCGGCCCGTCGCCGCGGAGCGGGGCGCGAACGCGCCGGAGAAGAACAGGTTCCGTCGGGTAGCCACAGAGATCTGGTGCCTTACTGCGAGAGAGATCCATTCGTCGGCGCTCAGCCCCATGACCTGCCCGAAGGCCAGGGCCAGCAGGAAAAGCGACAGGGGCAGGCACAGGAACGCGCTCTGCCAGCCGACGTTGAAAGGCAGGGTCGCGATCAGGGCGGCGGCCGCCACCATGCCGAAGCCGGGGCCGGACAGGCGGCCCATGAAGCCGGTGGTCTCGGACTGCCACCCTGAATAGGAAACGGGCTGTGACACGGTCATCCCTTGGGGGCGGCGGAGCCGGGTGCGAGGCGATGAGGGGGAGGGGAGAGGGAAG
>NZ_JACBGN010000375.1 GCF_013401435.1 Streptomyces sp. BR123
CCCGTGAGGAACGCGGCCTCGGACAGGTCGTGCAGCCGCGGAGCCGGGTCCGCCGTACGGCTCCGGGCGCGCCGCAGCCCGGAGCCGAGCAGCAGCGAGGAGACGGCGACGGCGATCCAGACGTCGAGGACGAAGAAGTTCACGCGGCCCTCCCCAGTGGGGCGCGGGCCAGCGGGGTGCGGGCCAGCGGGGTGCGGGCCAGCAGGGTGCGGGCCCAGCGCACGAGGCGCCGCGGCGGCCTCGCCCCGGCCCGGTCCTGCCACCAGGTGGTGAGCCGGCGCCGGGCGGCGGGGTCGGCCGGCAGGTCCCGGATCAGCAGGTCCTCGGCGAAGTCGAGTGCATCCCGGCGGTACCCGCCGGTCATGGGGCGGGAGCGGGCGTACGCGAGGAAGGCCTCGCGGAAGGCCGCCCGCCCGCCCAGGATCCCGGGCAGCTCGGGGGCGACCTTCGCCACGACGTCGGCCCGCTTCGCGGCCAGGGCGCGCGCCTGCACCCGTACGCGCTGCCGGTCGAAGCCCTCGGGCACGGGCGTCCCGGCGACCAGCGCGGACAGCAGCGCCGCCTGCTCCACCCCGACCCGCGTCCGCGCGGCGGCGAGGTCCCCCACCGTGGGTGCGCCCGCACCCGTGACGGGCACGGACGGCTGTGCGGCAGTCCCAAGAGCCGCACGAATGACGGTCAGTTCGCCGGCCAGCTCCTCCCCCGCCGGAAAGTCGTCGTCGCGCTCCAGCAGCACCCCGGCCGGGGCCGTCCGCCGGCCCAGCTCCGCCAGGACGTCGAGCACGGCGGAGGGCACCGGGTGCGCGTGCGTGTCGTGCCACACCCCGTCCCGCTCCACGCCCCCGGCGACGTGCACGTACGCCAGCGCCTCCAGCGGAATCCCGTCCAGCACCGCGGCCGGGTCCTCGCCGCGGTTGATCCGGTTCGTGTGCAGGTTCGCGACGTCGATCAGCAGCCGGACCCCGGTCCGCTCCACCAGCTCCGTCAGGAACTGCGCCTCCGTCAGCTCCTCGTCGGGCCAGCGGAACAGCGCGGCGATGTTCTCCAGCGCGAGCGGCACCGGCAGGGAGTCCTGCGCGATCCGGACGTTCTCGCACAGCACGTCGAGGGCCTCCCGGGTCCGCTGAACCGGCAGCAGGTGGCCGGCCTCCAGCGCCGGCGAGGAGGTCCGTACGAACGCGATGTGCTCGGTGACCAGCGGCGCCCCCAGCGCCACCGCCCGCTCCGCGAGCGCGGCCAGCTTCTGCGCGTCGGGCCGGTCGGCTCCGCCGAGCCCCAACGAAACCCCGTGCGGCACGACGCGCACCCCGCGGTCGAGCAGCCGCCGCAACGGGTCGGGCAGATGGCCCGGGCAGATGTTCTCGGCCACCACCTCGACCCAGTCCAGGCCGGGCAGCCGCTCGATCGCCTCGGCGATCTCCGGCCGCCAGCCGATGCCCACCCCGAGTCGTTCCATGGGCTTCATGTCCCCTCGCCCCCCTCTCAGCGGTCCGCGTACGGGCCCGTGTGCCGGTGTCATGACCCCGCCGGAGCAGGACCAACCACGGGAAGGGGACGTTCAGAGCAACATTTGAGGTTCCACGGCCGAGGGCTCCGCCCGGCCGCGGCGCCCGAGCCGGCCGCTCACGTGGTGACGTCCTCCACGTGGCCGCAGCCGGCGCACACCCTGAGGTCGCGCTGGCGCCACATCGTGCGGCGGCAGAGCGGGCATCCGCTGGTCTGGATGCCGTGCGGGCCGTGCGGGGGCGGGTCGGGGGTGGTCGCGGCGTACTCCTCGATCCGGGCCCGGAGCCTCGGGTCGGTGGTGTCCGCCATGCTGAGCAGGCGCGCCAGGCGTGAGCGGGCCTCGTCTGCGAAGTCGGTCGTGGTCATCTCGCGCGCAGGGTACGCGGACCGGCGGCCCGCGCGGGGGCGGATGACTCGGACGAGTGGCCATTTTCATCCTCGTCCGCCAGGGGGACGGTGTGCAGGGGCAGCCGCGGCGTCAAGGTCTGCTACGACCACCTCCGCCGGCGGCATCGTCACTTCGGGCGGTGGCCGGTGAGCCTGCGGGGCAGGAACGCGCCCGGTGCGGTGGTCCGAGCCGTACACGGGAACCACCGCCGGAGGGCTCGCTCAGCCGCCTTGGAGGACGGTGCGCAGGCGGCTCGCGAAGACCTTCGGGAAGTCGACGAAGCCGGTGTGGCCACCGGGGAAGGCTGTCGGTTCGGTGCCCAGTTCCTGCGCGAGGGCCCGGGAGGTGCGGTCGCACAACTGGCCGGAGGAGTCCTCCCCGATGCCGACGACAATGCGGCACGGCGCCGAACGCAACCGGCTGGTGTCGGGCGACCAGTACGTGGTCGCGCGCATCTCGTGAGCGAACCAGCGGCGTTCGTCCGCCACCTGCCCCGCGTCGCGCTCCCCGCCGAACATCTGCTCCACCACCGGCTCCGGGACGGCGATGTCCGCCTGGGCGAAGAACTGCTTCCACGCACCGACCACGTCGCCGCCGAGATAGGTGGCGACCAGCTGCTCGGTTCCGACACGCAGCCGCGCACGGTCCTCCAGCAGTTCGATCAGGGGAGGTTCGTGGGCGACCACCGTGTGCACCTGCTCGGGGTACTGCTGCGTGAGCGCCAGGGCAGTGACCGCTCCACCGCTGGAGCCCACGACCACCGCCGGACCCGCGTCGACGTGGGCGATCAGCCGGGACAGATCCGCGGCGCGCAGCTGCGGCGTCGAGTCCTGCTCGGGGTCGTCGAGTCGGCTGCGGTTGATGCCGCGCGGATCGGTGGTGAGTACCGTGTGGTCCGCGGCGAGCAGGTCGGCCAGCGGAGCGAAGG
Source organism: Streptomyces sp. BR123 (assembly GCF_013401435.1). GTDB lineage: Bacteria > Actinomycetota > Actinomycetes > Streptomycetales > Streptomycetaceae > Streptomyces. The sequence goes on from NZ_JACBGN010000375.1 coordinate 2,823, forward strand.
CACCGGCATCCATGGGAGCGCCGACGAGCACGACGAGCGGGCCCCGACCGCGCACCTCGTAGTGCAGGCGGGCGCCAGGAACCTCCAGGCTGCGGGCGGGTGCGGCGTCCGGCGTGTTGGTGAGCATGCGTCCTCCGGGGAGCGTCGTCAGTCAACAACCATGACTTCTCGGCGGACACGAACTCATCGCTCAGGAAGAAAATACGTGGCGAGGCCCTCCGCAGTCAGACCAGCTGACTCCCGCACCCGCAGCCGGGCTCCCTGCTGAGCGGGTCAGCAGAGCCGGTGACGCCATTGCAGGTCCGGGGAGCCGTCGATCCCGTACGTGTGGTCGCGTTCGGTCACCCGGAGGTGGACCGCTGTGATGCCGGGCCGACCGATGCCGTCCCATCCGAGGAGAGCGCCTGCTCGATGTCGTCCCACAGGGAGACGGGGCCGCCCTGGCGTACGAGCCACTTGCCGCAGTCGTGCACGAGCTCGGCGAACGACTCCCGGTCCGGTCGAGGACGTAGAAGCGGGCCGAGCCGTCGCTGGACCGGGCCCGCAGCACTTGGGCTGCCGGCGCAGCCAGCTGGGCGAGGACGGCCTGCATCGGCTCGTCGAGGGCGGTCGGGGAGACGACGGCCCGCCGCTCGGTGGCCGGGTACGCCACGCGTGAGGACAGGTCTCCGGCGATCGGTGTGACGGCCTGGGAGCGTGCCGGCATGAAACCGGCATGGGCGACGAAGCGTCCCTCGGCCGTCCCGTCATCGGACACGGTGACCTTCGATCAGTAGGTACAGGGTCTGCCGGGCCCGCCCGGTCACCGCTCGCTCGCCCTGATCGGGCGGCACGCCGGGTCGCCGCGGCGGTGGAAGTACTGATCCGGGCGAACTCCACTCGCCGAGTGCACGGTGATCGTCTCGAAGCGCACGGCTCGGATCGGCCGCTGGCAGCGCGCGCAGATCCGTGCCGCGGTCACCGGCCGGCCCCCGGCGGGCACGCCCACGCGTTGACGGTCATGGGATATGGGCCCTCGTGCCCCAGCACCAGGCCAGCGAGCACGGCATCGTCATCCAGCGGCTTACCGCAGGCGACGTAGGTCCGCCCGGCGGCCTGATCGGCGGTGAGCTGCTCGTACGAGGGGAGCGGCGCCTCCGGGCACGGTCGGGCGGTCACTGGTCGGCCTCCGGTGGACAGGACCACACCTCGACGCTCGTGTCGTGGCAGCCCTGGCTTCCAGCAACGATCCCCCGGTGCACGGCGTCGGTCGTGAGCTGGCGGCGGCAAGCCACACACGCCCGGCCCTGCGCCTGCTCCCACGTCAGCTGGTCGCGTGCGGGCAGCGGCGCGGCTGCGCAGGCGATGGTCTGGGTCATCGCGCGTCCTCGACAGGCGTGAGGCCGCGCTGCTCGCAGCACGGTGCGCACGCGTAGAGCCGGACACGAGGTTTGTAACTGCGGCCAGCGAACTGGATGGGCCTGGCGGTCGAGGACGATCCGACGTACCAATGGCACCAGTTGACGGGGCTTGCAGTGGGCTGCTCTGCCATATTGGCAGCATCTTGTGACGCGGCGCACAGTCTCGACACCCGCACGGTAATCTCACCGTGGGATGGCTTTCCATCCCGCGGCCGGATGAGCGGGAGCTTCACCATGAGCACGCCCCTGGTACCCACCACGCTGCCCAACTGGGCATGGGAGCGGGCCGACGTCCGTCAGGCTCTGCGGGCCCGTGACATGAGCGCCGTGTTCCGGCACGTTCAGCAGTACAGCGGCGCCAGTCAGGCCCGAATCGCCGCCGCCGTCGGCATGACTCAGGCCCGTGTCAACGAGATCATCCACCGTCGGCGAGAGGTGTCCCGCCTCGACGTGTACGAGCGGATCGCCGACGGTCTCAGCATGCCGGACGACGCACGCCATTTACTCGGCCTGGCCGCCAGCCGGGAGAAGAGATCTGGCGGGGCTGCGTTCGACCTGGCTGCCTTCCCCGAGGTGGTACGCGTTTTCTCGGGGCAGGACTCCGCCCAGACGGAGATCCAGCAGCAGGCGCGCTCTGCGACGGAGCTGGACATCCTCGCGGTTCGCGGACTGGGCTTGATCGGGCTCAACGACTCCATGCTGCGTGCTCAGGTCGGCCGTCCCGACGGCGGTCTGCGGGTGCGGGTCCTGCTTCTCGACCCGGAGGCGCCCGCCTTGGCTCAACGCGCGGCAGAGATTGGCGAGTCAGCCGAAACGCTGGCCAGCGGCGTGCGCTTGGCCGAGGCCCGGTTGCGTGAGCTGTCCGGAATCTGCCACGTCGAGGTGTACCGATACGCCATGCTGCCGACGTGGCGGCTCATCCGTACGGACTCCACTCTCTTCGTGGGCGTGTTCGACGCGGGATGGGAAGGGCATGAGTCGGCCACGTACAAGGTCATGGAGACGCCGCAGGGGCCTCTGTACCGGGGGTTCCGGCGCATGTTCGAGGCGATCGTCACTGGCGCTGACCGCACCGTGTGAGAAGGGACGAACCGATGATCGAGGCAGAACTGAAGGCGCGTGTGTACGCGCCCGAGGAAACGCTCCGACGGCTCGACGAGCGGGCCCGCGGCCGCGCCGAGGTATACCGGGACACCTACTACGACACCCCCCGTGGAGACCTGGACACCCGGGGCGAGGAGCTGCGTGTCCGCACCGTGCACGGAGCCGACTCGACGCGCACCGTACTCACGTACAAGGGCGCCACCGTGGACGAGGAGTCCGGATCGAAGCCGGAGCACGAGACGCGCGTCGAGGATGCCGAAGCGGTACACGCGATGCTCCGCGGCCTCGGGTACGTTCCCATCATCGCCTTCGAGAAGCGGTGCAGGAACTACGACTTCGAGGCCCGCGGCCGGCAGATGCTCGCCACTCTCGTTCGCGTCCCAGAGCTGGATGGAACTTTCTTGGAACTGGAGACGCTTACCGAGGAGAAGGAACTCATGGAAGCCCTCGCCGACGTCCGCGCGATGCTGACCGATCTTGGCATCAGCGAGGGCGACGTAACCCGGGAGCTGTACACAGACGCCGTCCGGGCACGCCGCGGGTAGTCCAGAACGCACGAAAGCGCCCCCTCCCGCCCGAAGGAGCGGTCATCGCGTGTGAGGGTCTCGCCCACGTCCAGCACCACAGTACGAATCACCCGGCCAGCGTACGCAGGCCGAACGCACGAAGGTGTCCCCTTGACGACTCTCGGGACAGCGCTCCCTGGTGTGCAGGTCAGCGGGGTGCGAGGCGGGAGCGGAGGGACGGGTGGTCGGCGATGACCGTGGCCGAGCCCGGGGCGATCTCCGTGAAGCCCGCGTCGCGGACGACCGGGAGGCCGGTGGAGGTCAGGGTGGGCCACGCTTCGCGGTCGGCCGTGCGGACCTGGAGGGGGAAGCCCGAGGCGCGCCAGGCCGCGCGTTCCGGGGTGGTCAGTTCCCACCAGGCGAGCTGGGCGGCGTGGCCGGCCTGGGCCATGGCCTTGCCGGCGGACATGTCCAGGTCCGGGTTGAGCCAGAGGACCGGGGTTTCGGGGG
>NZ_JACBGN010000376.1 GCF_013401435.1 Streptomyces sp. BR123
CCACCGGCCTAACCCCGCGCGCCCGCCCGGGCCCGGATGCCCACAGTGGGATGTACCGGGGGACCGCCGGCTGCCGCCCGCCCGGGCAGGCTGCCGCTCCCGGCCGGACCGACGAAGGGGAACAGCATGAGCAGCGCGGTACAGGTGGACCTGTCGGGCAGGCAGGCACTCGTGACGGGCGGCGCCCGCGGGCTGGGCGCGGCCATCGCACGCCGGCTCGCCGCGGCCGGGGCGTCCGTCCTCGTGGCCGACGTACGCAAGGACCTCGCCCAGCAGCTCTGTGCCGACGTGGTGGTGGCCGGCGGCCGGGCCCGGTTCGTCGAGATGGACGTCTGTGACGCGGACGCGGTCGCCGCCGTCCTGCGCGACATCGAGGAAGACGGCCGGTCGGTGGACATCCTGGTCAACAACGCTGCCGTCGACGTGTCCAAATCGGTCGAACACCTGACGGCGGAGGAGGTCACCCGGGTGGTGACCACCAATCTGCTCGGACCGATGTACCTGTGCCTGCAGACCTACCGCCGCATGGTCGCCGCCGGCGGGGGCCACATCGTCAACATCCTCTCCACCGCGGCCAACCGCACCTGGACGGAGGCCGGACCGTACGCGGCGAGCAAGGCCGGGCTGCGCGCGTTCACCCACACCCTGTTCAAGGAGGCCCAACGCGACTGCACCGGCATCGGGGTGACCGGGGTGATCGCGGGCGGCATGGAGACCGCGTTCATCACGGACCGGTTCCCCGACGCCGACGTCAGCCTGCTGCAGAGCCCAGAGATCGTGGCCGACACCGTGCTGTACGCGCTCTCCGTGCCTCCCGGCAGCGTGCTGGGCGAGCTGGTCGTGGTGCCCCGCCGGGAGCCCTCCTGGCCGTGAGGGAGACCACCGTGATCAGTCCACTCGACTTCGCCCCCACCACGGCGGTGGTCACCGGCTCCGACTCCGGGATCGGCCGTGCCGTCGCGGTCCGGCTGGCCGCCGCCGGCATGGACGTCGGCATCACCTGGCACCTGGACGAGGCGGGGGCCCTGCGCACCGCGGAGGAGGTCCGGGGCCGGGGCCGGCGGGCCGCCGTCGCCCGGCTGAACCTGACGGACCTCCCGGCCGCCGCCGACGTCGTCGACCGTCTCGCCGACGAACTCGGCCGCATCGACGTCCTGGTCAACAACGCGGGCACCGGCACGGCCACGCCCTTCCTCGAACTGGACCTCGCCACCGTCCGGGAGGTACTCGACGTCGACCTCGTCGGCCCGCTGCTGTGCGGACAGCGGGCCGCGCGCCGCATGATCGGGCAGGGCGGCGGAGGCCGGATCGTCAACGTGACCTCGGTCCACGAGCACCAGCCCCGCGTGGGCGCTGCCCCGTACTGCGCCGCCAAGGGCGGACTGGGCCTGCTCAGCCAGGTGATGGCCCTCGAACTCGCCGAGCACGGCATCACGGTGAACTGCGTGGCCCCTGGTGAGATCGCCACCCCCATGACCGGACAGGAAGACCGGGACGTGCGGTCGGAACCGCGTCCGGGAGTCCCCGCCGGCCGGCCGGGTGACGCCCGCGAGGTCGCCGCTGTGGTCGCCTTCCTGGCCGGGCCCGACGCCTCCTACGTCACGGGCGCCTCGTGGACGGTCGACGGCGGCATGTTGCGGATGGGGCCGATGGCCGGGTCGCACCTGGACCACGACCGCTGGCGCCGGCCCTGACGGACGCCCGCCCCGCGGCGCGCGCTTCGATGCCGTGCACCGCGGCGGCAGGGCCCCCTACGGCGCCGGCGCCCCGCCTCGGCTCCTGTCACGCAGGGTGATTCACCGGAATGCGCGTCTGCCCGTGCAGGAGCTGCCCGCCCGCCGCAGGCTGAAGTGGATCCACGGGTCCGGCCCCGCCGCTTCCCGACACGCCAGGCGGCGCCGCCGGCGGCAGGATGCCCCGGAGCAGCCGTCCGTGGCCCGCCCCCCGTTCCGAGGAGACCTTTCATGGACAGCGCAGTCCCGCGCCTCTGGGAGCACGCCGTCATCACCGGCGGAGCCGGTTTCGTCGGCTCGCACCTGTGTACCGCCCTGCTGGACGCCGGCACGGCGGTCACCTGCGTGGACGATCTCAGCACCGGTCGGGTCGAGAACATATCGGCCCTGCTCGACCGCTCCGGCTTCACCTTCCAACAGGCCAGCGTCGTGGAGCCGTTCGAAGTCGCACGCCCGCCCGACCTGGTCCTGCACCTCGCGTCGCCCGCCTCTCCCGCCGACTACCTGCGGCTGCCCGTGCACACCCTCGAGACCGGCAGTCTCGGCACCCGCAACGCCCTTGCCCTGGCCCACCGGGCGGGCGCCCGCTTCCTCCTCGCCTCCACCTCCGAGGTGTACGGCGACCCGCAGGAACACCCGCAGAGCGAGCGGTACTGGGGCCACGTCAATCCGGTCGGCCCGCGCAGCGTGTACGACGAGGCCAAGCGCTTCGGCGAGGCCCTGACCACCGCCGAATCCAGCGTGCACGGCACCGATACCGCGATCGTCCGCCTGTTCAACACCTACGGGCCGCGGATGCGCGGCTACGACGGCCGCGCCGTTCCCACCTTCGTCCGCCAGGCGCTCGCCGGCGAACCCCTCACCGTCACCGGTGACGGCCTGCAGACCCGCTCCCTGTGCTACGTGGAGGACACCGTCCGCGGCATCCTCGCGATGGCCGCTCGCGGTATGCGCGGCCCGGTGAACATCGGCAACCCGGACGAGATCACCATGCTGGAGCTCGCCCGCCGCATCATCTCACTCACCGGGTCCCGCTCGGAGATCCGCTTCATCGAACGGCCCACCGACGACCCGGCCGTCCGCTGCCCGGACATCACCCTCGCCCGGGACAAGCTCCAGTGGGAGCCGCAGGTGACGGCGGAGGACGGGCTGCGGCGCACCATCGCCTGGTTCCGGACCCGCGCGGACAACTGACCCCGACGACCAGGCAGAAGGGGCCGCCTCCCATGCGCATCCTCGGAATCAACGCACTCTTCCACGACCCCGCCGCGGCGCTCCTCGTCGACGGCCGCACCGTCGCGGCCGCCGAGGAGGAGCGGTTCTCCCGACGCAAGCACGGCAAACGGCCGGTCCCCTTCTCCGCCTGGGAACTGCCCGAACAAGCCGCCGCCTGGTGCCTCAAACGGGCCGGCCTGCGCCCGCAGGACCTCGACGCGGTGGCCTACTCCTTCGACCCGTCCCTCGCCCGGCCGGCCGCCGACATGGGCCTCGACGACCCCTGGGACCACCTGCGCCTGACCTATGCCCGCGAGGTCCCCGGCTTCCTGCGCACCGCCCTGCCCGGTCTGGACCCGGCAGTCGTCCGCTTCGTACCCCACCACATGGCGCACGCCGCTTCCGCGGCGTTCGCCGCCGACGATGCCGACGGCTCCAGCGTCCTCGTTCTCGACGGCCGCGGTGAGCGGTCCTCCCACCTCGCCGCCCGGCGCACCGGCAGCCGGCTGGACGCCCTGTTCGCACAGGAGCTGCCGCACTCCCTGGGCCTGGTCTACGAGGAGCTCACCGCCCACCTGGGCTTCCTGCGCTCCTCCGACGAGTTCAAGGTGATGGCCCTCGCCTCGTACGGCAGGCCCCGGATGCTGTCCGAGCTCCGCCGGTACGTGCACCCCACCGGCGACGGCGGCTTCCGCGCCACCGGTGTGCCGTGGCACGAACTGTGCAGCCCCCGGGGCCCGGACGAGCCGTGGACCCAGGATCACGCGGACGTGGCCGCCTCCGCCCAGGCGGTCCTGGAGGAGACCCTCCTCGACCTGGTGCGCTGGCTGCACGGCCGCACCGGCGACAGCGTGCTCACCCTCGCCGGCGGAGTCGCCCTGAACTGCGTCGCCAACTCCCGTATCGCCAGGGAAGGCCCGTTCTCCCGGGTGTGGGTGCAGCCCGCGGCCGGCGACGCCGGCACCGCCCTCGGCGGAGCGCTGCTGCTCGCTGCCGGCCAAGGGGACGATCCAGCGCCCATGCCCGGCGCCGACCTGGGCCGCGACTGGACCGACGCCGAACTCGAAGGCATCCTCAAGACCGCCGCCGTCCCGTTCGACCGGCCCCCCGACATCGCCGCGACCGTCGCCCGCGCCCTGGCCGACAACGCCGTCGTCGCCTGGTTCCAAGGACGTTCGGAGTACGGGCCGCGCGCCCTCGGGCACCGCTCCCTGCTCGCCCACCCCGGGCACGCCGGCAACCTCGAACGCCTCAACGACGTCAAGGGGCGCGAGCAGTTCCGTCCGGTCGCACCCATGGTGCTCGCCGACCGCGCCGCCGGGATCTTCGAGGGACCGCTGCCCAGCCCGCACATGCTCTTCGTCCACGACGTCCACCCCGCCTGGCGGGAACGGATCCCCGCCGTCGTGCACGTCGACGGCACGGCCCGCATCCAGACCGTCGACCCTGCCGCCGAACCGCTGGTCGCCCGCATGCTCACCGAGTTCGAGCGGCTCACCGGCCTCCCCGTGGTCGTCAACACCAGCCTGAACACCGCCGGCCGGCCGATGGTCGACGAGCCGCGCGAGGCACTGGAATGCTTCGGCTCCTCCCCCGTGGACCTGCTCGCCATCGGCCCGTACGCCGTGCGCCGCGGGGCACTGTTCCACTCGGGCTCGGCAGTCGCCTCCGGCCCGGCAGACGAAGGGTGGCTGCGATGACCCGCCCCACCGGATCTCCTCCCCCCGACACGGATCGGCAGCCCGCCGTGCCGGACTACGCCGTCGTCATCCCCACCCTCGGCCGCCCCAGCCTCCGTGCCTGCCTGGAGGCGCTGGCCCGGTCACCCGGCCCCCTGCCGTCACGGCTGGTCCTGGTCGACGACCGGAACACCCGCGCCACGCCGGGGTGCGCGGAGCCCCACGCCTCCGGCCTGGACGTGCCGGCCCCCCTGGCCCCCGTCACCACCGTCGTCAGCGGCGGCGGCCGCGGCCCCGCCGCGGCCCGCAACACCGGCTGGCGGGCAGCCGGGCCGGTCCCCTGGATCGTCTTCCTCGACGACGACGTGGTCCCCGGGCCGTCCTGGGCCGAGGAACTGGCCCGCGACCTGGCTCGGGCCAGTGCCCGGACCGCCGGAGTCACCGCCCGGATCAGCGTGCCGCTGCCGCCCGACCGCCGGCCCACCGACTGGGAACGCAACACGGCGGGGCTGGCCACCGCCCTCTGGATCACTGCGGACCTGGCCTACCGGCGGGAGGCCCTCGAATCGGTCGGCGGCTTCGACGAACGCTTCCGCCGCGCCTTCCGGGAGGACGCCGATCTCGCGCTGCGCCTCCTCGACGCCGACTGGGACCTCGCCGCCGGGGACCGCCGCACCAGCCACCCGGTGCGGCCCGCCGACCGCTGGATCTCCCTGCGGACGCAAGCGGGCAACGCCGACGACGTCCTCATGAACCGGCTCCACGGCCGGGACTGGTGGCAGCGGGCCGCCGCACCGCGCGGCCGGCTGCCCCGGCACTTCGCGGTCACCGGTGCCGCCGTCGCGGCCGCCTGCTGCACCGCCCTCGGCCGGCCCCGGGCCGCCGCGGTGTGCGCGTCGGCATGGCTGGCCGGCACCGCCGAGTTCGCCTGGGCCCGCGTCGCTCCGGGGCCCCGCACCCGCGCCGAGGTCGCCGCCATGGCGGCCACCAGCGTCCTGATCCCGCCCGCAGCGTGCTGGCACTGGCTGCGCGGACTGTGGTTGCACCGCCGGGCCCGCCCGATGACCGGGCAGCACCCCGACGGCCCCCCGCCCGGAGCACCTCCGGCGCGGGCCCGGACCACCGAACCGGTGCCGTCGTGACCGGCCGCCCCGCCGCCCGGCGCCGCGGCCCGGCGCCCTTGCCGCCGTACCCCTGGCTCCTCGACGGACCGGCCGCACGCCATCACCCGGCCGCCGCCGGCCGGGCGTCCCGCCGCGGCGGCTCGGACGCCCTGCCCCAGGCCGTGTTCTTCGACCGGGACGGCACCCTGATCGCCGACGTCCCCTACAACGGGGACCCGGACCTGGTCGCGCCGCTGCCGACCGCCCGCGAGGCCGTCGCCGCCGTACGCGCCCTGGGCATCCCCGTCGGCGTCGTCAGCAACCAGTCGGGCGTCGCCCGAGGACTGCTGACCCGGCGTCATGTCGAAGCGGTCCGCGCCCGTGTGGAGGACCTGCTCGGGCCGTTCGCCGTCTGGGCGATCTGCCCGCACGGCCCGGACGACGGCTGCGGCTGCCGCAAACCCTCCCCCGGACTGCTGCACGCCGCCTGCCGACGGCTCGGCGTACGGCCCGAGCACACCGTCCTCATCGGCGACATCGCCGCCGACCTGGGAGCGGCCCGGGCCGCCGGCGCGCGCGGCATCCTGGTACCCACCCCGCAGACC
>NZ_JACBGN010000377.1 GCF_013401435.1 Streptomyces sp. BR123
GTGCCAGAGGGCATGCTGGGGGCGGGGCGCCGGGGCGGCAGCCCGGGAGCAGCCCGCGGAGCACCCCAACCACCCGCGGAGCGACCGGCATCACACCGGCCACCCGGTGACCTCGACCGTACGGGCCGGTAACTTCGCATCCGGTCCGCAATGAGCCGCAACTCACCCTTGGAGCCCCGATGCCCGAAGCAGTCATCGTTTCCGCCACCCGGTCCCCGATCGGGCGCGCCTTCAAGGGGTCCCTCAAGGACGTCCGCCCGGACGACCTGACCGCGACGATCATCCAGGCCGCCCTCGCCAAGATCCCCGAGCTGGACCCGCGGGAGATCGACGACCTGATGCTCGGCTGCGGTCTGCCCGGCGGCGAGCAGGGCCACAACCTGGCCCGCATCGTGGCCGTGCAGATGGGCATGGACTACCTGCCGGGCACGACCATCACCCGCTACTGCTCCTCTTCGCTGCAGACCTCCCGCATGGCCCTGCACGCCATCAAGGCGGGCGAGGGCGACGTGTTCATCTCCGCGGGCGTGGAGACGGTGTCCCGTTCGGTCAAGGGCACCTCGGACGGCCTGCCCGAGACGCACAACCCGCTGTTCGCGGAGGCGGAGGCCCGCACGGCCGAGGTCGCCCAGTCGGAGGGCTCCACCTGGCACGACCCGCGCGAGGACGGCCTGGTCCCGGACGCGTACATCGCGATGGGCCAGACCGCGGAGAACCTGGCCCGCCTGAAGGGCGTGACCCGCCGGGACATGGACGAGTTCGGCGTGCGCTCGCAGAACCTGGCCGAGGACGCCATCAAGAAGGGCTTCTGGGAGCGGGAGATCACCCCGATCACCACCCCGGACGGCACCGTGGTCAGCAAGGACGACGGCCCGCGCGCCGGGGTGACGCTGGAGGGCGTGGAGGGCCTGAAGCCGGTCTTCCGCCCGGACGGCCTGGTCACGGCCGGCAACTGCTGCCCGCTCAACGACGGCGCCGCGGCGCTGGTCATCATGAGCGACACCAAGGCGCGGGAGCTGGGCCTGACCCCGCTGGCCCGGATCGTCTCGACCGGTGTCACCGCGCTCTCCCCCGAGATCATGGGCCTGGGCCCGGTCGAGGCCTCGAAGCAGGCTCTGAAACGGGCCGGTCTGACGGTCGGCGACATCGACCTGTTCGAGATCAACGAGGCCTTCGCGGCCCAGGTCATCCCGTCCTACCGGGACCTGGAGATCCCGCTGGAGAAGCTGAACGTCAACGGCGGCGCGATCGCCGTCGGCCACCCGTTCGGCATGACCGGTGCCCGCATCACCGGCACCCTGATCAACAGCCTCCGGTTCCACGACAAGCAGTTCGGCCTGGAGACCATGTGCGTGGGCGGCGGCCAGGGCATGGCCATGGTCATCGAGCGGCTGAGCTGACGGGTCGGCCAGGCGCCGCAGGGGGTTCGACCCGATCTCTTGCGGCCCGCTGACGCCGGTTCCAATCCCCTCGCGGCCGACCCGTGACCGAAATTCCCCCAGGATGTGACCTTCGTCCTGGGGGTTTGGCATTTCCCCAGGTCAGGGTAGAGGTGTCTCCGCCCGGTGTGACGTACACCCTGTCCATTTCGTGACGTAATGCACTGCACGCCATTCCCATGTCAGGACACTCTGATGTAGGAAGTCGGGGGATCGAGTCACATCAGGAGTTAGTCAGTGAGCGCCATGTCTCTTGCCCTGCTGCTGACCACGGCCGTCGCTGCGGCCGTGGGCGCTGCTGCGCTGCACGCTGTCCACGGCTTGCGCAAGCAGGTCACGGCCCTGCGCGGGGAGCTGGCCGTTCCGGCCCAGTCGCGCGGTGCGAGCGTCCCGCACGCCCGCCACGCCGTGCAGTCCCCCGCTGCCGAGATACGGGCTGCCGTCGCCGAGGCCCTGGCCGAGGAGCGCGAGCGTGAGCTTGCCGAGGCGCGGGCCTTCTGGGCCGCGCAGGAGGCCCGTGACGCCGCCGACGCGCCCTCGCTGCTGGGCGGCATGCCCGGGCTCGGGGACGACGCCCCGGCCGTCTTCCTGCCCCGCCAGGCGGATCTGGTGGGCCTGGATCCCCTCCTGGGCGAGGAGATCGCCGGCGGCACCGCCCGGCCGGAGGCCGGGGGAGAGTACCCCGAGGACTCCCCCGAGCTGGCCGCCGCCCGCCGGCGCCACCCCTCGCACCCGGACTTCGTCCCGGTCCAGGCTCCGGCCGTGGGCGCCGACCACGAGCGCACGGTGAGCCGCCTGGAGGAGCTCGCGGAGGCCCGTACGGCCCTTGCGGACGTCCGTCCGGGCCCGCTGGGCACGCTCGACGTGTACGTGTTCACGGACGGGACCACGCTGTGCATGACCCCGGGCCACCGGGAGACGGCGGAGCGCCTCGCCGAGGCGCTGCGCTCCGGCACGGCGCCGGTCCTGCTCGGCGGTTCGGGTATCTCCGGCGCCTACGCGCTGACCTTCTCCTGCGGCGGTGACGCGCAGGATCCGGACAACAACGTCTACATCCTCGCGGACCGCGTCATCGCGTCGCTCTGACTTCCGCCTGCTCCACCATCCGCACGGCCTCGTCCAGGATCCCGGACGGGGCCGTCGCCGTTTCCCGGCCCTCGCCCGCTCCGGCGGTGGCGGCCGCCTCGGCGTCCGCGGCGCGCAGTGCCTCCGCCAGGTCCAGCCCGGCGACCGCGACCTGGTCGCCGACGACGAAGAGCCCCGCATCGGGGATCTCGCGTACCGGGGCCGTGCGGTGGGGCTCCTCCAGCCGCTGGGCCCGTGCGGAGAGCTCCCGGGCCAGCCGGAGGGCCTCGGCGGCGGCTCCCTGCTGCAGGCGGCTCTGGGGCATGGCCCGCAGCCGGTCGGCGAAGCGTTCCACGGCGGCGGTCAGGGGCGAGGTATCAAGCACCCGGCCGACCTTACGCGCCGCCCCGGCACCATTGCCAACGGGCGAACTCTCCGGCACGGTGACGTGAAGAGAACAGCACGGCACACCTTCCGGAGGCGCCCATGTCCGTAGAGTTCTCCGAGCGGACCCACCGCAACATGATCGACAGAATCCCCCGGACCACCGGCCGCGAACTCGCCGAATGGCTGCGGACCGTGGAGGACGGCCCCTCCCTCGTCCGGTTCGAGGAGAAGGTCAGCTGGCTGCGCGGCGCGCACGAGCTGTCGTACGGCCAGGCCAAGGCGATCATCCACGAGTACGACCTGCGCAGGGCGGCCCGCAGGTTCGGCTGAGACCGTTCCGTGCGGCACCCCCTGATCCCCCGTCCGGTGTCCCACTCCCGCGATCCCCGCCGATCCCCTCTCTCCCTCCACGACGCGGGAAGGCCCCGCGAGCGGTGCTCGCGGGGCCTTCCCCCTGTCGTGCCACGGCGTGCGAGCCGTGCGGGGCAGCCCGGTGGGGCCGCGGTCCGGTCAGTCGTCGCCGGAGAGGATCTGGAACAGACGCAGCAGCTCCAGGTAGATCCACACCAGAGTCATCGTCAGACCGAAGGCGGCCATCCAGGCCTCCTCGCGCGGCGCACCGTAGGTGATGCCGTCCTCGACCTGCTTGAAGTCCAGGGCGAGGAAGCAGGCACCGAGGACGACGCCGAGGATGCCGAAGAGGATGCCGAGGCCGCCGCTTCGGAAGCCGAGGCCGTCGCCGCCCGCGAAGAGCGAGAACAGCAGGTTGGTGACCATGAGCAGCATGAAGCCCATGGCGGCGGCCATCACGAAGCCGTAGAAGCGGCGGGTGACGCGGATCCAGCGCATCTTGTACGCGAACAGCACGGCGGCGAAGACGCACATCGTGCCGAGCACGGCCTGGATGACCACGCCGGCGCCGATGTAGGTGCTGGTGGCCGCGCTGATGACACCGAGGAAGACACCCTCGAAGGCCGCGTAGCCGATGATGATCGCCGGGGAGGCCTTGCTCTTGAAGGTCTGGACGAGCGCCAGGACCATCGCGACGAGCGCGGCGCCGACGGCGATGCCGTACGACTTGCCCAGGTTCATCGGGTCGACGGGCAGGGCGAGCCAGGCCAGGGTCGCCGTCAGGATGACCGTGCCGAGCGTCATGGCCGTACGGCTCACGACGTCGTCCATCGTCATCGCGTTGGCGCGGGCCGGAGCCTGCGGCATCCCGGTGGTCAGGTCGGTGGCGTAAGGATTCGTCGCGTACGGGTTGGTCCCGGCCTGCTGGTACTGCGCGTCAAAGCCCGCGTTTGCACCGTTGTCGCGGCTGAACCCCCGTCGCGAGAAGACCGGGTTACTGCTCCTCATCTCACTCCTCCATGGCCACCGTGCGCGGCCTTGCATCAAGAGTAATGCGTTAGCAAAGAAATGACTCTACTGCTGGAGGAGGATCTTAGGAGAAGGCGCGGCCGACCGCAGGGGGTAATTGCGGCCGCATCGGTGGCGCCGCGCCTGCCCGCCGGCGTTGCGGATGAACCGCGGGAGGGCCTTCGGGTTGATCGGGTACTCCTCGTCGGACACGCCTTCCGGGCGACGGTGGCGTGGATCTCCCCCTCCAGCCTCCCGGCCGGTGTCGGGGCAGCCCCGCAGGATGCGGGTGACCTCCTCTCGGGGCTTGCCCCCTGTCGGCGTCCGCGCCGGCAGCCGGGGCGGGGGCCCGGCATTGCGGCCGGGGTGCCGATGCCGGCGGGGGGCCGCCCCGGTGCGGGTGACGACGGCGCGCCCGGCCTCCCGCCTCCCGTGCCCGGGGGGGCGCTCGACCAGTTCGGCGTCGCCGTGGGAGTACGGCACGGCCGTGCCCCTCGTCCGTTCGGGGCGGCTTCGGCGGCCCCGGGCGCAGGAACCGAACCGGACGTGGAGCCAAGGCCGTTCGACGGGGGCAGGGGCGCGCGGGGGCGTACGCCGGTGCGGAGGGGCGCTTGCGAAGCTTTCCGGGCCGGACGGGGTGCGCCCCCGGCGGGCGGCCCGCCCGCCGGGACCCGGGCATGAAGAAGGCCGAACTCCCGGTGTCCACCGGCAGATCGGCCGTGGTGCGTAGTGCCCGGAGCCGGACTTGAACCGGCACGACCTCAAGGCCAGCGAGGTTTAAGCTCGCCGTGTCTGCATTCCACCATCCGGGCAGGATGCTGCGGGTCCGCGCGAAGAACTGGACGCTGTGCCGAGCCTATCGGGAACGACCTGGCCGGGAACGGGCTCTTCAGCCGATGTTGTCTGATTTTATTGGCGCTTGAGTGTGCGTCAGGACCGAGAAGACACGGTGGGCCGGTTACCGGGGGCGATCACCTCCAATACGGGAATGACGGGATTTCGATGGCCCGCCCGGACCTTTGCGCCACCCCGGGCCACCCCGCACCCGAAGGCCCCGATCCGGCCGGTCCGCGATGCGGAGGGCGGGCCGGCCGGAGGCCCGGCACCCTTCCCCGCCTCGGGGGTGCCGTCATACCAGAGGAGGAGGCAGGCCGCCCCACGGTCAGACTCCGGTGGGCCGTCGAACGGGCACCGCGGCTGATCCCCCGCCAGGTTCGCGCGGTGACGATGGAAGAGTCCCGCCGTTCCACGCGGACCGCGTCCGGTCCGCCGCCCGAGGAGTCTCTTGCCGTGACCGCCATGAACTACGCCGCCCCGCACACCGCCCTCGCCGTGGCGGCCCGGGCCACCGGCCTCTCCAAGGTGTACGGCCAGGGAGAAACCCAGGTGGTCGCCCTCAACAACGTGTCCGTGGACTTCGGCCAGGGCCAGTTCACCGCGATCATGGGGCCCTCGGGCTCCGGCAAGTCGACCCTGATGCACTGCGTCGCCGGACTCGACACCTTCTCCTCCGGCTCCGTCCGCATCGGCGACACCGAGCTCGGCAGCCTCAAGGACAAGCATCTGACGCAGCTGCGCCGGGACAAGATCGGCTTCATCTTCCAGGCCTTCAACCTGCTGCCGACCCTGACGGCACTGGAGAACATCACCCTCCCGATGGACATCGCCGGCCGCAAGCCCGACCAGCGGTGGCTCGACACCGTCATCGACATGGTCGGCCTCTCCGGCCGCCTCGGCCACCGACCCACCCAGCTCTCCGGCGGCCAGCAGCAGCGCGTCGCCGTCGCCCGCGCCCTGGCCTCCCGCCCCGAGATCATCTTCGGCGACGAGCCCACCGGAAACCTCGACTCCCGCTCCGGCGCCGAAGTCCTCGGCTTCCTGCGCAACTCCGTGCGCGAGCTGGGCCAGACCGTCGTCATGGTCACCCACGACCCCGTCGCCGCCTCCTACGCGGACCGCGTCATCTTCCTCGCCGACGGCTCCATCGTCGACGAGATGATCAACCCCACCGCCGACGGGGTCCTCGACCGCATGAAGGCCTTCGACGCCAAGGGCCGCACCAGCTGACGGCCCGGCCC
>NZ_JACBGN010000378.1 GCF_013401435.1 Streptomyces sp. BR123
GCCGGAAGGTCCCGTTCGGGTGGACCCGCCGCGCGCCGTACTTCGCCACACGGCGGCCGCTGGTATGCGGTGGGGGATGCAGCTCACCTCCCCGCGCCTGCGCGCCGCCCTGCTCGCCGCGGCCTCCCTCACCCTCACCGCCGCCGCGCTGCCCCCTCCGACGCCGCTGGGCATCGGTGACACGCTCTTCCCCCAGCTGGGCAACCCCGGGTACGACGTCCTCGCGTACGACCTGTCCCTCACCTACAGGGACAACACGAGCCCCCTCGACGCGGTCACCCGGATCGACGCACGCGCCAAGGAGCCGCTGGAGCGGATCAACCTCGACTTCACCCACGGCACCGTCGCCTCAGCACAGGTCAACGGGGCACCGGCGCGCTTCGAGAGCGCCGGGGAGGACCTCGTGCTCACCCCCGTGAGCCCGGTGGTCCCGGGCAGCCCCCTGCACATCACGATCAAGCACACCAGCGATCCGCGCGGCATCGCCGACGGAGGCTGGGTGCCCACCGAGGACGGCCTCGCCATGGCCAACCAGGCCGACGCCGCCCACCGCGTCTTCCCGTGCAACGACCACCCCGCCGACAAGGCGTACTTCACCTTCCGGATCACCACCCCGGCCGGGCTGACGGCCGTCGCCAACGGCCTGCCGGGCGCCCTCCCGGCCCGCACCGCGACGGGCGCGACCACATGGACTTACCGCACCCTGCACCCCATGGCCACCGAGCTCGCCCAGGTCTCCATCGGCGACTCGGCCGTCGTCGGGCGCACCGGACCGCACGGACTGCCCCTGCGCGACGTCGTCCCGGCCGCAGACCGCGAGCGGCTGGAACCCTGGCTGAAGAAGACCCCGGGACACATCGAGTGGATGGAGCAGCGGGTCGGACGCTACCCGTTCGAGACCTACGGGGTGCTGATCGCCAAGGCCAGGACCGGCTTCGAGCTGGAGACGCAGACCCTCTCGCTCTTCGAGAGCGGCCTCTTCTCCGGCGAGGGCTACCCCGAGTGGTACGTCGAGGCCGTCATGGTCCACGAGCTCGCCCACCAGTGGTTCGGCAACAGCGTCGCCCCGCGCACCTGGTCCGACCTGTGGCTCAACGAGGGACACGCCACCTGGTACGAGGCCCTGTACGCCGACGGCCTCGGCACGTACTCCCTGGAACGGCGCATGCGCGAGGCGTACCAGCGCTCCGATCAGTGGCGTGCCGCCGGCGGCCCCCCGGCGGCGCCGAAACCGGCCGCCCCCGGCGAGAAGATCGGCCTCTTCCGGCCCGTGGTCTACGACGGGGCCGCCCTGATCCTGTACGCGCTGCGGCAGGAGATCGGCGCCGCCGCCTTCGACCGGCTGCAGCGGCGCTGGGTCACCGAGCACCGGGACTCCGTCGCCGGCACCCAGGACTTCGTCCGCATGGCCTCCGACGTGGCCGGACGGGATCTGAAAGCCTTCCTGGAGCCATGGCTGTACGGAAAGACGACCCCGGCGATGCCCGGACACCCGGAATGGAACGGCGCGAAAAGCGTGTGACCCGGCGGGAACGGGCATGTCACCATCGACAGGGCCGCTCGCCGGAGGGAATCTTCCGGTGGCCTGACCCGTTGACCATGACAGTACTGTGTCGCCTGTGGCATACGCAGTCAGCGGAGCTGCGGCCCGGGAGTGATGTCCCCGGCCGCGCACTGAGGGCCGAGGCCACCCGATGCGGGCCGATTCGACACCGACGTAAGGATCCCATGACCTCCTCTTCTTCCCCTTCCCAGGACGCGCGGGGCGCACAGGACGACGTGCGCGCCTCGCAGAGCTTCACCGAGAGCCTTCGGGCCGACGCCCTGATGGAAGAGGACGTCGCCTGGAGCCACGAGATCGACGGAGACCGCGACGGCGACCAGTTCGACCGCTCCGAGCGTGCCGCGCTGCGCCGCGTCGCCGGTCTCTCAACCGAACTCGAAGACGTCACCGAGGTCGAGTACCGACAGCTGCGCCTGGAGCGCGTCGTGCTCGTCGGCGTGTGGACCTCCGGCACGGTGCAGGACGCCGAGAACTCCCTCGCGGAGCTCGCCGCCCTCGCCGAGACCGCCGGCGCCCTCGTGCTCGACGGCGTGATCCAGCGCCGCGACAAGCCGGACCCGGCCACCTTCATCGGCTCGGGCAAGGCCCAGGAGCTGCGCGACATCGTGCTGGAGAGCGGTGCCGACACCGTCGTCTGCGACGGTGAACTCAGCCCCGGCCAGCTCATCGCCCTCGAAGACGTCGTCAAGGTCAAGGTCGTCGACCGGACCGCCCTGATCCTCGACATCTTCGCCCAGCACGCCAAGTCCCGAGAGGGCAAGGCGCAGGTCGCCCTCGCGCAGATGCAGTACATGCTTCCGCGCCTGCGCGGCTGGGGCCAGTCGCTGTCCCGCCAGATGGGCGGCGGCGGCGGTGGCGGCATGGCCACCCGCGGCCCCGGTGAGACCAAGATCGAGACGGACCGGCGCCGGATCCGCGAGAAGATGGCGAAGATGCGCCGGGAGATCGCGGAGATGAAGACCGGCCGCGACATCAAGCGCCAGGAGCGGCGCCGCAACAAGGTGCCCTCCGTCGCCATCGCCGGCTACACCAACGCCGGCAAGTCCTCGCTGCTCAACCGCCTCACCGGCGCGGGCGTGCTCGTCGAGAACGCCCTCTTCGCCACCCTCGACCCGACCGTGCGCCGGGCCGAGACGCCGAGCGGCCGGGTCTACACCCTGGCCGACACGGTCGGCTTCGTCCGGCACCTGCCCCACCACCTCGTCGAGGCGTTCCGCTCCACGATGGAGGAGGTCGGCGACTCCGACCTCATCCTGCACATCGTCGACGGCTCGCACCCGGCCCCGGAGGAGCAGCTGGCGGCCGTACGCGAGGTCATCCGCGAGGTCGGCGCCACCGACGTGCCCGAGATCGTGGTGGTCAACAAGGCCGACGCCGCTGACCCGCTGGTCCTGCAGCGGCTGCTGCGCATCGAGCGGCACTCCATCGCCGTCTCGGCCCGCACCGGGCACGGCATCGACGAGCTCCTGCGGCTCATCGACGCCGAACTGCCGCGGCCCGCGGTCGAGGTGGAGGCCCTGGTGCCGTACACCCACGGCTCGCTGATCGCCAAGGCACACGCCGAGGGCGAGGTGATCTCCGAGGAGCACACCCCGGAGGGCACCCTCATCAAGGCACGCGTCCACGCGGAACTGGCGGCGGAGCTGTCCCCGTTCGTCCCCGCGAGCCGGTGACCGGCGCGCATACCCACGCGCACACGCACGCGCACGCCCCCGCCCATGGGCACGCGCACCGAGGACGGACCGAGGCCCCCTGCACGATCGTCGTGATCGTCGTGCAGGGGGCCTCGGCCGTGACTCCGGCGTCCCGTCACCGGGACGCCGGGCTCACGCTCACTTGAACTTGGCGCTCACCGCGTCGAAGATCCCCTTGGCCTCGGGGCCGAGCCGCGGCCCGGCCAGCCAGCCCGCCTTGGCCGGCCCGATCGAGGTGTTGGAGATCAGCACCGGCTTGCCGTCGCTGCCCGCCGCGATCCAGCCGCCGCCGGAGGAACCGCCCGTCATCGTGCAGCCGATGCGGTACATCACCGGGTCGTTCGCCTTCAGCGACAGCCGGCCCGGCTTGTCCGTGCACTGGTAGGCCTTCTGCCCGTCGAACGGGGCCGCCGCCGGGTAGCCCGTCGCCGTCATGCCCGCCACCTTCGGCACCGCCGGGGCATTGAACTCCACCGGGAGCGCCCCACCGACCGTCTCCTCAAGCGACTTGCCCGAGCCCTTCTCCGGGGCGACGTGCAGCACCGCGAAGTCGTACGGAGCACCCGCACCGCCCGTCGGACCGCCCTGCGCGATCCACTGGTCCGAGGTCTGCGCCCAATCGCTCCACCACACGCCGTACGGGGCGACCTCCTGCCGCGGCGCGCCCTTGAGCTGCGCCGAGGGCTTGCCCGCGTTGTTGTACGAGGGGACGAAGGCGATGTTGCGGTACCAGCCGCCCGCCTTGCCCGCGTGCACGCAGTGGCCCGCCGTCCACACCATGTTCGACTTGCCCGGGTGGGCCGGGTCCTTGACCACGGTCGCCGAGCACACCATGGAACCCTCGGGGCCGTCGAAGAAGACCTTGCCGGAATACGGGACGCTCGAGTGGTACGGCGTGGCGGCCGGCTTCGCCGCCACCGGGGCCGGGGTGGGATCGGTGACGCCCTGGTCCTTGCCGGCGTCCGGGTCGATGGCCGGCGGCTGCGGGGTCTTGGCGGCCTCACGCATACGGTCCGGATCCCACAGGCCCTCGATGACCGGGTTGATGTAGTCGCCCGCCTCGCGCAGCCAGTCGTCCTTGTTCCAGTTCTTCCACTCACCTCCCCGCCACTTCTCCAGGTCTATGCCGTGCTGCTTCAGCTTGTCCTTGAGCTGGTCGGGGATCTTGATCCCGTCCGTTCCTGGCGGGACGTTCGCCGCCACGGTCGGCTTGGCGTCTCCGCCGGCCTCACCGTCGCCGGGTCCGCAGGCGGCGGCGGTCATCGCAAGTGCCGCCGCGCACAGAATCGCGGTGACCGGTCGGTTCGGTCGCATGTCGTCAATCCCCCTGGTGGTTCCGGGCGTGGGCGGCGGCCGCGATGGGGTGCGGGCCGCCGAAAGTGCAGCACCCCACTATGCCGCTGCTGTTGGGGACGGCACAGGCCGGGCCCGCGGTTCCCGGGACTGCCCGTCCGGCACCGCACACAGCGCACGGCGCACAGCAAGGATCTTGAACCCGCCCGTGTTCAGCCGCCGCCACCGTCGTTGGTACGTACGGGGGATGGGGCGCCGCGTTCCTGTTCGAGGCGCAACCGGCAGAGCAGTCCGTGCGGGAGGTCCGACACTCGTGGCGTTGACCGAGCATGACGTGGCGTCGCAGGGCCCGGCGCAGGGGAGCAGGGCGGCACCGGGGCACGGGGCAGCAGGGAACAGCGGTACGGGGAGCGGTGCGACGGGTGACGGTGCGGAGGCGGCGGAGGGCATCCTGCGGCGCCAGGCGGTGCGGGAGTCGGCCGTTCGCACGTACGCGCACTCCCTGCCGGTCGTCCCGGTCCGCGCCCGCGGCCTCACCATCGAGGGCGCCGACGGCCGCCGCTACCTCGACTGCCTCTCCGGCGCGGGCCGCCTGGCCCTGGGCCACAACCATCCCGTGGTGCTCGAAGCCATCCGCAGCGTCCTCGACTCCGGTGCCCCCCTGCACATCCTGGACCTGGCATCCCCGGTCAAGGACGCCTTCACCACCGAGCTGTTCGCCAACCTGCCATCCGAGTTGGCCGCAGACGCCCGCATCCAGTTCTGCGGGCCCACCGCCGCGGACGCCGTCGAGGCCGCGGTCAAGCTGGTCCGCGCCGCGACCGGGCGCTCCCGGCTGCTCGCGTTCACCGGCGCCGACCACGACGTGGTCCTCGACGTACGGGTGACCCGGCTTCCGTATCCGCACGACCTCCGCTGGCCGTTCGGCGTCGGAGGCGGCGAGGGAGCCCGGCTCGGGGCGCGCTGGACCGAGAGCCTCCTGGACGATCCGAAAGGCGGGGTTCCGGCCCCGGCCGGGATGCTCGTCGAGCCGGTACAGGGCGAGGGCGGGGTCCTGCCGGCGCCGGACCCCTGGCTGCGCCGGTTGCGCGAGATCACCGAGGCGCGCGGGATCCCGCTGATCGCGGACGAGGTGCAGACCGGTGTCGGCCGGACCGGTGCCTTCTGGGGCGTCGACCACGCGGGGGTGGTCCCGGATGTGATGGTCATGTCCAAGGCGATCGGCGGCAGCCTCCCGTTGGCGGTGCTCGTCTACCGCTCCGGCCTGGACGTCTGGACCCCCGGTGCCCAATCCGGCACCTTCCGCGGCAATCAGCTGGCCATGGCCGCCGGCACCGCCACCCTCGCCTTCGTACGGCAGAACCGCCTGGCCGAGCGCGCCGGAGCCCTGGGCGTGCGGATGCTCACCGCCCTGGGCGGCCTGGCGGGGGACCACCCCTGCATCGGGGACGTCCGCGGCCGCGGCCTGATGATCGGCGTCGAACTGGTCGACCCCGCAACCCGGGCCGCTGCCCCCGACCTCGCCGCAGCCGTCCGGCAGGAGTGCCTCAGGCGGGGCCTGATCGTCGACCTCGGCGGCCGCCACTCCAGCGTCGTCCGGCTCCTGCCCCCGCTGACCCTCACCGACGAGCAGGCCGGGGCCGTCCTCGACCGCCTCGCCGACGCCATCCCCGCCGCCGCGGCCCGCCGCCCCCACTGACCACCCGAG
>NZ_JACBGN010000379.1 GCF_013401435.1 Streptomyces sp. BR123
GAGCGGCAGGGACTGGGTGGAGCCGGCGGGGGCCGTGGGGGATGACCCGGCCAGGGCCGGGGTGGACAGGGCGAGCGGCAGGGCGAGGGCGGCGGCGGTCGCGACGCCGACCGCGGAGGCAAGTGATCCACGCATGCAAGCGATGCTGAGCACACGCCCCGCGGACCGCCATCGGAGAACTGACGGCCCGTCTGCTCCCTGCGGGGTGCGGCTCCCCCGGCCGGGTGAGCCGCACCCCGCCGTACGGCGAGGGGGCCCGCGTACGCTGGGGCGGGTGAACGCATCTGACCGCACCCCTGCCGACCTGCTGCGATCCGCGCTCGCCGCCGATCCGGGCCGCCCCCTCGTGACGTTCTACGACGACGCCACGGGCGAACGCGTGGAATTGTCCGTCGCGACCTTCGCCAATTGGGTGGCCAAGACCGCCAATCTGCTCCAGGGCGATCTCGGCGCAGAGCCCGGCGACCGGCTCGCGCTGCTGCTGCCCGGGCACTGGCAGAGCGCCGTGTGGCTGCTCGCGTGCGCCTCGGTCGGGGTGGTCGCCGAGGTGGGCGGGGATCCGGCCGGTGCCGATCTGGTGGTGAGCGGCCCCGACACACTGGAGGAGGCGGCCGCCTGTTCGGGCGAGAGGGTGGCGCTGGCGCTGCGGCCGCTGGGCGGGCGGTTCCCGCAGCCGCCCGCCGGGTTCGCGGACTACGCGGTGGAGGTGCCCGGACAGGGTGACCGGTTCGCGCCGTTCGTGCCCGTCGACGCGGAGGGGCCGGGGCTGGTGGTCGGCGGCGAGGAGCTGTCGTACGCCGCGATCGTCGGCCGGGCCCGCGAGGACGCGGCGAGGCTGGGCCTGGGCCCGGGGTCGCGGGTGCTGTCCGGTCTCGGCTACGCCACGTGGGAGGGGCTGTCGGCGGGGCTGTTCGCGGCCCTGGCGGCGGGCGGATCCGTGGTGCTGTGCCGGCACCTGGACCGGCTGCCGGCGGAGGGTCTGGCCCAGCGCACGGAGGCGGAGCGGGTCACCCACACCGTGCGGTGAGCCCGGCGCGGCGAGCCCGGCGCCGTAAACCCCGCCCGGCCGGGCCCGGCCCGGCGAACGCCCTACTGTGAGCCCGGCGCCGTGAGCGCCGGGCCGTGAGGGCCGGGCCGTGAGGGCCGGGCCGTGAGGGCCGGGCCGTGAGGGCCGGGCCGTGAGGGCCGCGAGTGTGCCGATCTTTCACCCGTTCGGGTCTGGACAGGGGGCCGCCCCCGGGCCGCGTCCCGGCCGCGGAGGCAGGATGCTTACGGCCGTGCGTACACCCGTGCGGCCTCCTGCCCCCGCGGCGAGGGACGGTGCTCACGTGACGGACAGCGCAGGCATACCCGACGCCACCGAGGCGGCTGGAGGCTCCCCGCAGCCTCCGCGCGGCCGTCGGCGCCGGCTGCTGCTGCGCTGGGCCGGGGCCGGGATCTCGCTGCTGGTGCTGGCCGGGGCGGGGACGGGCTGGTGGCTGTACCGGAAGCTGGACGCGAACATCACCGAGGACACCTCGGCGGCGTCCGAGCTGGAGCGCTTCGAGCGGGAACGCCCGACGCCCGTCGCGGGCGGCTCCCGGAACATCCTGCTGATCGGCTCGGACTCGCGCTCCGGCCCTGCCAACTCCCGCTACGGGCGGGACGGGGGCGCCGAGCGCTCGGACACGGTGATCCTGCTGCACCTGCCCGCGGACCGGCGGAGCGCGACGGCGGTGTCGATCCCCCGGGACCTGATGACGAACGTCCCGAGCTGCCTGATGCCGGACGGGAGCCGCACCGCGGCGCAGTTCGCGCAGTTCAACTGGGCGTTCCAGTGGGGCGGGGCCGCCTGCACGATCCGTACGGTCGAGAAGCTGACCGGGATCCGGATCGACCACCACATGGTGGTGGATTTCGGCGGGTTCAAGAAGATGGTGAACGCGGTCGGCGGCGTGGAGGTGTGCCTCAAGCAGCCGATGATCGACCCGGAGGCCCGGCTGCGGCTCCCGGCGGGCCGGCAGACCCTGCGGGGCGAGCAGGCGCTCGGGTTCGTGCGCGCCCGCTACGGCATGGGAGACGGCAGCGACACCGAACGGATGGACCGCCAGCAGCAGTTCCTCGGCGCACTGGTGAAGAAGGTGCAGGGCAACGGGGTGTTGCTGAATCCGGGCCGGCTGTACCCGCTGCTGGACGCGGCGACCCGGTCCGTGACCACCGACCCGAAGCTGGCCTCGCTGCGCGGGCTGTACGAACTCGTGCGGGGCATCCGGGACATACCGACCGACCAGGTGAAGTTCCTGACGGTGCCGCGCCGTCCGTACGCGGCCAACCCGAACCGGGACGAACTCGTGCAGCCGGACGCGGCCCGACTGTTCCAGCGGCTGCGCGCGGACCAGCCGCTGACGGTGGTCCCGCCGGCGGAGGCGGAGGGCCGGGAGCGGGACGCCGCACGGGCGGAGGCCGGGAGCGCCGAGCCGTCGCCGGCCGGGACGGGCACGGCGCCCGAGTCCGTCCCGACCTTCCCGGGTACCACCGCGGGGATGACCGACTGCCGGTAAAGCAATGCCAAAAGCCGGTGTACGAAGCGGAGGGGCTTGGGGGGTATGCCCCGTTATAAGGGGAGTGGAATTTGTCACCACCATGGTTTGACGCTGACAGGGGCGGATAAGGTGAGCGGTCCGGTGCCCTGGCCAGCAAAGAGGCCGTGCACCAGCAGCCGGATCGTTGACCGGGCGTCTTGGGGGAGGCGCGTCGCGAGGCACCGACGGAGGATTCGAGCAACCGTGGATGCGCAGAGCCGTGGGCGTGCGGAGGAAATCGACCCCGCAGACCAGTGGGTGCTCAACCCCCGCACCGGCAATTACGAACTGCAACTGGACCGCAGCGCTCCGCAAGGACAGCGCTCCGCGACCTCCCCCCGCGGCCGCAGGTCGGCCGGCGCCCGCTCCGGAGCGCCGGAATCGCCGCAGAGCGCCAAGAGCGCCAAGAGCCCCACGAGCTCCAAGAGCCCCCAGGGTCCCAAGACGCCCGCGCCCGCGGACTCTCCCTCCCCGGCGGTCCCCGGGCCGCGCCGCGGCGAGACCCGGCCGGGCCGGCGCACCAGGCGGACCCGCAAGAGCGGCTCGGGCAACGCCCGCCGCAGGCGGCTCCTGGTCGCCACCGGCGGCACCCTCGCCTTCCTGCTGGTCGGCGGCTCGCTCGGGGCGTACCTGTACTACAACCACCTGAACGGCAATCTGAGGGTCACCGACGTCGGCGACGCGGGGACGGGCGGTTTCAAAAAGGACCAGCCCATCAACATCCTCGTCATCGGCACGGACAAGCGCTCCGGCGCCGGCAACGAGGGCTACGGCGACTCCGGCAGCCCCGGCCACGCCGACACCACGATCCTCTTCCACGTCTCCAGGGACCGCTCCAACGCCACGGCGCTGAGCATCCCCCGCGACCTGATCACGAACATCCCGGCCTGCCCCACCAAGCAGCCGGACGGGACGATGAAGACGATCCCGGCCCAGAAGGGCACCCGCTTCAACACCAGCCTCGGCCAGGAGGGCCGCGACCCCGGCTGCACGATGCGCACGGTCAAGGAGCTCACCGGGATCACCGTCGACCACTTCATGATGGTCGACTTCAACGCGGTGAAGGTGCTGAGCAGCGCGGTCGGCGGTGTGCCCGTCTGTCTGGAGAAGGGCGTCGACGACAAGGACTCCAAGCTGAAGCTGGGCCCCGGCGAGCACCGGCTGCAGGGCGAGCAGGCCCTGGCCTTCGTACGGACCCGGCACGCCTTCGGCAACGAGAGCGACCTCGACCGCATCAAGACGCAGCAGCAGTTCCTGAGTTCGATGCTGCGCGAGATGAAGTCGAAGGAGACCCTGACCAGCCCGAAGAAGTTCTTCTCCCTCGCCGAGGCGGCCACCAAGTCGCTGACCGTGGACTCGGGCATAGGGTCCATCGAAAAACTCACCAACCTGGCCGGCGAGTTGAAGGACATGAACCTCAAGAACGTCACCTTCACCACCCTGCCGGTGCTCGACAACCCGGCCGAGAAGGTGAAGGCCACCGTCGTCCTCGACAACGCGCTGGCCGACCCCCTGCTCCAGATGATCCGCGGGGACGTCTCGCTCACCGAGGTCGAGAAGAAGGAGCAGGCCGCCAAGGACGCGGCCGACGCCGAGACCAGGGCCAGGCAGGAAGCGCTCATGCAGGGCCCCCGCGCCGGGGCGCGGGACGTACGGGTGGACATCTACAACGGCGGTGGGCCCGCGGGCTCGGCCTCCACCACCCTCACCTGGCTGCAGACCGGCAAGGGCGTCGCCAAGGCGAGCAACCTCGGCAACGCGCCCGCCAAGCTGGACGCCACTCTGCTGGAGTTCGCCCCGAACCAGGCGGACCAGGCGCGGGCGCTGGCGGACATCATGGGGCTGCCGGCCTCGGCACTGAAGGTGGGCACGGCGGACGCCGGGCCCCGGACCGCGATGAAGCTGACGCTCGGCGCGGACTTCAAGGGGGCGGGGATCCCGATGACGGCGCCTCAGAAGGCGCCCGACGAGATCCAGCGCGTCGAGGCGGACAAGGCGGTCTGCGCCAAGTAGCCGACCGGCCGGCCCCGGGCCGGCCATCCGATGTGCGCCGGCCCGGCCGGCGCACCACAGTCATGAAGTGATTTCGAGGGGGGACCCGTGAGGAACGACAGCATGCGAGGGGAGGGGGCGCCCGCCCGGCCGGCCGACGACATATCCGGCGGCCCCTCCGACGGACCAGCCGCGCCGGGTACCGGCGCGCCCGGCGCCGGAATACCGGCGACCCGGCGCGGCAAGCGGCGCGTACTGCGCTGGACGGCCTCCGTCCTGGCCTTCCTCATACTCGCGACGGCGGCGGCGGGCTACCTCTACTACCGGCACCTCAACGGCAGCATCCAGACCGACGCGCTCAACCTCGGCGACAGCAAGCTGGGCGGTTCCAGGCCCAACGCCTTCGGGCAGACCCCGCTGAACATCCTCCTCATCGGCTCCGACGCCCGCGACGGCGCGGAGAACCAGGCCCTCGGCGGCGCGCGGGACACCTTCGACGGGCCGCCCCTGGCGGACGTGCAGATGCTGCTGCACCTGTCCGCGGACCGCTCCAACATGTCCGTGGTGTCCATGCCGCGCGACACGCTGCTGAAGATGCCCAAGTGCACCGAGCCGAACGGCAAGGTGCACCCCGCCAGCCGGGGCCTCGTCCAGACGAACGAGTCCCTCAGCCGCGGCGGCCCGGGCTGCACGGTCGCCGCCTGGCAGGAGCTGACCAAGATCCCGATCGATCACTTCATGATGATCGACTTCAAGGGCGTGGTGACGATGGCGGACGCCATCGGCGGCGTCCCGGTGTGCGTCCAGGAGAACGTGCACTCCCGCACCAGGGACGGCAAGGGCTCCGGCCTGAAGCTGCCCAAGGGCGAGAACGTCATCCAGGGCGAGGTGGCCCTGCAGTGGCTGCGCACCCGCTACGGCTTCGAGGACGGCAGCGACATCGGCCGCGCCCACGCCCAGCACATGTACATGAACTCGATGGCCCGCGAGTTCCGCAAGAACGCCAAGCTGAGCAATCCGATGAAGCTCAACAGCCTGGCGCAGGCGGCCATCAAGGCCATGGTCGTCGACCCCGGCCTGAACAAGATCGACAAGCTGTACGACCTGAGCATGGAGCTCAAGAAGGTCGATCCCGGCCGGATCACCATGACGACCATGCCGTGGATCTACAGCCCGTCGGACTCCGCCCGGGTCGAGCCGAAGCCCGGCGAGGCCGAGGACCTGTTCCGCATGATCCGCGAGGACCTCCCGCTCGACGGCAAGGGCCCCGAGCAGCCCGGCGGCGCGGCCTCCCCGGCCCCGTCCTCGTCCGCGGCGGCGCCCGGCGGCGCCGCGTCCGCCGCACCGCCGACCCCCTCCCGGCCCGCCGTGGACCAGGCCGCCCCGCCGGCGAGGATCCCGGTCACGGTGCGCAACGCCACCGGCGGCAGGGACGGCGCCCAGGGCAAGGTGAAGGGCCGGGCCCTGGAGGTCGTCTCGGTGCTGGCCGGCAAGGGCTTCACCAAGGCCGTCGCCGACAACCTGACCGGGGCCGAGGACACCACCGTGGTCCGCTTCTCCAGCCCGGACCTGGCAGGTGACGCGGCGGCCGTGGCCACCGCGCTGGGCCTGCCGGCCTCGGCGGTGCAGAAGGTCGACGACGCCACCGGGGTCCTCCTGCTCGTGGGCAAGGACTGGCGGACCGGGAACGCGC
>NZ_JACBGN010000037.1 GCF_013401435.1 Streptomyces sp. BR123
CCGTCGGGCTCCCCGGCCGCCGCCCCGTCCGGTTCGCCGTCCGGTTCCCCCGCCGCCACCCCGTCGGGCGCCGCCTCGGGCTCCCCGGCCGCGGGTACGTCCCCGTCGCCGTCGGCCTCGGCGTCGCGCGCTGCCGGCCACTGACGCGCCGAGCACCCCGTACGAACGGGAAGGGCCCCGTCCGCTGCTGCTGCTGCGGACGGGGCCCTTCCGTTGTCCCGTGGCCGAGGCCCGGAGGTTTGCTTTACGGCTCGAACTTGTAGCCGAGGCCTCGGACGGTGACCAGGTAGCGCGGGGCGCCCGGGTCGGGCTCGATCTTGGCGCGCAGCCGCTTGACGTGCACGTCGAGGGTCTTGGTGTCGCCGACGTAGTCCGCGCCCCACACCCGGTCGATCAGCTGCATGCGGGTCAGGACCCGCCCCGCGTTGCGCAGCAGCATCTCCAGCAGGTCGAACTCCTTCAACGGGAGGTCCACCTTGGCGCCGGCGACGGTGACGACGTGCCGGTCGACGTCCATGCGCACCGGGCCGGCCTCCAGCGCGGCCGGGGCGACCTCCTCCGGCTCTCCGCGGCGGCGCAGGACCGCGCGGATGCGGGCGACCAGCTCCCGCGAGGAGAAGGGCTTGGTCACGTAGTCGTCGGCTCCTATTTCCAGCCCGACGACCTTGTCGATCTCGCTGTCCTTGGCGGTCACCATGATCACGGGGACGTTGGAGCGGCCTCGCAGCTGGCGGCAGACCTCCGTGCCCGGCAGGCCCGGGAGCATCAGGTCGAGGAGGACGAGGTCGGCGCCGTTGCGCTCGAACTCGTCGAGCCCGTCGGGCCCCGTCGCCGCAATGGCGACCTCGAAGCCCTCCTTGCGGAGCATGTAGGACAGGGCGTCGCTGAAGGATTCCTCATCCTCGACGACGAGCACACGGGTCACGGAAGGACCTCCGGGGCTGGGATGGCTGGTTCTCTGGTTCAAGCTGGGGTCGGGTGACCGGGGGCGGGGGCGGCCCGGCCGGCGGACGAACCGTGGTGGGACGACGGTGCGGCGGCCTCGGGCAGCCGCAGGGTGAACGTGGAGCCCTGGCCCTCCGAGCTCCACACGGACACCTCGCCGCCGTGGGAGGCCGCGACGTGCTTCACGATCGCGAGGCCGAGCCCCGTCCCGCCGGTGGCGCGGGAGCGGGCCGGGTCCACGCGGTAGAAGCGCTCGAAGATCCGCTCGCGGTCCTTCTCCGGGATGCCGATTCCCTGGTCGGTCACGGCCACCTCGATCATGTCGCCGCCGGGCGCCGCCACCTTGCGGGCGGCGATGCCGACGCGGGTGCGTGCCGGGCTGTAGTTGACGGCGTTCTCGACGAGGTTGCCCAGGGCCGCCGCGAGCTGGCCGCGGTGTCCCCAGACGAACAGGTCGGAGGTACCGCCCGCCGCCATGGTGATCTGCTTGGCGGACGCCGTGTGGCGGCAGCGGTCCATCGCCTCCGCCACGAGCGTGTCCACGCGGACCGGCTCGGCGTCCTCCAGCAGTTCGTCGTTCTGCACGCGCGAGAGGTCGATGAGCTCCTGGACGAGGTTGATCAGCCGGGTGGCCTCGATCTGCATGCGCCCGGCGAAGCGGCTGACCGCCTCGGGGTCGTCCGCGGCGTCCATGACGGCCTCGGACAGCAGCGAGATCGCGCCCACCGGCGTCTTCAGCTCGTGCGACACGTTCGCGACGAAGTCGCGCCGTACGGCCTCGATGCGGCGGGCCTCGGTGAGGTCCTCGACCAGCAGCAGCACGAGCCTGGAGCCGAGCGGGGCGACGCGCGCCGAGACCGCGAGGGCCTCGCCGCGGCCGGTGCCGCGCCGGGGCAGGTCGAGCTCGACCTGCCGTATCTCCCCGTCCCGGCGGGTGTCGCGGGCCATGTGGAGCATGGGCTCGACGGCCAGCTTGCCGCCGCGGACGAGCCCGAGGGCGTACGCCGCCGAGCTGGCCTTGACCACCGCGTCACCCTCGTCGAGGACGACGGCGGAGGAGCGGAGGACGGACAGTACGGTGTCGACTCCGGGCGGGAGCACCGCGTTGATGTCCGGGCGCATGGAGCTCCGGGTGGGGCGGGCCTGGTCACGCTCACTCCAGCGGAACGCCAGCGTCGCGACCACACCGGTGCAGGCACCGGCGATCGCTGCAGCTGCGGCGACCGCCGCGTTCACGTCCATGCATCCAGGTTAAGCAGGCGCAATGGCACTTCCACAGCCGTTCGGGTGGCGCCTCGAACAGTCGTCGCCCAGAGTTCACCGTGACGACGGGGTTGATTCACTTGGGATGCCGGAGTCGGACGCGTTTGCGGCCGAACGTGTCAACGTGGGACATGAGGCCGCACCCACCCGCCCGTGCCAGGGGCAGCAGCGCAGTAGGCCAAGAGAGGGACACCCATGCGTGACGCGTACCACGAGGAACTGGATTCGATCGGGGAGAGCCTGGTCGAGATGGCCCGGCTGGTCGGTTCCGCGATCGGGCGGGCCACGACGTCCATGCTCGACGCCGACCTGAAGCTCGCCGAGAGCGTCATCGCCGCCGACCAGAAGGTCGACGACCTCCAGCACGACCTCGAAGCCCGTGCCATCGCCCTGCTGGCCCGCCAGCAGCCGGTCGCGACCGACCTGCGGATCGTGGTGACCTCGCTGCGCATGAGCGCCGACCTGGAGCGCTCGGGCGACCTGGCGCAGCACGTCGCGAAGCTGGCGCGGCTGCGCTTCCCGGAGTCGGCGGTGCCGCGGGACCTGCACGCCACCATCCTGGAGATGGGGCAGCTCGCCCAGCGGCTGATGGCCAAGGCGGCCGAGGTCATCATCACCAAGGACGTCGACCTGGCGATGCAGTTGGAGACGGACGACGACGAGATGGACCAGCTGCACCGCACGCTGTTCCAGCACCTGATGGACGACCGCTGGAAGCACGGCATCGAGACCGCGGTGGACGTGACCCTGCTGGGCCGGTACTACGAGCGCTTCGCCGACCACGCGGTATCGGTGGCCAAGCGTGTGGTGTACCTGGTGACGGGCGAGTACGCCGACGAGCTGCAGCCGCCGGTCGAGCCCGTGTGAGCGGGCGGCCGGGGGCCGGGGCGCTGAGCCCCGATGCGCCGTTGACGCGCCGGTGCCGCTGGGCATGAATGAGGGCGAAGGCACGTACGACCGCCAGCCCGTACCCCGCCTCCGAGGAGGATCCATGCCAGATTCCCCCGTCCCCGTCACGCCGGAGCAGGAGCAGCTTCCCAAGCCGGAGCCGCTGCGCCTGCCCCTGCTCGCGGCATGCGGCTGCGGCTCGGGCTGCGGCTGCGGCTGCCAGTCCGGCGCGCCCTGCCAGTGCGGCGGCTGACCCGCCGCACCCGGCCCACGCACCGTGAAGGGCCCCGTCCGCAGGACGGGGCCCTTCACACGTGCCGCGCTACTTCTTCTTGCCCTGGTTCTTGATGGCGCCTTTGGCGACCTGAGCGAACGACCAGTGACCAGCGGTCGAGCCCCGGCGGAGGGGTCGTCATTGGTCGTTGTTGGTCACCGTCAGCGGCCCTTCGACGGCCCACAGACGGCCCGGCCGCGTAGCGCGTACAAGCAGGAAGAGCAGGAAGGACCGCCCTTCGGGCGGACGATTCTCGGGCGCCTCTCCCTCAGGTGCTTCCGCCCGGCCGGCGGCTACTGGGCAGTGGAGCTACCGAGACTCTTAGCTGGGGGGCGACCGCCACGCTCCGCCGCTCGCTGGCCGTGCTTGAAGAGACCACCCCGCGCCGCGGCCGGGTGGTCTTTTCTCATCCGGCCGCGGCGCTGGAGTGGGATGCGATGTGGTCCGCACCGCGCCGCCGAAGCAGGCGGACAACACCCTCAACCGCAGCGCCTTCAAGGTGGGGCGCTTCGTCGCATGGGGCGACATCCCCCGCCACAAGGTAGAGGAGGCCTTCCAAGCAGGGGGAGACGCGGGGACTCACCGCTGCCGAGTGCCCCGCCACGATTCGCAACGCCCTGGACAGCTCCATTCGTCAGGCCCGGCCCCAGGAGACGGCATGAGCACCCACCCCCATCCCCGCTTGGAAGGCCCGACCAACCGCAGGACACGAGAGGTGGTCGAAAGGTGGTCAGGAAGACACACGAGTGCCGCCACGGCCGCGCCCCGCACAACAAGCAAGAGGAGCACCCGGCGCGGGGCGTGCTCTTCTTGCTGTTCCGGCGCGGCGCCCCCAGCTAAGAGCCTCTCTGACCAACCATCCACACGAGAAACCCGTCTTGGGGCATGAGGGAGACTCTCGTCCTAGAGAGTTAAGGGAAAGCAGCGTCCGCAGCGTCCGCGAGGGTCTGCCTGTATGAGCTGGCCTGCGCAAACACTGCGGACGCTAAACAATTTGTTTAGCGTCCGCCAGAGTCCGCAGCGTCCGCAGCGTCCACTCTCAATCAGGAGTGTTGTCGCAGGTCAGGCTCCTTCTGGAGTCCTGGCCGACTACGGACGTACACCGCACCGGCAGCCGCTCGATCATCCGCCGCCACCGGTCATAGGGGCGAGCGCCTGGGGGCAGGGGCGTCAGGCGAGGGATGCCAGACACGCCAGGTCTCAAGCGTCGCAGACCGAGAACGCTACAGCTCGATCTTGCAGATGCAGATACACCAGCCGCCAATGCATAGGCACCAGCACTCGCCACGGGGAGGGCGGCGCGCAGCGACCTCTTGGGGAGAGACGATGATCTTGGCGTTGAACTCCACGCTCTCAGTCTCTCCTTCCTCAAACTTCTGGATCGCGTCGCGGAGGACTCCCGAACTGAGAGCCCTGGCGAATGAGTCAGGCGTGTGAACTTGCGCAAGCGCCTCCGCCAAAGGCTGCCTTGCGTTAGGTGTGCTCGTTCCCATTGACGATCTCCCAGGTCTCGTCGCGTGATGGCCTGGTCGACACCCCAGATCGGCTGCCAACCGGGTACGAGGAGAGCACGTCTGGTTTGCGGCGAATCGTTCACTCCTGAGCCAACTCACCACGAACATCACCCTTTTGATGCTCAGGCGATCTCGCTCCGTAGAGACTTTCGGAGCACTACAAGACGCGGGCCCTCGACCATGGCACCCAGGAGCGACGCGTCAGGAGCATCAGGTAGGCGGTAGGGGATGATCCGAGCGAAACGATCTGCCAAGAGTCGCGCGGCCGAAGGTCGCCCCGAACAATGCCGTCACACCATGCCGTCACGGCCGTGACGCCGCCCTGCCTTCCGGGTGGGACGATGCCGCTGACCTGCGTGCCTCCGCGTCACGGTGGGCGTGACGGCGTGCTAGACCTAGCACCTCCCCTTGCTAGGTCTAGCAGTGCCACTAGCAGCCCGCAGGCACCCTGACCAGGCATCTAGCGTCTAGCACCCGAAGCTCAGCCCTACCTCTTCCAGGGCCTTCAGCACCGAATCGGGGTCACCGCTGTAGACGAGGTGGGGTTCGTCCGGCCCCGGGGGGACGAACCTTGTTCGATAGCGGGCCAGGTCGCTTTCGGAGAAGTAGATCGAGTTTGGATCGGCTTCGTGCTGCGCGTTTCGCTTGCTCACGCGGGACCAGAGTTCTTCGTGGCTCGCCTCCAGGTAGACGAGCACGGCCACCGCGCCGGCGTCCGTGGCGATCGATCGCCATCGAGCGCGGTCGTCCGGGGTCCAGAAGCCATGGTCGACCACCACGTTGCACCCCGCCTGGAGCCGCTCGCGGAGCTCTACAGAGGTCTCTTCGAGCACCGGACGTTCCAGGGCCGGGAAGGTGCCCCGGGGGAAGTCGACGCCGTAGACGCCGTGCCGGCGGAACATCTCCTCATCCGGGCACAGCCTGCTGAATCCGCGATCTGTGAAGGCGCGTGACAGCGTCGTCTTGCCCGAGCCGGGAAGGCCTGCCATCAGGATGCAGAACGGCCGCGGAGCGGAGTCGGCCGTCACTGCGTGACCTCCGATTCCGTGCGCCACGTCCGGCCGGGGCCTCCGAGGTCGACGCCGTACTCCACGACGTTGCCCGCGTTGTCGACAAACTTCGCCGTCATGACGACGACCGGATCGGCAGGAGGGTTCGCAGGGTCCAGTTCCAGGAGCTCCGCATCCGTCGGCGTCAGCAGCCGCGCCGACGCACTGTCGATCCGGTGGGTGATCGGCCGACCCGTGGCCTGGGCGATGAGCTGTAGCGACGTCCCGCCGGTCAGGCGCTCGCTCTCCGCCAGTTGGGGGACCAGCTTCCCGTATCGGACAGGGATCCACGACGTGGAGTGCGCCACGATGCCGTGCCTGTCGCGGTACACACGGCGGCGGCGGATCACATCCGAACCGGGCTCCATGTCCAGGGCCTGGGCCACGTCGGCCGGCGCCGGTACCACCGACGCCTGGTGAGAGTCAGACCGTTCGCCCGATCCCCAGCTCGACCCGCTACGGCGCCCCCGGTCCTGACGCTGGGCTCCCGAAGACATCGGGGAGGGACGGTCCAGCACCTCGGTCCCGATGCCGTGAATGCCCCTGACGAGCCCTTCGCTACGCAGCTTCCGCAGAGCCTTTTCGGCGGTCGCCGTGCTGACGTGCCACTCCTGCGCAAGGTTCTTGATGCTCGGCAGAAGTGAGCCCGGCCGCAACTCGCCGGACGCGATCAATTCCGTGTAGTGGGCGGCGATCTGGGCGTACGGCGCTCGGTTGTCGGCCTGATCCGACATCACGTCAGCTCCCTTGTGTCAGTGGATGCCTTCCCTAGCGTACCGCTTGACACCCTAAGGCGCCCTAGGGAACCTTAGGGATGTGCCCGCCGATCGGATCGATCGATCGGAGAGCGGCGTACTGCCATGGGTACTGACGCACAAAAGCCCTGGTCAAAGCCAGGGCTCCAAGCAGGGAGCGGCTCCCTACCGCCAAGCAGTCAGCCGCTCCCCTACCCGCAAAGGGGCACATCCATGATGCATGCAACCCTGCCCAGCCTGGCCTTACAGGTCGAGATCCAGCCCGCCGAGTTCGAGGTGCGGGACCGCCGCCTTCCCGGTGAGGCGTACCCGCGGGTGCCGGTCGGCCACGTGGAGCTGAACCGGGCGCAGACGGCCTGTGTCCTGCTGGAGACGTGGGCGGACAAGCGGATGGGGGCGACTCTGAGTGATCACCGCCGGTCCGTCGCGGACGCGGTCGCGAGCAACGGCGTGGAGTGGGTGTTGGAGCTCATGCGCGACTTCGTGCACCTGGAGCCGATGACCGATGAGTCGGTGGCCCGGTGCTGGGAGCTGGCCCACCGGCTGACCGTCGACTCCTGGTTCACCAACGCCGAAGCCAGGCTGATGAACACGGCCGAGTACGCCGTGTGCCTCTACCTGGCGGGTGAGGACCGGTTGCCGCGGCGCCTTCATGCACAGGCGCTGGCCGACCCGACTCCGGTGAAGGAGCTCAACGCCATCGTGGCCGAGGTCGCCGCAACGCTTCCCGCCGACCGTCTGGTGTGGCTGGGCACACAGTTGAACCGCGAGGTCAACCCGCAGGTCGTCATTGAGGGCAGCAAGGTCACCAATCTGCCGCTGACGCCGGAGGAGAAGGCGGCTCGTCGCGAGATGAAGTCGGTCATGCCCGACTACCAGCGGCGCCTGTTCGCGCACCGGATTGCCTTCGGCCGCGTCCACTTCATGTACGAGCGGTCGGCTCCGCTGATCGTCACCCCGGCCACGGGCGAGACGTTCTACGGCCCGGTCGTCTCGGACTGCCCGGAGAGCCGGTTGCACGCCTTGGCCCAGCTCCACGGCCGCGAGCGCGCCATGGAGCTCGCCGCATGAGTCTGCACGACCGGCCGCACCTGAACGCGGCCCGTCGCCGGGCGAGGAAGCTCACCCTCGCCCGGCGCGACGGGGCCCGCTGCACCTACTGCCACACGCCGTTCCCCAACCTGCAGCACGCGACGCTCGACCACGTCGTGCCGATCAGTCTGCTGCGCACCTGGTCGGCCAACCACCTCGTACTGGCCTGCCGGCCGTGCAACACCGCGAAGGGCGACCGGCTGTCGCTCCTGCTGGCGCTGCTGGTGCTGCGGTCGGTGAACACGGTGGACGCCCCGACCGTCCACCCGATCCCCGTCCACGCGCCCCCGCCGTCCCCCTCGGGTCGGTCGGCCGACTCGCCGTCAGCGAACCGGCACGTTGGGTCAGGTGGATCCGAGGTGGATCGGGTGGACGTTCACCGGTCCACCGACCCGTTCACCGACGTGTTCACGGCTGTCGACTGGCGGCTGTTGGCCCGACTCGCGCACGCCCGCCAGTCCACCGACAGCCACGCGTCCGCCGCAGGTGGACAGTCGACCGTCCACCCGGCCTTAGCCACTCACGTGAGTGGGTCAAAAACTCACGGCGGTGTTCACCGCGTTCACGGAGATGTTCACCGGACCGTCCACCACAGCTCAGGCGCCACCCGGGGAGCCGGAAGTCGGACGGGGACTCGCCTGTGCGGACCGGCACACACCCTCGCCCCGATGGACCGAAAGGAGTCGGCGTGAACACCGCACCTTCTGTCGTGAACGGCCACGCCCGACCGATCGCCCCCGGACAGTCGGCCGACCGATCGACCGTGAGCACCGACCGGTCCACCGTGAGCGCGGGCACGCCCGGCGTGAACACCGGAAGGGCCGCCGTGAGCGGCGACGGACCGGGCGTGAGCACGGGGCGGCGGGCCGTGAGTAAGACCGTCCCGCCGGCCGAGGAGGGCGGGAAAAAGCCTTCGGCGGCGGTGCGGCTGGTCGCGCTCGCGCGGGAGCGGTACCGGTTCGTGAACTCCACCGACGGCCGCCCGTACGCCGTCGCGCTGGACGGACCGAACGTGGTCCTGCCGCTGCGTGGCCGGTCCGGACTCCGCCAGCGTCTGGCCCGCCTGTACGCCGACACCTTCGACGGGGACGTGGCCTCTCAGTCCGCGCTCGCCGACGCGATGACCGTGCTGGAGGGCATCGCCGAGTCGGAGGACCCGGTGCCGGTGCACCTGCGGGTCGGGCACGACGACGCCGGGACCATCGTGGTCGACCTGGGCGCCGCCGACGGCCGCGTGGTGACCGTCTCGGCCGCCGGGTGGGCCGTCACGGACCGCTCCCCGGTGCTGTTCCGCCGCTCCGGGGCCATGGCGCCCATGCCCGCCCCGGTCCGGGAGGGCGACGGGCTGACCATGCTGCACGGGCTCCTCAACATGGACGAGCCGATGTTCCGCCAGCTGGTCGCCTGGCTGGTCGCGGCGTGGATGCCGACCATCCCCCACCCGGTCCTCACCTGCAAGGGCGAGCAGGGCACCGGCAAGTCCAAGGCCGCCCAGATGATCGTCAACCTGGTCGACCCCACCCCCGCTTCCAAGCGGTCGCAGCCGCGGGACACCAAGGCCTGGTCCACCCAGGCATTCAACTCCTGGGCCCTGTGCCTGGACAACGTCTCGGCCATCCCCCAGTGGCTGTCCGACACCCTGTGCAAGGCCGTCACCGGCGACGGCATCGTGGACCGCGCCCTGTACACCGACGACGACGTGGTGGTGCTGTCCTTCCGCCGAGTGCTGGCCATGACCACCATCGACGCCGGAGCCATCGCCGGGGACCTCGCCGAACGGCTCCTGATGCTCGACCTCCAGCTGATCGACGGCAAACGACGGCGCAGCGAGGAAGAGTTGGACCACGCCTTCGAGACCGTCCGGCCGGCCGTCCTCGGGTCGCTCTTCGACCTGCTGGCCACCGTGCTCGCCGTCCTGCCGAACGTGCACCTGGAATCGCTGCCCCGCATGGCCGACTTCGCCCGCGTCCTGGCGGCCGTCGACCAGGTCATGGGCTGGACGACTCTGGACGACTACCTGGCCACCTCCGCCAACGTCGCCGGGGACGCCCTGGAAGGCGACCCGTTCGGGTCCGCCGTCGTGGCCCTGGTCGACCAGTGCGGCACCTGGACGGGTACCGCGGGCCAGCTCCTGGAGCAGCTCCAGCCGCCGGGCGGCATCCGGCCGCCGTCCTGGCCCAAGGACGCCACCCGCGTCGGCGGGAAGGTCAAGCGCCTCGCCCCGCTCCTGCGCACGGTGGGGATCACCGTGGACGACACGCAGCGCAGCCGGGACCGGCAACGGCACAAACTCCTCGTCCTCACCCGGACCGAGACCCCCGACGAGTCAGCGTCCACACCCCCACAGGACCCCCTGTGGCCAGACGTAGCCTCGATCGGGCACGGCCGGACCGCGCACGACCAGCACTGATACCGCCGGAAGCCTGCCGGACCGGGCCGCGAACGAGCGGCCCGGACACGGCAGACGCTGCGGACGCTACAGCCGTCCAGCGTCCGCAGCGTCCGCTTCAGCGTCCGCAACCCTCACCGGCTCTGACCTGCGTAAACGGCCCCGTGCGGACGCTGGGACGCTGCGGACGCTGAAATACACCAACTCTCTAGGACGGCCACCGGCACCACTCCACGCACCGCACCGACGGACACGAGGAGTCACCCCGCCCCATGGCCAGCAACCCGATCGAGACCCTCCGCGCCGGACTCCCGGACCGCTACCTCACCCCCGAGGACATCGCCTCGCTCTTCGCCGTCCCCCTGGAGACCGTCTACGCCTGGCGCAAGAAGCGCACCGGCCCGCCCGGCTTCCGCGTCGGCCGGCACGTCCGCTACGACCCCGCCGCCGTCCGCGCCTGGGCCGACCAGCAGACCGCCCTTGACGCTGCCTGACACCTGACACCGTCACGCCCGCCGTGACACCCAAACCCCTAGGCAATCGCGGTGTCAGGCGCCCTGACGCCACCCGTGACAGCACCCCTGACACCTCCCTGACTCCCAGGGAGGTGTCAGGGAGGCAGGGAGAACTCCCTGAACCCCTCCCTGACCCGCTTCGGCGGCATTGACCTGCACAAACACCTCTTCAGGGAGGCGGGGAGGCGCTCCCGTAACGGGCCCGCCGATGCCCTGCCCGTGTCAGTCCACCCAAGGCCACCGCCCTCCCTGAAGAGCGGCAGACACCCACCCCGTCGAGAGGAGTCAGCCCCCATGGCTGGCCACATCCAAGACCGCT
Source organism: Streptomyces sp. BR123 (assembly GCF_013401435.1). Lineage (GTDB taxonomy): Bacteria > Actinomycetota > Actinomycetes > Streptomycetales > Streptomycetaceae > Streptomyces. The sequence goes on from NZ_JACBGN010000037.1 coordinate 11,004, forward strand.
GGTACAAGTCCGAGACCGGCCCTGACGGCAAGGCCGTCCGAGTCAAGACCGACCGTTACGGCATCGGCCTGCGCTACCGGGCCCGATACATCGGCCCCGATGGAACCGAGAAGTCCAAGTCCTTCCGCGACCGCGAGAAGCGCCTCGCCGAGGCGTGGCTCGCTCACATCGAGGCGGACATGTCCCGTGGGGCGTACATCGACCCGCAGGCCAGCCGCACCACCTTCCAGCAGTACGCCGAGAAGTGGCTCAGCCACCACGGCGCGGACCCGAACACCGGGTTCTCGATGGAGTCGCAGCTGCGGCTGCACGCCTTCCCGTACATCGGCGCGCGCCCGCTCGGCTCGTTCCAGCCCGCCCACATCCGCGACTGGGTGAAGCAGCTCGACGCGGCCGGCGTCCGGGGCTCGTATGCACGGGTCATCTACTCGAACGTCCGGAGCGTACTGAGCGCGGCAGTCGATGACGCTCTGCTCGCTCGGAATCCGTGCGCTGCTCGGTCCGTCCGGCCGCCGACCGTCGACGTCCGGCGGGTGGAGCCGTGGCCTGCAGAACGCGTCTTCGCAGTCCGCGCAGAGTTGCCCGATCGATACCGCGCCATGGTCGACCTGGGCGCCGGGTGCGGGATGCGGCAGGGGGAGATCCTGGGCATCGATGTGGACGGCGTCGACTTCGCGGCGGGGACGGTGCACGTCGTCCAACAACTCAAGCTGAGCCGGAGCAAGGCCGTATTTGCACCGCCCAAGGGTGGGAAGCTGCGGGACGTACCGTTGCCTGGCCCGGTTGCCGAGGCGCTCCGTGCTCATATGAAGCGCTTCCCGCCGGTGGCGATCACCCTGCCGTGGAAGACGGCCGCCGGACCGGCGGTGACGCGGCGGCTCATCTTCACGGGGCCCCAAGGCGGGCACGTTTGGCGGAGCTCTCTGAATCCTGACGTGTGGAAGCCCGCCCTGGCGGCGGCCGGCGTCATCCCGGAGCCGGAGGACGGTGACGACTACGCATCCGCACGCGAGCACGGGATGCACGCCCTCAGGCACTTCTACGCCTCGGTCCTCTTGGACGCCGGGGAGAACATCAAGGCTCTCGCCGAGTACCTCGGGCACTCGGATCCCGGCCTGACCCTCCGCGTGTACGCACACCTGATGCCAAGCAGCCGTGAGCGGACCCGCAAGGCTGTCGCCGCCCTCTACCAGGCCGTCTAGCCACAGCTTGCAGATTCTCGATCCTGCAAATTCTCAGGAATGCGAGCTGACTCCCCACAATGGCCAGGCAGGTAGACCATAGGTGTCTACCTGCCTCCCGTCACGGATACGTGTACATAGGACCTTCGACTGCAACAGTAAAAAAGTAGAAGCAGGTCAGAGGCCCTGCCACTCGCCGGAAAAGCACCCCGGAAAGCAACACGGAAAGAATTACCAGCTTTAGACCAGACGCCCCTACCTGGGGGTTTGTCTACCAGATAGAACGATGGGTAAGGTCCCCCCAGTGCGCAAAAAGAGAGCCGCCCCGGCCAGGGCGGCTCTCACTTCCGTCTGCGCTTGCACGACCTCTTGTCTTAGACCCACGAGCACATCTGGAGCTTCCATGGTGCCACGCCCAGGTTTGACCATCGACATCTCACTGCGTGAACTGCCGTTCCTCGCCATCAGCGCGGGTGCAGCAGCCCTCCCCGCGTGGACCGACGTCCCGCCGGCCGCCGCCCTGCCCGTGGCGATCCTGGTGGCAGTGCAGATCCGCTTCAGCCGACACGTCCGGCGCACCTGACGGCCCACAGACGGCCCGAGGGTAACGAGAAGCCCCCTACCCGCTGGAAAACAGCAGGTAGGGGGCTGTTTCGTGCGTGACTACTTCTTCTTGCCCTGGTTCTTGACTGCCTCGATGGCGGCCGCGGCGGCCTCCGGGTCGAGGTAGGTGCCGCCCGGGTTGAGGGGCTTGAAGTCGGCGTCGAGCTCGTAGGCGAGCGGGATGCCGGTCGGGATGTTCAGGCCCGCGATGTCGGCGTCCGAGATGCCGTCGAGGTGCTTGACCAGGGCGCGCAGGGAGTTGCCGTGCGCGGCGACCAGGACGGTGCGGCCGGCGAGGAGGTCCGGGACGATGCCGTCGTACCAGTACGGCAGCATGCGCTGGACGACGTCCTTCAGGCACTCCGTCTTCGGGCGCAGCTCCGGCGGGATGGAGGCGTAGCGCGCGTCGTCCGACTGGGAGAACTCGGTGCCGTCCTCGAGCGCCGGCGGCGGGGTGTCGTACGAGCGGCGCCACAGCATGAACTGCTCCTCGCCGAACTCGGCGAGGGTCTGGGCCTTGTCCTTGCCCTGGAGCGCACCGTAGTGGCGCTCGTTCAGGCGCCAGGAGCGGTGGACGGGGATCCAGTGGCGGTCGGCGGCCTCCAGCGCCAGCTGCGCCGTGCGGATGGCGCGCTTCTGGAGGGACGTGTGGACCACGTCGGGGAGCAGGCCGGCGTCCTTGAGCAGCTCACCGCCGCGGACCGCCTCCTTCTCGCCCTTCTCGTTGAGATTGACGTCCACCCAGCCGGTGAACAGGTTCTTCGCGTTCCACTCGCTCTCGCCGTGGCGGAGCAGGATCAGCTTGTACGGTGCGTCGGCCATGCGTACGAGACTAATGGACGCGCCGCGGGGGACGCGCGGGCCCTCCGGCCGGTGTCCGGGGCGGTGCCCAAGTGGGGGTCGGGGGCGGCGGATTGACGGTGCACGTCAATCGGGTGGCCTCGGAACAGCGCTGATCGTAGGGTGCATGGAGCCGTTTGGCTGCTTACATCACCGGGGGGATTCCGTATGTCCGTGGGAAGTCTGAGACGTGCCGTGCACGAGAGCGTGTCGGGTCTGCCGCGGGCGTTCTGGTGGCTGTGGACGAGCACGCTCGTCAACCGGCTCGGGGCCTTCGTCGCCACCTTCATGACCCTGTACCTCACCCAGAAGTGGGGCTACTCGGCCTCCTTCGCCGCCCTGGTGATCGCCCTGCACGGGCTCGGCGGCGTGGTCTCCTCCCTGGTCGCCGGGGTGATGACGGACCGGCTGGGGCGCCGGCCCACCCTGTTCGCCGCCCAGGCCTCCACCGCCTTCGCGGTGGCGCTGCTCGGCTTCCTCGAACACCCGGCGGCCATCGCCGCGGGCACCATGCTGGTCGGCTTCACCTCCAACGCCTCCCGGCCCGCAGTGCAGGCGATGATGGCGGACATCGTCCGCCCGGAGGACCGGGTGCGGGCGTTCGCCCTGAACTACTGGGCCATCAACCTCGGCTTCGCGGTCAGCTCGGTGGCCGCCGGCCTGATCGCCGAGTACAGCTACCTCGCGGGCTTCCTCGTGGAGGCCGCGCTGACGATGGCCTGCGCGGTGCTCGTGTGGATCAAGCTGCCCGAGTCCCGGCCCGAGCGGGACGCCTCCGGCTCCGGGAAGGCCGCGGAGGAGGAGATCGGGCTCGGGACGGTGCTCCGTGACGGGCGGTTCATGGGCGTGGTGGCGCTGTCCTTCCTCATCTCCATGCTGTTCATGCAAGCCTCGGTCGGACTGCCCGTGGCCATGGCCCAGGCCGGCTTCTCGGCGGCCGACTACGGACTGGCGATCGCCGCGAACGGCGTGCTGATCGTCGCGCTGCAGATCCCGGTCACCCGGTTCATCGAGCACCGCGACCCGCAGAAGCTGCTGGTGGCCTCCGCCCTGCTGGCCGGGTACGGGTTCGCGATGACGGCGTTCGCCGGATCGCTCGCGGTGTACGCGCTGACGGTGTGCGTGTGGACCGTCGCGGAGATCATCAACTCGCCGACGCAGATGAGCCTGGTCGTCCGGCTCTCCCCGCTGCACGGCCGGGGCCGCTACCAGGGCGTGTACACCCTGTCCTGGTCGGTGGCGGCGGTCCTGGCGCCGCTGCTGGCCGGCCATGTGATCGACACGTACGGGGCGGACTGGCTGTGGGCCTCGACCGCGGTGCTGGGCACGGTGGCCGCCCTCGGGTACTGGCTGCTGATGCGGGGGCTGCCGCGGGAGGACGCGTCCGCCGCCGAGGAGCAGTCCGCCCCGGCGGCCCCGGCGGCACCGGCGGCACCGGCTGCGGACCCCGCCCCGGCGGCCTGAGCCGGCTCGGTGAAACCCGGTGCGGTCCCGCGCCCCCCCAGAGGGGCGCGGGACACTGTGCGACCAGCCCCCGCCGGCCCGCGGTTTCACGACGGGCCTTCCGGCGGAGCGATCGGGCAGGTCGTCCCGCCGGGTCGGTTCCGCGGTGCGTCAGCCGGTCGGCCCGCCGGACTCGCCCTCGGGGCGGGTCAGGTGGCGGAACGCGTCCAGGTTGAAGGTCGGCTCGCCGCGTGAGACCCGCCACTCGTACTCGCGCTTGATGGCGCCGGCGAAGCCCAGCTCCAGCAGGGTGTTGAAGGCGCCGTCGGCGGCCTCCAGGACGGTGCCCAGCAGCCGGTCCAGCTCGTCCGGGGTCACCACGGACAGCGGGAGCCGGCCGACCAGGTAGATGTCGCCGAGGCCGTCCACCGCGTAGCCCAGCCCGTACAGCCTGAGGTTGCGTTCCAGCAGCCAACGGTGGACGCCGGCCTCGTTCTCGTCGGGGTGGCGGATGACGAAGGCGTTGACCGACAGCGAGTGCCGGCCCACCTTGAGGGAGCAGGTCGTGGACAGCTTGCGGGTGCCCGGGAGCTGGACGACGTACGTGCCCGGCTGGGGGCTCTCCCAGCTCAGCTCCGCGCCGTTCAGCGCGCTCTCGATGATCGCGGCGGTGTCAGCCATGGTGGGAGCGTACGCGACGGCGGTGATCATGCATGGCCGCTGTGTACACGTCGGCCGTGCCGCTCGCGGCCGTGTCCCAGCCGAAGAACTGCGCGTGCCGGGCGGCCTGGGCGCCCATGCGGGCGGTGAGCTGCGGCTCGTCGACGAATCGCCGCAGCTCACGGGCGTAGTCCACGGGGTCGTGGCCGGGGACGAGGATGCCGGTCGCCCCGTCGTTGACGGCGACCGGCAGCCCGCCGACCTCGGCGGCCAGCACGGGCGTGCCGGTGGCCTGCGCCTCGATCGCGACGAGCCCGAAGGACTCGTTGTAGGAGGGCATGACGAGGACGGACGCCGCCCGGAACCAGTCGGCGAGCCGGTCCTGGGCCACCGGCGGGTGGAAGTGCACCAGGTCGGCGATGCCGAGCTTCGCGGCGAGCTTCTGGAGCCCCTCGGGCTTGGCGAGCCCGCTGCCGCTGGGGCCGCCGACGACGGGGACGAAGAGCCGCCGGCGCAGGGCGGGATCCTGCTCCACGAGCACGGCGACCGCGCGGAGCAGCACGTCGGGGGCCTTGAGCGGCTGTATCCGCCCGGCGAACAGCGGGATGACGGCGTCCTGCGGCAGGCCCAGGCGGGCGCGGGCCGCGGCCCGGCCGTCGGCGACGGTGAAGCGGTCCAGGTTCACGCCGGGGTGGACGACGGCCACCTTGGCGGGGTCGGCGTCGTAGTGGCGCACGAGCTCCTCCGCCTCGTCGGCGGTGTTGGCGATGAGCCGGTCGGCGGCGGCCACGATCTGGGTCTCGCCGATGACGCGGGCGGCGGGCTCGGGGGTGTCGCCCTCGGCCAGGGCCGCGTTCTTGACCTTGGCCATGGTGTGCATGGCGTGGACGAGGGGGACGCCCCAGCGTTCGGCGGCGAGCCAGCCGACGTGCCCGGAGAGCCAGTAGTGGGAGTGGACGAGGTCGTAGTAGCCGGGGCGGTGGCCGGCCCAGGCCTGCATGACGCCGTGGGTGAAGGCGCACAGCTGGGCGGGGAGCTCCTCCTTGGCGAGGCCCTCGTACGGGCCCGCGTCCACGTGCCGTACGAGGACCCCGGGAGCCAGCTCGACCACGGGCGGCAGGCCGCCTTCGGTGGCCCGGGTGAAGACCTCGACCTCTATGTTGATCGCGGCGAGGCGCCTGGCCAGCTCGACGATGTACACGTTCATGCCGCCGGCGTCGCCGGTGCCGGGCTGGTGCAGCGGCGAAGTGTGCACGCTGAGCATGGCCACGCGGCGCGGCTTGCGGTGGTGGCCCACGGAGGGCAGGCGCAGGCGGGGCGCGTCGTGGCGGGTGCCGCGGACGGCGGCGATCCGGCCGCCGATGCTGCCGCCGATGCGGGACACGTACTGGCTCAAGGGAGCAGTTCCTCTCGCTCGGACGACTCGGACGACTCGGACGGCGCCGTGGGGGGCACGGCGGGGTTGCGGCGGCTGCTCGGCGGGCATGCCGGAGGGAGCACACCCGGCGCCCTCAAGGAGTGCAACCCGGATGGCTGCCCCCCGCATTCCGGGAGCCGGTGATTTTCCTCCGCCCTCGGGCGGTTTTTCCTCCGGCGGCGGCCCTCCGCTTACCCTCGGCCCATGTCCCAGCGCCCTCCCGTGCCCTCCGTCCGTGCCGGCGGCCCCGCCGGAGCCGGCCGTTCCGGCGGTGGTTCCGGCGGCCGGTCGCGCCCCGTGGGCACGGTGACCCGCGGGACGACGAACCCGAACCGGCTGCGCCGCATGGACCGCTGGATCGCCGCCGTGCACGGGCCGGCGCTGCACCGGGCGGAGGCTCCGGTCGCGGTGGACCTGGGCTACGGGGCCGCACCGTGGACGGCGGTCGAGCTGCTGACGCGGCTGCAGGAGGCGGCCGCGGGGGTGCGGGTGGTCGGCATCGAGATCGAGCCGGCGCGGGTCGCGGCGGCGAAGCCGTATGAGCGGGAGGGACTCGGCTTCCGGCACGGCGGGTTCGAGGTGCCGCTGGACGGCGGGGAGCGCCCGGCGCTGATCCGGGCGGCGAACGTGCTGCGCCAGTACGACGAGGAGCAGGTGGCGGCGGTCTGGGAGCGGCTGTGTGCCCGCCTGGCCCCCGACGGGCTGCTGGTCGAGGGGACGTGCGACGAGATCGGGCGGCGGCACGTGTGGGTCGCCTTGGGGCCCGAGGGGGCGCGCACGGTGACGTTCGCGACCCGGCTGGGCTCCCTGGAGCGCCCGTCCGATCTGGCGGAGCGGCTGCCCAAGGCGCTGATCCACCGCAATGTGCCGGGGGAGCCGGTGCACGCGTTCCTGCGCGACTTCGACCGGGCCTGGGCGGCGGCGGCCCCGTACGCCTCGTACGGGGCGCGGCAGCGCTGGATCCGGACGGCGCGGGCGCTGGCGGCCGACTGGCCGCTGACGGACGGTCCGGTGCGGTGGCGTCAGGGGGAACTGACGGTGCGCTGGGAGGCGCTGCGCCCGGCGGGGTGAATCGGCGCCGGGCGGGGAACCGGCTGCCGGGGCGGCCCGTTGAGCCGTCGGGACCGTCTGCGGGACCGGTCGGGACCGTTGCCGCGGTGGACAAGATCGGCAGTACGCCCGTGAGGGTGTTGGAATCCGCCGAGTCATGGCACCATCCGGAAAGCGGCCAATGTTACTGATGGATAGTCAGATCTGGTGGGGTGTCCGGCACCGGGTCCGACTCGGGGTACCTGGGGGGACCATGGGAACCGTGGAGCCGAAGCGGCGGCGCGGTGGCGCGCACGCCCTGACGCTGCTGTGCACGACGGCCCTGCTCGCGGTGACGGCGCTGGGCGGCGTGGCCCAGGCGGCACCGGCGCCGGAGCCCGGCGTCAAGTCCCTGGAACAGGTGCGCAAGGAGATAGAGGGCCTCTACCGCCAGGCGGGCGCGGCGACGGACGCCTACAACCTCGCCGAGAGCGAGGCCAAGGCGCACTCCGACCGGATCGTGGAGATCGCCAAGCAGGTCGCCGCCGGCCAGGAGCGGATCGGCTCGCTGAAGAACCGCGCCGGCGCCGCCGCGCGCGCCCAGTACCGCTCCGGCGGCCTGCCCGCCGGGGCCCGGCTCGCGCTGAGCAGCAGCCCGGTCCAGTTCCTCGACGGGACGGACCGGATCCGCCGAGGCGAGAAGGCGGCCACGGACCTGCTCTCCGACATGAACCGCACCCAGAACGACCTCCGGCAGTACGCGAAGGACGCGAAGGCGGAGTGGGAGAAGCTCGAGGCCAACCGCATCAAGAAGGAGGCCTCGAAGAAGGAGATCGAGGAGAAGATCAAGGCTGCGGAGGAGCTGGAGAACAAGCTGGAGGCCGAGGAGAAGGCCCGGCTGATCCAGCTGGAGCAGGAAGCGCAGTACAAGGCGCAGACGGCCTGGCTGTCGACGGGGGTCCTCAAGGAGGTCACCGGCTCGGCGACCGAGGCGGGCAGGAAGGCCGTGCAGTTCGCCACGCAGCAGATCGGCAAGCCGTACCTGTGGGGTGCCACGGGGCCCGACTCGTTCGACTGCTCCGGCCTGACCTCCCAGGCCTGGCGGGCGGCGGGCAGGGGCATCCCGCGCACCTCGCAGGAGCAGCTGCGGCTGCTGCCGAAGATCGCGGTCAAGGACATGCGGCCCGGCGACCTGATCATCTACTTCGACGACGCGAGCCACGTCGGCATGTACGTCGGCGACGGCGCGATGGTCCACGCCCCGCGCCCCGGCCGGCAGATCACGATCGCCGGCGCCGGTTCCATGCCGATCAAGGCGGTGGTCCGCCCCGACGCGTGACCGGAGGCGCGGCAGGAAGGCAACCTCCCGCGCCCTCCCCGGCGTCCTGTCGACGGGGACGGGACCGTCCCCCGCCGTGACGTTCATCATTCGGTGATGCGGAATTTCCCCCGCGATATGGCATATGCCTCTGTCCCTGGCGCGGAACACCATTCCGCTCGGCCGCCGCGGACCGCTAGGGTCGGCCCGGACGAGCGCACCCTCGGGGGGAGGGAAGGAACCGGAGACGATGCCCGTACCCGTACCGCGGCAGAGGGAGACCCCCGCCACGGAGAGCGGTGGCCAGGCCGTACTGCCCCAGGCGTCCCTGACCCTGCTGGTGATCGAGGACGACCCCGCGGGCGGTCTCACCGTTCCGGAGATCCTCGACGCCGACCGTCACCGCATCCGGCTGCGCACGGCCCGCAACCTCACCGAGGCCACCCGCCTGCTCACCCCGGACGTGCACTGCATCCTGTTGGACCTGGCCCTCCCGCGCGGCGGCGCGGCCTCCCGCACCGCAGGGGGCGCCGCCTCGGACGGCGACCCGGCCGACCAGCTCGACACCCTGCGCCAGGTGCTGCGCATCGCGCCCCGCCACGCCGTCCTGGTCCTCACCGCCGAGGCCGACGCCGAGCGCGCCGCCGAGGCCGTCCGCGTGGGCGCGCAGGACTTCCTCTTCCGCGACGAGCTGGACGGCCGGGTTCTGAGCCGAGCCATCCGCTACGCGGTGGAGCGGAAGCGGGCGGACATCGCCCAGTACAAGCTTGCAGAATCGAAACTGCGGGCCCAGGAGAACGCCCGCCTGGAGCGCGGCCTGCTCCCCACCCCGCTCCTGGAGGGCTCCGACCTCCGCTTCGCCGCCCGCTACCGGCCCGGCCGCAGCCGCGCCCTCCTCGGTGGGGACTTCTACGACACCGTCCGCACCCCCGACGGCACCGTCCACGCGATGATCGGCGACGTCTGCGGCCACGGCCCGGACGAGGCCGCCCTCGGCGTCGAGCTGCGCATCGCCTGGCGCGCCCTCACCCTGGCCGGGCTGTGCGGGGACGACCTGCTGGCCACCCTCCAGGAGGTGCTGGAGGTGGAGCGGCCCTGTGAGGAGATCTTCGCGACGCTGTGCACCGTGGACATCTCCCCGGACGGCCGCCGGGCCGGCCTGTGCCTGGCCGGCCATCCGGCGCCGCTGATATCCCGGCCGGGCCGCCCGGCGCGGCTGCTGCCGTACGAGAACAGCGGGCCCGCGCTCGGCCTGCTGCCCAAGGCCCGCTGGCCCCGCCGCCAGGTGGAGCTGGGCGGGGCCTGGAGCCTGATGCTCTACACCGACGGCCTGATCGAGGGCCGTGTCGGCGAAGGCAAGGAGCGGCTCGGGCAGGACGGCATGGTCGAGATGATCAACCGGCACCTGGAGCGCGGACTGAGCGGCGAGGCCCTGCTGGAGGCCTCCGTCACCGAGGCCCGGCGCCTGAACGGCGGCGAACTCACCGACGACGTGGCCGTGGTCCTGCTCTCCCGCAGCACGCCCTGAGGGCGGCCGGGAAACGGCCGGCCGCCTGCGCGGCAGCTGCGGCAGCCGCCCCGGGGCCGGGCCGGGCGGGGGGCGAGCCGGGCAGCCTGCCGCTACCGACCGCCGTTGTACGGCCCGTACGGGCCGTCGCTGCTGCTGCCGCCCCTGCGTCGGCCGCCGCCCGAGACCTGCTTGAGGGCGGGCCGGACGTCGACGAGGAAGACGATCGTCGCCACGAGGCCGGCGATCTGCAGGAACAGCATGCCCAGGAAGAAGTCCACCACCACGGTCACGCCGAGGATGACCAGCCAGAACGTCTTGGTCTGCTTGTCTGCGGCGCGGTACGCGTCCTCGCGGGCCAGCAGCGCGAAGACGAAGGCCACGACGGCGAGCGCCAGCATGGCGAACCCGAGCAACGGGAGCACCCCGTTATCGAACCCGTTCATCAACATCGACTCGACCGCCTTCTCGCGTGGCACGCCTGACGTCCTCTGCCTCCACGCTACCGGCAGAGCGGCCTTCACCCCTCACAACGGGCCGGACACCCCGCCGGTGCCCGGCCCGCCGTCGTCCGCTGCGCGGACCCGGCCTGCGCCGGCTCACACCTCGGCCGGATCGCCCTGATCGGCTGCCGCGGCCTTCTTCGCGGGGGTCTTGCGCGTGGTGGTCTTCCGGGCGGCGGCCTTGTCCTCGCCCTCCGCGTTCTCGCGGGGCGGCTCGACGGCGACGGCGATGTCGACGATCTCCTCGGAGACCTCGCCGCGCCACGTCCGCACCGCCTGCTCGCCGTGCTCGGCGACCCGGTCGTAGGTCTCCTTCGCGCGCACCGCGTACTCGGCGGCCACGCCCACCCCGCGCAGCGCCAGGTCCTGCGCCTGCTCGCCGATCTTCTTCGCGTCGATCTTCGCGTCGAGGGCGCCGAGGACCTCGGCGACCTTGGCCGTGACGACCTCCTGCGCCTCGCGCGCCTTCTGCTGCACGACCTTCGGGTCGGTGTTCTTCACGGCCTCGAACCGCGCCGGGGCCTCGGCCCGCAGCTGCTCGATGAGGGCGGGCACCTTCTTCGCCTGCTGCATCGCGAGGTCGGCAGTGCCGGCGGCGAAGTAGAGCGGGGTCGGGTCGGCGAGGGTCTTCTTCAGGTCATCGGCGATGGCCATGTGGCTGGTCCTCCCGGATCACAGTTCAGTTCGTGGAGTGCTTCTCGTCGTCCGCGCCGGCCGGTCCGGTGGTGGCCGCGGGCGCTGCCGCGGCCGCCGTCTCGCCCTCGGCCGCGTTCTCCTTGCGGAACGACTCGTAGATCTGGAGCAGCACCTGCTTCTGCTGCTTGTTGATGGACGGATCGGCGAGTATGGCGGCCCGCGTCTCCACCTCGTCCCGGTCCCGCTCGTCGAGGATCCCGGCCTGCACGTACAGCGTCTCCGCGGAGATGCGCAGCGCCTTGGCGAGCTGCTGCAGGATGTCCGCGCTCGGCTTGCGCAGCCCGCGCTCGATCTGGCTCAGGTACGGATTCGACACCCCCGCGGCGTCGGCCAGCTGCCGCAGCGAGAGCTGTGCCTGCCGCCGCTGCTCGCGGAGGAACTCGCCGAGATTCCCGACGTTGAGCGATGCCATGCTCTGCATCCTGCCCCACCGCGCTAACTATTGCAAGCAGCCGCTTGCAACATCTCCCACCCGTCAGGCCGGGCCGCCCCGCCCGCGGAGCCGGCGGTGGTACGCCAGCGTGAGCGCGCCCAGCAGCGGACCCCAGGCGATCAGGGGAAGGTAGAGGAACCCGACGAGGGTGGCGCCGAGCGGCGTCATGTCCGGGTGCGGAAGCATCCACCACAGCGCGAACGGCGTCCACACGGCGGTCAGCAGGGCGGCGGCCGACGCCGCCACCACCGTGACCGCGCGCACCGGAACCCGCCGGCCGCCCAGCCACGGCATGCGGCGCGGGACCACCTCGCCCCAGGGGCGGACCAGCCCGAGCGCGAGCAGCGCCAGCAGCTCGCTCCCCACGCTGACGGCGACCGTGTACACCCGGCCCCATCCCGGGATGCCGGCCGCCACGTACCCCGCCTCCGTGTAGCCCGCCAGCAGGCCGGCCGCGAGCAGCAGGCGCCAGATGCCGGACGGCAGGGTGAGCAGCGTGATGGCCTGCGCGGCACGGACCGCCCAGCGGGGCGCCCCCGCAGCCGGGGCAGGGGTCGCCCCGGCGGCCGGGGTGGGGGCGGGAGCGGGCTGTCGATGCGTCATGCACACCATCGTGGCGGCGGGTTCGGGCCCGGACATCGGCCCGCGGAACCGTTGCCCGCACCGCCCGCGGGCGGAGGCCGGACCGGCCTTCTCCCCCGCCCGGGGGAGAAGGCACCACACCTGCCGAGCGGGCTCGGTGGGGTCCGGTGCGATGCCGCGCCCCGCAGGGGCGCGGGGGACTGCGCGCCCAGCCCCCACCGCCCTCGGTTCCGCGACCGGACTTCCGGCGGAACGCTCAGGCGGGGCGCGTGCCGATCACCACGGTCGCCCGGTACTCCTCCGACACGGCCGTGCGGACCGTGAGGCCGCCCGCCTCCAGTGCCCGGGCCGTCAGCGGGGCCTGGTGCTCGCTCGTCTCGATCAGCAGCCGCCCGTCCGGCGCCAGCCAGGGCAGCGCGCCCGCCGCGACCCGGCGGTGGACGTCCAGTCCGTCCGGGCCGCCGTCCAGGGACACCGCGGGCTCGTGCTCGCGCGCCTCGGCCGGCAGCAGCGGGATCTCCCCGGTCGGCACGTACGGGGCGTTGACCACCAGCACGTCGACGCGGCCGCGCAGCCCGCCCGGGAGCGCCCCGTACAGGTCGCCCTCGTGCACCCGGCCGCCGTACGGGGCCACGTTGAGCCGCGCGTACGCCAGCGCCGCCGGGTCGATGTCCGCGGCGTGCAGTTCCGCACCGCGGCCCAGCCGGGCCGCGACCGCCGCGCCGAGCGCGCCCACACCGCAGCACAGGTCGAGCACCACCCGGTCCGGCCGGCCCGGCGCCCCCGCCACCGCCTCGGACACCAGGAACTCGGTCCGGCGGCGCGGCACGAAGGCCCCCGCCCCCACCTGCAGGCGCAGCCCGCAGAACTCCGCCCAGCCGACGACGTGTTCCAGCGGTTCGCCACCCGCCCGGCGGGCCACCAGGGCCGCCAGGTGCGCGGCGTCGTCGGCGGCCGACACGAGCAGCTCCGCCTCCTCCTCCGCGAAGACACAGCCCGCCGCGCGCAGGGCCCCGACCACCTCCGGGTCCAGTTCCAATTCCAGTTCCCGTTCCGGTTCCCGTTCCGGTTCCAAAGCCCCGCCTTCGTCCGCATCCATGTCCGCGCCTGCCTCCACACCCGCGCCTTCGAGCATGTCCCGGTCAGAAAACGTCCGGGCACCAGGGGCGCCGCGCCGTCCGGAACACCGCGTCGGCCAGCGCCAGCGCGCCAGGCCGCTCCTCGGCCACCCGCCCGAGCGCGCCGAGCCGCACGGCGGACTCGTCGCCGAGGTACAGGGAGCCCAGAGCGGCCGCGTCCAGTCGCAGGCCCGCGGGCTCGTCGGTGACCGTGCACTCCCCGGTGCCCGCGTCGAGCCGGTAGCGCCCGGCGGCCGGGCCGTCCGGGTCGACGACCTCCAGGACGAGGACCCCGGGCACCGCGTACGTCCGCGCCCGCAGAGCCCGTACGACGTCCAGCAGCCGCACCCACAGGAAGTCCGCGCAGGTCACCAGCCGGGCCGCGCGCGGGTCGGGCAGCAGCTGCGGGACCAGGTCGTCGGGGGCCCGGTAGCCGGTGCGCACCTTCAGCACCCAGTCGATGGAGCACAGGAAGTGCCACAGGGCCCGCTCGGCGGCGGGGGTGGCGGCGAGCAGCTCCGTGACCTGGAGCGTGTTCTGCGGGGTCTTCGCGTCCGTCCAGTGGTCGTCGGCGGTGTACGCCGCCAGGCCGGCCACCTCGCCCTCCGCCGTCCGGTACACCGCGTGGAACCTGTCCTTGTACGGCCGGAACGACATCTCCTCCCGGCCGGTGGCCAGGTTCCACCAGCGCTCGTCGCGGTTCACCGCGCCGTGCCGTGAGGCCCGTATCCGGTCGTGCAGGGCCGGGCCCACCCGGCGCGCCTCGGCCGCGTCCACGATGTCGATCCGGCCGCCGTCCTCGGGCCGCGACCATCGCGGGTCCAGCCCGGTGCGCTTGACGTCGATCTCCCATTCCGCGGCCGTCACCGCGGGACCGTACCCGTACCGGCCGTAGATCGGGTACTCGGCGGCGATCAGCGTCGACAGCACGTCGCCGCGCTCGACGGCGGCGGCCAGCTCCCCGGCCATCATGCGGCTCAGCAGGCCCCGGCGGCGGTGCGTGGGCATCACCGTGACGTTGCTGATCGCGGCGGCCGTGACCGTCGCCCCGCCGGGCACCGTGAGCTCCTGCCGGAAGGAGCGCAGGGTGCCCACGCAGGCGCCGGTGGCCGTGTCGAAGGAGCCCCACACGCGGGCGAGGTCGCTGTACTTGGCGCGCTGGGCGACGTCGGAATCCGCCACCCGGGTCGCGGTCAGGAAGCCGGTGTTCACGGCCCGCATCCAGGCGGGGAATTCGGATTCGACGATCAGCCGCACGTCAGCACTCATAACTCGCCACGCTAGTGCGCCCGTCCGCACCGCGTCGCGGCAATTTCCGCCGCCGCGCCCGCTCACACGAGCAGGTCGTCCACCTGTGCCTCGCCCTCCCGGTAGCGCCGGGTGATCTCCGCGGTGCAGTCGTCCACCGTGCGCTGCAACTGCTGTCGGCGGCGCGAGACCTGCTGCTCGCAGTGCACCAACCGGCCCATCGCGTCGTGCAGTTCGCCGTCCGTCCGGGCCTGGAGGTCCGACAGCTCCACGTCGGCCAGCATCTCCGCTGCCAGCAGTCGGTACTCCTCGCCGTGCGGGGTCCCGAGCGTGACGTGCCGGGCGGAGGCGCTGCGGCTGGACGGCGCGTCAGCGAGGATCTCCGAGAGCCGGTCCACCACCGGAGGCTCGGGTGTGACGGGCGCCTCCGGGTCGCTGCGCCGGGCCAGTTCGGCCCGCAGGATGTCGATCCGGCCCTGCAGCAGTCTGCGGATGTAGCTGAGGTCGGCCTCGTCGCGCTGGGCCTCGCGCCGCAGGGTGCGCAGTTCCGGCAGTCCGAGCGCGGTGGCGGGCGTGGTCGGCGCCTGCTCCTCCGCGGTGCGCTGCGCGGGTGGTCGGACCGCGCCGGCCCCCGGAGCGGCCACTGCTGACGGGATGGAAGCGGCCGAAACGGCCGAAGCGGTTGAAGCGGCTGGTGTGGCTGATGTGGCCAACGCAGATACGGAGGTACCAGAAGTATTCATGTGAACGTGTCCGTCCCCTCGACCGGTGCATGGGGTCTCGCCCGGCCCGTGGGGCCGGGCGAAAGCACCGCCTGCGTGCATCGTGCCACTGTCCGTGGTGCCGGCGCAGTTCCGGTCCACCCGATCGGCCCCGGACGGGTGCATGCCTGGTACACAGGTGGTATGCGAGCAGTGGTGCAGAGAGTGGACGGCGCGAGCGTCGTCGTGGCCGGCGAGACCGTGGGCGAGATCGTCGGCGAGGGGCTGTGCGTCCTGGTGGGGGTGACCCACGACGACACACCGGAGAAGGCGGCGCAGCTGGCGCGCAAGCTGTGGTCCGTACGGATCCTGGAGGGGGAGAAGTCCTGCAGCGACGTGGCCGCGCCGCTGCTGGTGATCTCGCAGTTCACGCTGTACGGGGACGCCCGCAAGGGCCGCCGCCCCACCTGGAACGCGGCGGCGCCCGGCGAGGTGGCCGAGCCGCTGGTGGACGAGGTCGTCGCGCAGCTGCGTGCGCTGGGGGCGACGGTGGAGACGGGCCGGTTCGGGGCGGACATGCGGGTCTCGCTCACCAACCACGGCCCGTTCACCATCGTCATCGACGTCTGAACGGCACCCGGACGGGGCCGGACGGGGGGCCTTCAGGGGTCGGCCCGCGCCCGGTCAGGGCGCTACGACGACCTCCTGCGAGGCGGCCGTCTTCCCGGCCAGCAGCGGCGCGTCGACCGGCACGTTCCGCTTGACCAGGGCGAGGGCGATCGGGCCCAGCTCGTGGTGGCGGACCGCGGTGGTCACGAAGCCGAGCTGGCGACCCTCCTCCCCGTCCGCGGCGAGCCGGACGGGCGCGCCGTGCGACGGGAGGTGCACCTCGGAGCCGTCCAGGTGCAGGAAGACCAGGCGGCGCGGCGGCTTCCCCAGGTTGTGGACGCGGGCCACCGTCTCCTGGCCGCGGTAGCAGCCCTTCTGAAGGTGCACGGCGGTGCCGATCAGGCCGATCTCGTGCGGGATCGTGCGGTGGTCGGTCTCCAGGCCGAGTCGCGGCCGGTGCGCCTCCACGCGCAGGGCCTCGTACGCGAGGAGCCCGGCGGCCGGGCCGTGCGCGGCGGCGAAGGCCTCCAGCTCCGCGCGGGGCAGGAAGACGTCCCGGCCGTGCGGCGCCTCCCGGACCACGTACTCCTTCGGGACCTCGGCGATGGAGCCGGCCGGCAGGTGGACGACCGCGAACTCGGCCGTGCGGTCGGCGACTTCGACGCGGTAGAAGAACTTCATCGACTCCAGGTAGGCGATCAGCGCCTCCTGGCTGCCGGGCTCGACGTGCGCCCACACGGTCTCGCCGTCGTCGACGAGATGGAGCTGGTGCTCGATGTGGCCGTTCGCGGAGAGGATCAGCGCCTCGGTGGCCTGCCCGGGCGGGAGTTCGGTCACGTGCTGGGTGATCAGCAGGTGCAGCCAGCTCAGCCGTTCCGGTCCGGTGACGGTGACGACGCCGCGGTGGGAGAGGTCGACGAAGCCGCGGCCGTCGGCGAGGGCGCGCTGTTCGCCGTAGAGCTCTCCGTAGTGGGCGGCGACACCCTCGTCACGGCCTTCGGCCTGGACGGCGCCGGGGAGGTTCAGCAAAGGGCTGGTCATGGGACCAAGCCTACGACCCTGCTATGCGGGTTCGGCACGGTGCTCGGCGGCGCACTTGCGGCACAGACCGAAGATCGCGAAGTGCTTCATGTCGGTCTCGAAGCCGAAGGTGGCGCGGAGCTTCTCGGTGAACTCGGCGGCCACGTCCAGGTCCGCCTCGATCACGTCCCCGCAGTCGCGGCACACCAGGTGGATGTGGTGGTGCCGGTCGGCGAGGTGGTAGGTGGGGGCCCCGTGCCCGAGGTGGGCGTGGGAGACCAGCTTCAGGTCCTCCAGGAGTTCCAGCGTGCGGTAGACGGTGGAGATGTTGACCCCGGAGGCCGTCTTGCGCACGTGGGCGAGGATCTCGTCCGGCGTCGCGTGCTCCAGGGTGTCGACCGCTTCGAGCACGAGCTGGCGCTGCGGGGTCAGCCGGTATCCGCGCTGCCGCAGGTCGCTCTTCCAGTCGGTGCCCGAGGCACGGTCGGGGCTTTCGGCGCTCACCACCCGGCCAGTGTAAGCGCGGGAAGGGGACCGCGGGCGGGCCCGCGGTCCCCTCGTCCCATGTGCGTGTCCGGCCGGACGGGCGGTCCGATCCGCTCGGCCGGTCCGGCCCGGCCCGGCCCGATCAGCCGGTACGGCCGGTACGGCCAGTACGGCGGCTCAGCGGAAGAACGCGATGCCGTCGTCCGGCATGTCCGGGAGGTTGCGCGCCATCTCGGCGACCTCCTCGGGCGTGACGACCTTCTTGAGCTGGGCCGACATGTACGGGCGCAGCTCGACCTCCGGGGTGGCCTTCTCGCCGACCCACATCAGGTCGCTCTTGACGTAGCCGTAGAGGCGCTTGCCACCGCTGTACGGGCCGGAGGCGGCGGTGCGGGCTACTGCGTCCGTGGCCAGGTCGATCTGGGGCTTCTTGTCGGCGAGCTCGCCGTACCAGACCTCGATGACGCCCTGGTCGCGGACCATGACGACCTCGACCTTGCGGTCAACGTCGATGCGCCAGTAGCCGGACTCCGACTCCAGCGGCCGCACCTTCTTGCCCTCGGTGTCGAGGACCCAGGTGCGGGAGGTGTACTCCAGGAAGTCCCGGCCGTCGTGGGTGAAGACGACTTCCTGGCCGAAGTTGCACTTCTCCTCACCGGGGAAGTCGAAGACGCCCGCTCCCTCCCAGGTGCCGAGGAGGAAGGCGAGGGGGACGAGGCCGGGGTTCAGGTCGGACGGGATCTGGATCATGGATGGCTGCTCAGACGATCTCTGGGAGGGGATTCCGGTGGTCCGGGGGGATGGCCGATCTGGGGGAGATCAGCGCTGGCCCTGGTACAGCTTCTTCACGGCCAGGCCGGTGAAGGCGAGGACGCCGACGCAGACCAGGATCAGCAGGGAGGTGAAGAATGCCTCAAGCACGGGGTGCTCCTCGGAGGTTTCGGGTGGCGGGTACGGGGCCGGTCCCCAAGCCTACTGGCCTGGGGACCGGCGCACGCCGTGAGGTAGGCCGCAGCCGCCACCTCCGGCGGGGCGCGCCGGCCCTGGCGGCGGGGCGCGCCGGCCCTGGCGGCGGGGCCGGTCAGCTCAGCAGCTGGCTCTGCAGGACGACCGTCTGGTGGAAGGGGACGGTGGCCGGCCCGCCCTTCCGGGTCTGGATGACCACACCCTGGACGTCGCCCGCCTGAAGGCACCCGAGCCTGCTCTGCTCCTCGCCGACCGCCGGCATGACCTCTTGGTACAGGCTGATGTCGCTGCTGTTCAGGGTGCCGGGGCCATGGGGACCCTGGAGGACCTGGCCCTCCAGACTGCTCTGCCCGATCTGCGCCTTCCGCCAGGTGAGGTCCATCTCCAGCACCGGGGCACCGGCCAGCCGCGTGTTGGTGTCGCAGCCGCGGAAGGCGTCCACGAAGCCGGCGGCATGGAAGCGCAGCAGGTAGACGTGCGTGCGGGTGCCGTCCGGGGTGGTCCAGCCGCGGCCGACGATCTGACGCAGCCCCTCATGCTCCAGCTGCTCCTTCAGCTTCGCCCGGCTGTCGGGGGCGTACTGCTCCAAGAAGGTGTCCACCGACACCAGCCGGTCCTTGTCCGTCTTGAGCCCGGCGTCCGGGCGTGCTCCTTCGGGGGCCGGCAGCAGCAGGTCGGCGAGCGGCGCGTAGTGCGTCTCGGCCTTGTTGTCCGGGCCCTTGGCCAGCGGGGCGCCGGCCGGCAGGGCCGGCTTGGCCAGGGTCGGGTACGTCCAGCGGCCGTCACCTTCGGTGGACAGGCCGGGGAGGTCTGTGCGGTCGGCCTGGGTGATCCCGTATGCGGCCCCCGTGCCGAAGGCCGCGAAGACGGCGAGTACGGCCGTCCAGCGCAGGGCGGCGAACAATGCGCGCCGGTCCTTCGGCGCAGGCGAAGCAGGCGCAGGCGAGGCAGGCGCAGGCGAGGCAGGCGCAGGCGAGGCAGGCGCAGGCGTGGCAGGCGCAGGCGTGGCGGGTGCGGGTGCGGGTGACGCCATGGTGGCCCCAGGGGCAGCCGTCGGGCCGTCGGCGGTGTCGGCGACGGCCTCGGCGGTGTCGGCGGTGTTCTGCTCGGTCACGCGGACTCCCCGGGGGACGTCAGATGGGTCAGCTGCTGCCGGAAGAGGCCGACGGCGTCGTCGGCGGAGAACGGCTTGGGGCCGTACCACCGGAAGCTCACCAGCACGTCGCCCCGGACGGCCACGCAATCGATCGTGTCGATCTTGTCCTTCTCCTCCTTCTTCTCCTTGCCGAGGGACTGGAGCGTGCACTTGGCGTCGGGGAAGCCCTCCACCTTCGGCGCCTCACGGCCGTTGCCCATGAAATCGATGATCTTCTTGCTGAACTCCGAGAACCGGGCCAGGGCCTGGGAGTCGGCCTGCATGAGGTGGATCTCCGCCACCTGCTGGTCTCGGACACGGTGGTAGCTGCGCCCGGCCATGCCCTTCAGCTTCAGGTCCGCGAGCGCTTTGTCCCGTTCCGCCCGCTGGTCGCCGGAGAGCCCGGTGCGCGCGTCCTTGAAGGCCTGCAGCGCCCGCTCCCCCGGGATGTAGAAGTCGTTGCCCTCGACGTCGATATCGGGGCCGGGCTCGTAGTCGGCGGGAATCGGCACCAGTTTGCCCGTCAGCTCGTTCGGCGGGACGGCTGCCGTCGAGTCCGATGAGCCGGACGGCTTCGGCTTGGCCCCGGCCGCGACCCAGTACCGCGTCGGCGAGGTGCGGTCGGCGTCGGCCATCCTCCCGGCCGCCCACAGGGCTCCGGCAGCGAGCACCGCGATGCCCGCCCCGCCCGCGATCAGCGTCTTGGTCCTGCGCTTCGGCGTGCGCGCGGGCGTTGCGACGGACTGCGGGTTCGCGGCCGCCGTGTCCTGGTGCCGGCCCTGGTTCTGGTCCTGCAGATCGGTCACAGCCGCTCCCACTGCCGCCGGGCCAGCTCGACGACGTCGTTCTCATCGATGACACCGCGGGTGTTCGCGTAGTCGAGTTCCATGACGATGTCGCCCCGCCGGGCGAGGACCCGGGCCGACCTGGTCGGGTGGTAGCCCGGTTCCTGCTTGGCCTCGGAGTCCACCCACACGTGGCCGAAGTCGGCGGGCACGCCGGCCAGGTCCTTGCCCGGGTTGCCCGCGAACCTCTTCTCCGACAGGTAGTCGTGGGCATGCTGGTACCAGTCGGCACCGGCTCGGTCCCGGTACTGCAGCAGCCGGACCGTGACGTGGTTCCGGTCGTCCTGCGACCAGCGGATCATGGCGATCCGCCGCAGGTCGTACCGGATCTGATGTTCGAGGCCGGCGTTGGGCTTCACGTAGTAGTCCGCCGCGAACTCGTCCGCGGACTCGGTTCCGGAGTCCAGGACCTGTACGCCGCCCGGGGCCTCCAGCAGCAGCTTGGTGAGGTCGTCGTCCGTCTTGTGCCAGCGATGGGCGTTCAATGCGCGGGCGCTCGTCGACTCGTTCGGAGCCTGCGGCTTCGGCTGGTCGATCTTCTGCTGGGCCAGCGGCGGCAGCGGGGTCGGCGGGCGGCCGTACTGGACGGCGTAGCCGGTCACGGTGCCCGCGAGGATGCCGAGGGCGGCCGCGCCCGCGGTCAGCAGGGCGGTGCGACGGCCGCGGCGCCGGGCACCCAGGGCGGCAACGGTGCCGGGTCGTGCCGGTGCATCCGGCTCCGGGCCCGCTTCCTGCTCTTTCCGCAGCTCGGAAGGGGTCTGTTCATGTTCCAAGGAAGTGTCCCCCACAGGACTGTCCATGCGGGTGATCACCCGCGCAGCCTTGACATGTACCGGAGGGGAACGGTTGTACGGAAACGTATTGGGTTTCGGGCCGGCGGAGGATCATTTGTCGTGGCGCCGCTTTCCGTCCAGTTCGTCCCACCACTCGTCGGACTGCGGATCGCCCGACGGGTCGTCCCACCAGCGGTCGTCCGGGCCGCGCCGGTTCGCGATCATCGCGGCGACCGGCGGGATGACCATGGCGACGACG
This sequence comes from Streptomyces sp. BR123, assembly GCF_013401435.1. Classification (GTDB taxonomy): domain Bacteria; phylum Actinomycetota; class Actinomycetes; order Streptomycetales; family Streptomycetaceae; genus Streptomyces. The sequence goes on from NZ_JACBGN010000037.1 coordinate 32,376, forward strand.
CACATGGCCACGGCCGCCTCGACCGAGAGCAGGCGCACGAAGGACCAGGCGGAGACGAAGAGGAAGAGGCATCCGCCCATGAGGAGGAAGTAGATGCGGCGCCGCCGGGCGTACATGCCTCCAGCGTAGGTCCGCAGGCGCACGTACGGCGCCGGACGGCGCGAAGGGCCGCACCCTGCTCCAGTGGCGTCCAACCCCCTGGGGTGCGGCCCTCCGGCCGGTTCGTGGGCTGCCGGTGGTACCGGCGGTGCCGGTACCGGTGACGGCGGCCGGTCAGACCGCGATCGCCACGTTCGTGACGCCGCCGGCCTCGGCCACGACCACGGCGCGGTCCGCCTGGCCGCCCGGGACGAGCGCCCGCAGCGTCCAGGTGCCGGTCGCCGCGTAGAAGCGGAACTGGCCGGTCGCCGAGGTCGGGACCTCCGCGGTGAACTCGCCGGTCGAGTCGAGCAGCCGCACGTAGCCGCTGACGGGCTCGCCGTCCTTGGTCACCTGCCCCTGGATGGCCGTCTCACCGGGCTTGAGCGCACCGAGCTCCGGTCCGCCGATCTGTGCTCCGCACATGTTTCTCTGTCCTGTCCTCGAGAAGTGGTTCTGCCGGGTGTCGCGTGCCCGGGATTACTTGTTGGGGCCCAGCTCGATCGGCACGCCGACCAAGGAGCCGTACTCGGTCCACGAGCCGTCGTAGTTCTTGACGTTCTCCTGGCCCAGGAGCTCGTGCAGCACGAACCACGTCAGCGCGGAGCGCTCACCGATGCGGCAGTAGGCGATGGTGTCCTTCGCCAGGTCGACCTGCTCGGTCTCGTAGAGGGCCTTGAGCTCCTCGTCGGACTTGAAGGTGCCGTCGTCGTTGGCGTTCTTCGACCACGGGATGTTGCGGGCGCTCGGCACGTGGCCGGGGCGCTGCGACTGCTCCTGCGGCAGGTGGGCCGGGGCGAGCAGCTTGCCGGAGAACTCGTCGGGCGAGCGGACGTCGACCAGGTTCAGGGAGCCGATCGCGGCCACGACGTCGTCGCGGAAGGCGCGGATCGAGGAGTCCTGGGCCTTGGCCTTGTACGCGGTGGCCGGGCGGTTCGGGACCTCGGAGCCGTCGACCAGGTCGCGGGAGTCCAGCTCCCACTTCTTGCGGCCGCCGTCGAGGAGGCGGACGTCCTGGTGGCCGTACAGCTTGAAGTACCAGTAGGCGTAGGACGCGAACCAGTTGTTGTTGCCGCCGTAGAGGACGACGGTGTCGTCGTTGGAGATGCCCTTGGCGGACAGGAGCTTCTCGAAGCCCTCCTGGTCCACGAAGTCGCGGCGGACCGGGTCCTGGAGGTCCTTCTTCCAGTCGATCCGGACGGCGCCGGCGATGTGGTTCTTGTCGTAGGCGGACGTGTCCTCGTCCACCTCGACGATGACGACGTTGGCGTCGTTCAGGTGGGCCTCGACCCAGTCGGCGTCAACGAGGACGTCGCTGCGGCTCATGGTGTTCTCCTCCGGGGCAGTGTGCGGCGGGGCGGTGCGGATGCTGCTGAGGGCGGCGCAGGGCGCTCCCGTGGGCACTGAGCGGGGAGGCGCCAGTGGACAGGGAGGAGACGGCTGCGCACGGTCACGCGGGAAGGACGGTCGTCCGAACTGGTGGAGCGATGCGCTCTCAGGTCACATGGATCGACAGAGCATGGCGGCGACGCGACACAGGTCTACTGCCCGTCGCTTCGTGAGGTCCGCCTGCTGATGCTTCATGCCTGGATCGTAGGGACGAACGGGCCGCCCTGTCACCGGCGTGTCATATATCGAGACGGAAACGTCCGGATAGCGGGACGCCGTCCGCCCCGGACGGCCCCCGGACGCCCCGGCGGGGCCCGTCCGCGACCTGACCTTCTGCGGATCGGACCGTGCTGTCTCACGATCCGGCCAGCGAGACGTCCGTTCCGCTCAGCACCAGGTGTACGCCGGCCTCGTCCGCGGTCAGCCCGGTCAGCTGGAGCCCGCCCGGCAGCCCGCCGTCGAGGCGCCGCTCGAAGTCCGTCTTCTTGCGGATCGCGCTCTCGACCCCGGGGATGCCCTCGCCGGGTACCTCGTCGGCCCGCACCCGGACCAGCTTGCCGCCGCCCTTGCCGCTTCCGCCGTTCCCGCCGTCCTGCGCGTCGACGAGCGTGACGGTCGACACCACGCTGCGGGTGAAGGTCCGGCCGAGGACCTCCACCGACGCGGTCACCTTCACCTTGTCCGGCGCCCCTCCGTGGGCGAGCTTCACGCCGGTCTGTGAGGCCTCGGTCAGGTCCGGGTACGTGATCAGCGCGGAGCCCTCGGCCTTCCGGGCCGTACCCCCGCTGTAGTCCCCGTTCAGCTTCACTCCGCGGAAGCTCGCCCGGAGCTGCGAGAGCCGGGTCTTGCGGCCGTCCGCGACGGCGTCGACGCCGTCCAGCCGGATGTCGACCTGTTCGAGCTCGTGGCTCAGCGCCTGGGTCAGGAACGGGAAGCCGCGGATCTCCACCTCGGCGGACCCGGCGAGCCCTTGGCGCGCCTGTATTCGCTCGGCGAGCCTGCCCTCGGCATAGTCGGCCGCCCAGCGGTCCGCCCCGACGGCCAACGCGCCCAGCACCACGACGACGATCACCATGACACGCAGGAAACGCACGCGCCTCTCCCCCCTGTAAAGACCGGTACGTCGCCTCTAGTTGACCATGTACATACGTACGGAGGCCGTCAGCGTCGCCGACGGCCTCCGCCCCGCGTGTCCACGGTTCCTGCCCGGGCCTCAGCCCACCACCCGTCCCATCAGGTAGACGGCGGGAGCGGCGGCCGCCAGCGGCAGCGCCACGCCGGCCGTCATGTGCACGAACTTCGACGGGTAGTCGTACGCCGCCACGCGCAGCCCGATCAGCGCGCACACCCCGGCGGCCAGGCCGAGCAGCGCCCCGCCCACCCCGACGGAGGTCATCCCGCCGACCGCGATGCCCGCACCGGCCGCCGCGGCCAGCGCCACGCCGGCGGACGGCAGGGGCGGCAGGGGCAGCGCGCGGACGAACACGGCGACCGCGACGGCCACCGCCCCGACGGTGACGGCCGCGGAGTCGGCGGCCAGGTACCCGGCGCACACGATGGCGAGGGCGGCGGAGGCCACCGAGGCCATCAGGCCGTACATCCGCTCGTCCGGGTCGGCCTGGCTGCGCAGCTGGAGGACCAGCGTGAGCAGCACCCACACGCCGAGCGTGCCGATGATCGCGCCGGCGGCGTACGTGTCGTCCACCGCGAGCCCCGCGGCGTCCGCGACGAGGGCACCGGCAAAGGCGAGGGCGATGCCCTGGCGGGCCGGCCACATGCCGTTGAGCCGGAACCAGCCGGCCGCGGTGAGGCCCTGGAGCGCCACCAGCGGCAGGAGCAGCCCGAGGTCGCCGACGACGGCGGCGACGGCGAGCAGCAGCCCGAGCCCGGTGGTGACCACGGCCGACTGCGGGCCGGGGTCGATGATCGGCGAGCGGCCCTCGGCGCGGGCCTGGGCCGGGTCGACGGCGCGCATGGTGTTCCCGCCGAGGGTGGGCGGGGACCACTCGGGCTCGTCGGCCGGGTCGGCGGGGCCGCCGGGAGCGGGCGCGGCATGCCGTCCGGGCGCGGCGGCGGCAGCGGGAGCCGCAGCCGCGGGGGCCGCGTCCCGGAACCAGCCCTCCGGGACGGCGCCCTCCTGCACGGGCGGGAGGAAGGCGGTCTCGGCGGCGGCGGCGTTCTGCGGCGGGACCGGCGGGAGGTAGGCCGTCTCGGCGGCCCAGTCCTGCACCGAAGCGGCCGGGGCCGGAGCGGGCGCGGCAGGGGCGTCGTCCCGGAACCACCCCTCGGGCGCCACAGTGGACCGGTACGCCTGCGGTTCCCCCTGCGACGGCATCTGCGGCCGGGGCCGCTGCTGCGCCTGCGGGTCGGCCGGGCCGGGATACGGCGGGAGGTAGGCGGTTTCCGCCCAGTCCGTCCCCGCTCCGGCTCCTGCCCCCGTCCCGGGAGCCGGCGCGGGCACGGCCGCCGGGCCGGCGGACGCCTGCGGGGCGGCGGGCGCGGGTGCGGCGGGGGCGCCGTCCCGGAACCACCCCTCGGGCGCCACGGGCTGCTGCGGCTGCACCGGCTCGGCGGCGCGCACCACCGGCTGGTAGCTCGTGTCCCAGGTGTCCGACTGCCAGGTCTGGGTCGCGTACGGGTCCTGCGGCGCGTATCCCGGCTGCCCGGCGGCCTGCTGCCCAGGCTGCTGCTGTGCGGCGGCCTGCTGCCGCTGCTGTTCCTCGGGAGTGCTCATCGGTTTCCGCTCACCCGCCCGCGAACGGCGGGAGCACCTCGACGGTGCCCCCCTCGGTCAGCAGGACGGCGTCGTGCGGGCGCTTGCCCACGGGCTCGTCGTTCACGAGGAAGGAGCATCGCAGCAGGACCCGGGTCAGCTCGCCGGGGTGGCGTTCCCGCACTGCGTCGAGCGCCTCGGCCAGTGTCCGCGCCGAGTACGGCTCCTCCGCCGTATGGGCCGCGGCCTTGGCCGCCGCCCAGTAGCGGATGGTTCCGGTTGCCACTGCAGCTCCTCTTCGTCGGGTCTACCGTCGGCCTCCATGATGGCCCCTTCCGGCCGCTGGTCCCGCGTGCCTGGGTGCGCCTGCGCACGGCCCGGTGCGGCCGGAGTGCATCCGGACGGCCCACAGCGGCCTCCCGAAGCCCGCCGATCCTCCGAAACCGGGGCATACGCTGGTTCCGGAGGTGGCGCGAACCACAGAAGGCGCGATCCGGAAGCCTCGGCCGGGCGTCGGCAGGTGGGCTATCCTGCTGGCGAAGGATCCGGGCAACGTTGCCCCCGGGTCCTTTTGTGCTTTCAGTACGTTGAACGGAACGAGAACAAGGGCGCCCGGCCGGCCCCCGGGGCGCGGGGACCGGCCGACGCCTGCAGGGACCGGGCACGGGGCACCACCGCACCGCGCCCGGCACGCACCCGTACGAAGCAGTACCGCGAAAGTCCTCGACGGGACCGAGGAGGAACCGACGTGACGGACCAGCGAACCGCGCACCACCGACCGACCCGGGCAGGGGGGCGGGCATGAGCTCTCTCCTGCTGCTGACCAACGCCCTCCAGCCGTCCACCGAGGTGCTGCCTGCCCTCGGCCTGCTGCTGCACAACGTACGGGTGGCCCCCGCCGAGGGCCCGGCCCTCGTGGACACCCCCGGGGCGGACGTCATCCTCGTCGACGGCCGCCGGGACCTGCCGCAGGTGCGGTCGCTGTGCCAGCTGCTGCGCTCCACCGGGCCGGGCTGTCCCCTGATCCTCGTCGTCACCGAGGGCGGCCTGGCGGCCGTCACCGCGGACTGGGGCATCGACGACGTCCTCCTGGACACGGCCGGCCCGGCCGAGGTCGAGGCACGGCTGCGGCTGGCCACCGGCCGCCAGCAGCTGGGCGCCGACGACTCCCCCATGGAGATCCGCAACGGCGACCTGTCGGTCGACGAGGCGACGTACTCGGCGAAGTTGAAGGGCCGGGTCCTCGACCTCACCTTCAAGGAGTTCGAGCTGCTCAAGTACCTCGCCCAGCACCCGGGCCGGGTCTTCACCCGGGCCCAGCTGCTGCAGGAGGTCTGGGGCTACGACTACTTCGGCGGCACCCGGACGGTGGACGTGCACGTCCGGCGGCTGCGCGCGAAGCTCGGCCCGGAACACGAATCGCTCATCGGCACCGTCCGGAACGTGGGCTACCGTTTCGTCACACCGGAGAAGGTCGAACGGGCCTCGGCGGAGGCCGCGGAGCGGGCGCCCTCACAGGTCTCGGCCGACGCGTAGGGGGGCCGTCCCCCGTACGGCGGAAGCCCCTGTGTCGTCCACTCCACAGGATGCCCTGCCCAGAGGCCGGTCACCCCGCGTAGACTCCCAGCGTGGCCAAGGTGACGCGGGATGATGTGGCGCGACTTGCGGGTACTTCAACCGCCGTCGTGAGCTACGTCATCAACAACGGACCCCGGCCGGTCGCCCCGGCCACGCGCGAGCGTGTACTCGCAGCGATCAAGGAGCTGGGCTACCGCCCGGACCGGGTCGCCCAGGCCATGGCGTCCCGGCGTACCGACCTCATAGGCATGATCGTTCCGGACGCGCGCCAGCCGTTCTTCGCGGAGATGGCGCACGCGGTCGAACAGGCTGCCGCCGAGCGCGGGAAGATGGTGCTCGTCGGGAACTCCGACTACCGGGACGAGCGCGAGGTCCACTACCTGCGCGCCTTCCTCGGCATGCGGGTGTCCGGCCTGATCCTGGTCAGCCAGGGCATGAGCGAGCGGGCGGCCTCCGAGATCGAGGCCTGGGACGCCCGGGTGGTGCTGCTGCACGAGCGGCCCGAGGCCATAGACGACGTCGCGGTGGTCACCGACGACATCGGCGGCGCGCAGCTCGCCACCCGCCACCTCCTCGAACACGGGCACGAGTACGTCGTCTGCATCGGCGGCATCGAGAACACCCCGTCGGTCGGCGACCCCGTCGCCGACCACGTCGAGGGCTGGCGCCGGGCCATGCTGGAGTCGGGCCGGTCGGTCGAGGGGCGCCTGATCGAGGCCCCGTACAACCGCTACGACGCCTACCGCGTCGCGCTGGAGCTCCTGTCGGGCCCCGACCGCCCGCCGGCCGTCTTCTGCGCCACCGACGACCAGGCCATCGGCGTGCTGCGGGCCGCCCGGGAGCTGCGGATCGACGTGCCCGGGGAGCTGGCGGTCGCCGGCTTCGACGACGTGAAGGAAGCGGCGCTGACGGACCCGCCGCTGACCACCGTCGCCTCGGACCGCCCGGCGATGGCGCGGGCCGCCGTGGACCTCGTCCTCGACGACGGGCTGCGGGTGTCCGGCTCGCGCCGGGAGCGGCTCAAGCAGTTCCCGTCGGCGCTGGTGATCCGGCGCTCCTGCGGCTGCCTCTGAACCGCCCCCGCCGCCCCTGGGGCCGGCTCCGCCCGTCCGGCGGGGCCGGGGGCGGGCTCGTACCGGGCGTGCGAGTTCTGTCGCGCTTCTCAGCGGGCACTCAGAAAGCTCTCATGATCCGCGGACACAGTCTTGGACATGACCGAGAGCCACCGCCGCGAGGGCGGGTACCCGCAGGAGAACCGCACGTACCACGGCGCGCCTCCCGGCGGGTCCTACCC
>NZ_JACBGN010000380.1 GCF_013401435.1 Streptomyces sp. BR123
GCCCCGGCGTGGCAGGCCGCGCCCGTGCCCGCCCGGGCCCTGCCCGCCGATCCGGCCACCCGTGCCCGGACCGCGGGCCCGTCTCCGGGCGGGCGGTACTTGCCAACGGCACCTGCCACCCCTCGACGCACCCCCGGACCGCCCCGTTGAGTCGTCCCCGCGCCCACCGCACCGTCGCACCGGGCGCTCACCGCACCGATCTGAGGAGCATTCATGCGTATGACCCGATCGGCCTTCGCGCTCGGCGCGGCCGCCCTCACCCTCACGGCCCTGGGCGTCGTCCCCGCCGCCGCGGTGGAGCAGGCGCCCGCCCCCGGGGCGGCCAAGTTCTGCACCTACGTCGTCGACACCGGCGAGGGCGGGTGCTTCGCGACCCGGGCCCAGGCCGCCGAATTCGGCGGGCAGGCCGAGTACAAGGACCTCGGCAGGATATGGAGCGACGCCAACTCCGGCGGCAGCGAGTTCACCTTCCGCGGCAGCGTCGGCTGCAACTGGCGCTACCCGGAGTTCAACGAGCTCTCCAAGTGGGGCTGGAACGACACGGTGAGTTCGGCCCAGGGCATCACCTGCCCGATCACCCTGTGGGAGCACAAGGACTTCCGGGGCGCCCACCAGACCTACCACGGCTACAACGCGTACGTCGGTGACGGCATGAACGACAAGGCGTCGTCCATCAGCTTCGACCTGCGCTGACCAGGCGGCGGCGGGCGGTGCCCCGGCACCGCCCGCCCCTCCACCACCCGGAGGTGCGGGCGTCCCCGTACGGGTGACACCGCCCGTACGTCTCACCGGCCGGTGCACCGCCGTCGCCGACGATCGCAGGCGGCCGGAAACGTTCCGGCCGCCGCCGCCGGAGCCGGACGCCTGGGAGAACACGTGCACATCCTGCTCGCCGCCAGTGCCTTCAACAGCCTCACCCAGCGGGTCCACGCCGAACTGCGGGACCGCGGGCACAGCGTGGCGGTAGAGCTGGTCCTGCCGGACTGCCACCTCGCCGAGGCCGTCGACCGGCACCGGCCCGATCTCGTCATCGCACCGATGCTGAAGACGGCCATCCCCCGCGAGGTCTGGTCCCGGCACGTGTGCCTCGTCGTCCACCCCGGCCCCGTCGGGGACCGCGGCCCCTCCTCGCTCGACCGGGCCATCGCCGAGGGTGCGGACACCTGGGGCGTCACCGTCCTGCAGGCCGACGCGGAGATGGACGCCGGCCCGGTATGGGCCACCGCGGACTGCGTGCTCCCGCCCGTCGGCAAGAGCGACGCCTACCGCGGCGAGGTCTCCGACGCCGCCCTCACCGCCGTCCTGCAGGCCGTCGACCGCTTCGCCTCCGGCACCCACGTCCCCGAGCCCCAGTCGTCCGGCCGCGCCCGGCCGTACCTGCGCCAGGAGGAGCGCCGGATCGACTGGGCGCACGACTCCACCGACCGCGTCGTGCGCACCCTGCGCGCCGCCGACTCGCAGCCCGGCGTCCTCGACGACCTGCTGGGCGGCCGGTGGTACCTGCACGGCGGTCACCCGGAGGACGGGCTGCGCGGCCGCCCCGGCGAACTCCTCGCCACCCGGGCCGGCGCGATCTGCCGGGCCACGGCCGACGGGGCCGTGTGGATCCCCGAACTGCGGGCCCGGCGCACCCCCGGCGGTCCGGCCCCCGTCAAGCTGCCCGCCACCCTCGCCCTCGCCGGCCGGCTGCCCGCCCTGCCCGAACTCCCCGCACCGCCGGACACCGGCACCGGGGCCGGCCCGCGCACCTGGTCCGACATCCGCTACCGGGAGGACGGCGAGGCCGGCTTCCTGTCGTTCTCCTTCCCCGGCGGCGCAATGAGCACCGAGCACTGCCGGCGCCTGCTCGCCGCCTACCGCGAGGCCTGCTCCCGCCCCACCTCCGTCCTCGTCCTCGGCGGCGGCCGCGACTTCTTCTCCAACGGCATCCACCTCGGCGTCATCGAGGCCGCCGCCGACCCGGCCGAGGAGTCCTGGGCCAACATCAACGCCATGGACGACCTCGTCGAGGCCGTGCTGACCACCACCGACCGTCTCGTCGTGGCCGCCGTCGGCGGCAACGCCGCCGCCGGCGGGGCCATGCTCGCCCTCGCCGCCGACGAGGTCTGGCTCCGGTCCGGGGCGGTCCTCAACCCGCACTACCGGCTCATGGGCCTCCACGGCTCCGAGTACTGGACGTACACCCTGCCCCGCCGGACCGGGACCGGCGTCGCCCAGCGCCTCACGAGCGAGGCCCTGCCCGTCGGCAGCGAGGCCGCCCGCCGCCTCGGACTGGCCGACCGGACCATCGACTGCACCCCGCAGGCCTTCGCGGACGAGACCGCGCGCCTCGCGGCCCGGCTGGCCGGCTGGCCCGGCAGCGGGTCCCGTATCGCCGGCAAGAAGGCCCGCCGCGAGGTCGACGAGACGCTGCGCCCCCTCGCCTCCTACCGCGAGGCCGAACTGGCCCGGATGCGGGAGGCCTTCTTCGACCCGCAGGCCCCTTACCACGCCCTGCGCAGGGCCTTCGTCCGCAAGGAGACCCCGGACGGCACCCCGCCGCACCTGGCACGGCCCACCCGGGGGCGGCGTACCACCCCCGCCCCCGGGCAGCGCCCCGGTATCACCGGACCGGCCCAGTCCAGCAGGGCGTGCGGCCCGGCCGGCTGCTAGCAAGAAGGGTGGGGGCGGCCGCGGCCGCCCCCGTCTCGGCAGGACCCCTTCCCGCATCCCCGCCCAAGGAGCGATCCGCATGGCTGCTGGAACGCAGAGCACGGTAGAGGACCCCACGATCCACATCCTCTGGATCAACGCCGGACTGAGCTGCGACGGCGACTCGGTGTCCCTGACGGCCGCGATGCAGCCGAGCATCGAGGAGATCGTCACGGGCGCCCTCCCCGGCCTGCCCAAGATCGCCGTCCACTGGCCGCTCATCGACTTCGAATGCGGTCCGGTCGGCGGCGCCGACACGTTCATCGAATGGTTCTTCAAGGGGGAGCGGGGCGAGATCGACCCCTTCGTCCTCGTCGTCGAAGGCTCCATCCCCAACGAGAAGATCAAGCCCGAGGGGTACTGGTGCGGGTTCGGCGACGACCCGGAGACCGGCCAGCCCATCACCACCAGCGAGTGGATCGACCGGCTGGCGCCGAAGGCCCTCGCCGTGGTGGCGATCGGCACCTGTGCCACGTACGGCGGCATCCACGCCATGGAAGGCAACCCCACGGGAGCCATGGGGGTCCCCGACTACCTGGGCTGGGACTGGACCTCCAAGGCCGGCATCCCGATCGTCTGCGTACCCGGCTGCCCGATCCAGCCGGACAACTTCTCGGAGACCCTCACCTACCTGCTCTACCAGGCGGCCGGCTCCGCCCCGATGATCCCGCTCGACGACAAGCTGCGCCCGACCTGGCTGTTCCAGCACACCGTCCACGAGGGCTGCGACCGGGCCGGCTACTACGAGCAGGGCCAGTTCGCCGAGTCGTACGACTCGCCCCAGTGCCTCGTCAAGGTCGGCTGCTGGGGCCCGGTCGTCAAGTGCAACGTCCCCAAACGGGGCTGGATGAACGGCATCGGCGGCTGCCCGAACGTCGGCGGCATCTGCATCGCCTGCACCATGCCCGGCTTCCCCGACAAGTTCATGCCGTTCATGGACCAGCCGCCGGGCGCCACGGTCTCCACCAAGGCCAGCGGCGCGTACGGCGCCCTGATCCGCAAGCTGCGTGCGGTCACGCTGCACACGGTGGACGAGGAGCCGAAGTGGCGCCACACGGGCCGGAAGATCACCACCGGGTACCGCCCGCCCTGGTGACCCGGCCGGGCCGCGCCGGCCCGTCACCGGGCCGGCGCCCGCGCGCCCGTACCGCCCCGCCCGCCTCCCGCACCTTCCCGATCCCGCACCCGCTCCCAGAAGGGCCACGGCAGAAACGATGACACCGAAGACGAAGGCGGCCGGCGACGGAAGCGGCCTGGTGGAGATGGCCTGGGATCCGATCACCAGGATCGTCGGCAGCCTGGGCATCCATACGAAGATCGACTTCAAGCAGAAGCGGGTGGCCGAGTGCTACAGCACCTCGTCCGTCTTCCGCGGCTACAGCGTCTTCATGCGCGGCAAGGACCCCCGCGACTCGCACTTCATCACCAGCCGCATCTGCGGGATCTGCGGCGACAACCACGCCACCTGCTCCGTCTACACCCAGAACATGGCCTACGGGGTCAAGCCGCCGCACCTCGCCGAATGGATCATCAACCTCGGCGAATCGGCCGAGTACATGTTCGACCACAACATCTTCCAGGAGAACCTGGTCGGGGTCGACTACTGCGAGAAGATGGTCCGCGAGACCAACCCCGGCGTCCTCGACCTCGCCGAGCGCACCGAGGCCCCGCACGCCGCCGAGCACGGCTACCGCACCATCGCCGACATCATGCGCTCGCTCAACCCCGTCGAGGGCGAGTTCTACCGCGAGGCCCTCCAGGTCAGCCGCTACACACGCGAGATGTTCTGCCTGATGGAGGGCCGCCACGTGCACCCCTCCACCCTCTACCCGGGCGGCGTCGGAACCATCGCCTCCGTCCAGCTCTTCACCGACTACATGAGCCGCCTCATGCGGTACGTCGAGTTCATGAAGCGCGTCGTGCCCCTCCACGACGACCTCTTCGACTTCTTCTACGAGGCCATGCCCGGCTACGAGGAAGTCGGCCGCCGACGCGTCATGCTGGGCTGCTGGGGCGCCCTCAACGACCCGGAGTACTGCGACTTCACGTACGCCAACATGACCGACTGGGGACGGAAGATGTTCGTCACCCCGGGCATCGTCGTGGACGGCAAACTGGTCACCAACGACCTCACGAAGATCAACCTCGGCATCCGCATCCTGCTGGGCAGCTCGTACTACGACGACTGGGCCGGCCAGGAGCAGTTCGTCCGCCACGACCCGCTCGGCAACCCGGTCGACCCCCGCCACCCCTGGAACCAGCACACCATCCCCGCTCCCCAGAAGCGGAACTTCGACGACAAGTACAGCTGGGTCATGTCCCCGCGCTGGTTCGACGGCACCGAGCACCTCGCCCTCGACACCGGCGGCGGCCCCCTCGCCCGCCTGTGGTCCACCGCCCTGTCCGGACTCGTCGACGTCGGCTACGTCAAGGCCACCGGCCACAGCGTGGTCATCAACCTCCCGCGCACCATGACCAAGCCGGAGACCACCTTCGAGTGGAAGATCCCGCAGTGGAGCAACGCGCTGGAGCGCAACCGCGCCCGCACGTACTTCCAGGCGTACGCGGCCGCCATCGCGCTGCACTGCGCCGAGAAGGGGCTCGCCGAGGTCCGCGCCGGACGCACCCAGACCTGGGAGAAGTTCGAGGTGCCGGACGAGTCCATCGGCTGCGGCTTCACCGAGGCCGTACGCGGCGTCCTCTCCCACCACATGGTGATCCGCGACGGGAAGATCGCCAACTACCACCCGTACCCGCCGACCCCGTGGAACGCCAGTGTCCGCGACTCCTACGGCACCCCCGGCCCGTACGAGGACGCCGTCCAGAACACCCCGATCTTCGAGGAGAACCCCCCGGAGAACTTCAAGGGCATCGACATCATGCGCGCCGTGCGCAGCTTCGACCCCTGCCTGCCCTGCGGCGTCCACATGTACGTCGGCGGCGGGAAGACCGTGAAGTCGATGCACGTGCCCACCGGCCTGAGCGGGCTGGGCGGATGAGCGCGGCCGTCATCGACGCCCGGGAGGCAGGCCGCCGCGTCGAGGAGGTCCTCGACCGGCTGGCCGCCTCCGGCGACCCGCAGGCCTGCGCGGCCGCCGAGGAACTCGTCCGCGTCCTCATGGACTTCTACGGCGCCGGGCTCGCCCGGATCGTGGAGCGGCTCGGCGCGGGACCGGTCGCCCGCATGCTCGGCGACGACCTGGTGGCCGGTCTGCTCGCCCTGCACGGCCTGCACCCCGACGACGTGGACAGCCGGATCGCCCGCGCCCTGGAGTCCGTGGCCGACCCCGTCGAGCTCATCGGCTTCGACGAGGCGACCGGCACCCTCAGACTGCGGTCCGCCGCCCCGGCCACCGGCTGCGGCTGCGCGGGCAACGCGGAGGCGGCCCGGCGGAGCGTCGAGGACGCCGTCGCCGGCCTCGCCCCCGAGGTGACCGCCGTCGAACTGGTCCCCGCGGCCCCCGCACCCGCCCTGCTGCAG
>NZ_JACBGN010000381.1 GCF_013401435.1 Streptomyces sp. BR123
CGGCAGGGGTGGTCCGGGTGGTCGGCGCGTCCGGGGCGGGGACGCGGAAGCCGTGCATCCAGGCGACGTAGTCGTGGAGTTCGTCGCGGGAGAAGGAGCGCAGGACGGCGTTGCGGTCCGTGGCGGCGGCGCCGGAGGTGTGCCAGAGCTTGATGCTCTCCCGGGCCAGGAGCTGGATCCGGCCGGTGCGCTCCTGCCGCTCGGCGTTGAACTTCTCGAAGCGCTGCGGGAACTCCTCGGCGTCGCAGTCGAGGAGGTCGCCGAGGGTGACCGCGTCCTCCAGGCCCTGGCAGGCGCCCTGGGCGACGTAGTGGAGCATCGGGTGGGCGGCGTCGCCGAGGAGCACGACCCGGCCGTCGACCCAGTTCTCGACCGGGTCGCGGTCGACGAGGACCCAGGACTTCCAGCCCTCGCCGAGGGCGAGCAGGCGCTGCGCGTCCTCGCCGAGCGCGGCGAACTCGCGGCGGATGTCGCCCTGGGTGGCGGGGACGCCGGCCACGGCCTCGGTGGCCTTGTTGTCGCTGCTGGCGGCGAGGTTGAGGTACTTGCCGCCGGCGATCGGGTAGTGCACGAAGTGGCAGCCGGGGCCGGTCCACCAGGTGACGGAGGTCGGGTGGCGCAGCTCCTCGGGGACCTGCTCCATCGGGATGATCGCCCGGTAGACGGTGATCCCGGAGTTGCGGGGGGCGCCGTCGCCGACGAGCCGGCCGCGGATCGCCGAGTGGATGCCGTCGGCGCCGATCAGCGCGTCGCCGGTGATGCGCTCGCCGTCTTCCAGGACGACGGTGGCGCTGGTGGCGTCCTGCTCGTAGCCGACCGCGGTGGCGGCGCTGCGCAGCCGTATCGCGTCCTCGGCCCGGCAGGCTTCCAGCAGCGCGGTGTGCAGTTCGGCCCGGTGGACGACCGCGTACGGGTTGCCGAACCGCTCCCGGTAGTGCTCGGTCAGGTCGAGGCTGGTCACGTGCTCGCCGGTGACGCCGTCCATGAAGGTGAGCGCGTCCATCTGCACGGCGGTGGAGCGGACGGCCTCGCCGACGCCGAGCCGGTCGAGGGCGTGCAGTCCGTTGGGGGCGAGCTGGATGCCCGCGCCGATCTCGGCGAACTCGGGGGCGCGTTCGAGGACGAGGACCTCGTGGCCCTGCCGGGCGACCGAGAGGGCCGTGGCCAGGCCGCCGATCCCGCCGCCGATGATGACGAGCCTGGACATCAGATCTTCTCCTCGGTGAGCTGCGAGCCGGCGCCGGCGGCGATGAGACGGGCGAGTTCGAGACGCTTGATCTTGGTGGTGGCCGTCTGCGGCAGGTCGGACTGCCGCCACTGGACGGGGTCGGACATCGGGGGCAGGCCGGCGGTGGCGGCCTTCCAGGCGGCCGGGTCGAGCGGCTTGTCGTCCCGGGTGCAGACCACGGGGACGGCCCGGCCGTTCTCGTCGGGGATGATGATGACCTCGGCGAGCTCCTCCAGCCTGGTGAAGAGGGTGTCCTCGGCGGCGAGGGTGGAGCCGAAGCCCTCGATCAGGTCGACCTCGCGGTCGAGCAGGTGCACGCAGCCCCACCTGGTGCGGTAGCCGACGTCGCCCATGCGCCACCAGCCGTCGTTGACCTGCTTGTCGTAACGTTCCTGCTCGCCGAGGTAGGTGACGATCCGGCCGTCGCTCCTGACCTCGATGAAGCCGGGGTTGGACTCCGAGACCGGCAGCCCGTTGCGGCTGACGACGCGGACGTCGGTCATGCCGGGGAAGGGCATCCCCACGCAGCGGCCGTCGGCGTCGAGCCCGCGGCGCTTGGAGAAGGACCGGGCCACGGCCGGGCCGATCTCGCTCTGCCCGTACAGCTGGCCGAAGATCGGGGCGGTGCGCTCGGTGGCGGCCAGCAGCCGCTGCACGGTGCGCGGGTGGATCGCGTCGAAGGTGCTGGAGAACAGCTTGACGTTGGCCAGCGGCTTGCGGGGGTCGTCCGCGAGCTCCTCCCACTCCATGAAGGAGTTGGGGTGCGCCTCCAGGATGCCGGGGCGCAGCTGTGCGAAGAGGTCGGCGGCCTTCTTCGGGTCGGAGTCGGCGAGGACGACGATCGGGTAGCCGCGGAAGAGGGAGATGGCCAGGGCGGTGATCAGGCGGGAGTGCACGAAGGAGACGTGCATCGCGATGGTCTCGCGGCCCGGGAGGAGCGGTCTGGTGATCACGGCCTGCGGGCGGTAGCGCGCTTCGAGGGTGGCCCCTGTGTGGACGGCGAGCTTCGGGGTGCCGGTGGTGCCGGAGGTGTGGGTGATCAGGGTCGGGTGCTCGGGCGGCATCGTCACCGCCGGAACCCGGGGCGAGCCGGCCAGCGAGGCGAGCTCGGTGGCCTCCTTGTAGCTGCCGGAGGTGAGCAGGACCTGCTCGGCCTCCTCGAAGACCGAGGCGGGCAGCTCCGTCTCCAGCTTGTTCTGGTCGGTGAGGAGGTAGGGCTGCTCGGTGCGGCGCACCAGCTCGGCCACCGTCTCGCCGTCGAGCTTCGGCGACAGCAGCACCGGTACCGCGCCGATGCGGACCGCGGCGCAGGCCAGCAGGGTGATGTCGAAGCCGTCGGACTTGTAGATCACCACCCGGCGGCTGGGGCGGACCTGTGCGGCCCAGAGCCGGGAGGCGAGGTCGTCGATCAGGTCGGCCACCTCCGCCACGGTCGCCCGGCGCCCGAGCTCCGGGGCGACGTCGAGGTCGTGGTCGAGGATCACGACGTTCGTCGGGTGCTTCCTGGCGGCCCGCTCGAAGAGGGTTCCGAGTCGTATGCCCTTGTTGCCGATGCGCTGCAGAATCATCGCCTTTGCCCTTCTCAGGTCACGTACGGATGGCGTCTGTTGCCGGTGTTCGCTGTTCGGAGGGGTGGGGATCCGGAGGGATGGGGGAGGAGGGAGGAGAGACGGAGGGAAGGGCGGTCAGGCGCCCTGCGCGGCCGTTTCCCCCTCGATGACGGCCTTGATGCGGCCGAGGGTCTCGGCCAGGTCGCCGGCGACCTTCTCGCCCCACTCGGCGAAGAACTGCTGCTTCTGCTCGTCGTCCATCTCGGCGGTGATGCCGCGGATGCCCTCGGTGGGGGTGCCCATGCGGAAGTGGTGGACCAGGAGACTGCCCTCGCCGTCGGCCTCGATCGTGAAGCCCCAGACGCTGTCCTGCTTCTCGCCCTTGCTGTTGTGCATGGCCCACTGGAAGGTCCGGCCGGCCTCGGCCGCGACGACCTCGGCGTACGTCGTCCACTTGCCGCGCACCACCGGAGCCCAGGCGACGACCTCCTCGCTGCGCTCGTTCTCGCCCCGGAAGACCGAGCCGACCGCGCCGGGCTCGCCGGTGGTCCATTCCCCGCCGAGGCACTCGGGGCTCCACTCGCCGCTGCGGGAGAGGTCGCTCACGACCGCGTACACCTCGGCCGGGGTGGCCGAGACGTGGATCTGGGCCCGGGACCGGAAGAGGGGGGTCTGGGTGCCGCTCATAGCGGGTGTCCTCCTGGTGTGATGCAACGTCGGATGCCTTCAACTTCCGCTTCTGCCGCCCCGCTCGGGCCGCTCAGCTAGATGAACCATACAGTTCAGTTCAATTGAACGCAACGGTTCAGTTCAGTTGGGTTCTAGACTGGTCCCGAGCCGAGGCAGACGAGGAAGTTGGGGACGAACGACATGACCGCACGGACCGGCACCGCAGAAGCCCCCGCAGGCCCGTCCGGGGCGCGCGCCGCGCGCAAACGGCAGGCCATCCTGACCGCAGCCCGGACGGTCTTCCTGCGCGAGGGCTTCGGGGCCGGAGTCGACCAGCTCGCCGCCGAGGCGGGCGTCTCCAAGGTCACCGTCTACAACCACTTCGGCAGCAAGGAGAACCTGTTCAACGCCGTCATCGGGCAGACCCTCGACGAAGCCCTGGACGTCGCCCAGTCGGTCATCCAGGCGAAGCTCGCCGAATCCGACGACGTCCGCGCCGACCTCCTCGAAGCCTGCCGGACCTGGGTCGCCGGCCTCACCACGCCCGACGTGCTCGCCCTGCGCAACGTGATCGCGGGAGAGCGCCACCGCTTCCCCGAACTCGGCCGGACCTGGCAGGAGGAAGGCCCCGGCCGCCAGCACGCCGCCCTGGCCTCCGCCCTCGGACGGCTGGACCGGCGCGGGCTGCTGCGCATCCCGGACATGGAGCTGGCGGTCCTCCAGCTGTCGGGGCTGGTGCTGTCCCCCCACCTGGTCTACGGGGTGTACGGCACCGCCCTGGACGAGGACCTCGCCGAGCGGCTGCTCAAGGGCGGGGTGGACATGTTCCTCAACCAGTACGGGGTGGGCCTCCAGGGCCGGGGCGCGGACCGGTAGGGCGCCGCGCCGCCGCCGTCCGCGCAGCACCCGCAGCCGGGGCTCAGCCGCGCAGCCGCCCCGGGGTGGTGCCGTGGCGCCGCCTGAGCAGGGTGGTGAGCGTGGACGCGTTCTCGTACCCGACGCGGCGCGCGACGGCGTCGGTCGGCAGGTCCGTGGTGCGCAGCAGGTGGGCGGCCTGCTCCAGCCGTATCGCCTGCGCGAAACGCAGCGGCGAGACGCCCATCACCCGGTCCACGGCCCGCTGCAGGGTTCGCTCGCTCACGCCGGCCGCCCGGGCCGCGTCGGCCATGCGCAGCGGCTCGACCAGGTGTGCGCGTACCCAGCGTTCGAAGGCGCTGACCACGGGATCGGTACGGGCGAGGTGGCTGGGGATGGCGTACCCGGCCTGGGTGGGCCGGTCGTCGACCACCAGGTAGCGGGCGGTGAGCTCGGCGAGGGCCGGGCTGGTCCGCCTGACCAGGGCGAGCGCCAGGTCGAGGTGGGCCATGGCGGCGCCGGCGGTGACCACCCCTTCGGCGTGCGCCAGCATGTTGCCCTCGTCCAGCTCCACCCGCGGGTACGCCTGCCGGAACGCGGGGGCCAGCCACCAACTGGTGGTGGCGCTGAGCCCGTCCAGCACGCCGGCCTCGGCGAGCAGGAACGTGCTGGTGCACGCCGCGGCCAGCGAGGTCCCGGCCTCCCGCGCCCGGCGCAGCTCGGCCCGCTCGGGCTCGCGCTCGGGGGCGGCCACCCACTCCAGCAGCGGCGCGGGCTGCTTGGGGCCCGCGCCGGGTACGAGGAGCAGGTCGGGCGGCGGGGCGTCCGCGGCGGTGACCGTCTCGATCAGGTGCCCGGAGGCGGTGCGCACGGAACTGCGCGACCCGATCCGGGTCAACTCCCAGGCGGGTGGCGGCTGTGGCAGCTCGCCGCGCAGTTCGTTGGCCATCTGCAGGACGTCCTGGACCGTGGCCAGCCCGGAGTCGAAGAGTCCGTCCAGGACCAGTACCGAAACCCGCATGGCGGAAACGGTAAAGCATCCGGCGGAACCGCCACTGCCCGGGTACGGCGGCCGCTCCCTAGCGTGAGGGGTACCGAACGGCGCGGACACAGCGCGCCGCACGGCCCGCACACCGCACCGGCAGAAGGAGCCCCTCCATGACCAGCGCCCTCGTTCCCGACACCACCCGCCTCGGCCTGCTCGCCCGGATCGAGGCCAAGCCGGAGCACGCCGCCGACGTGGCGGAACTCCTCACCGGGGCCCTGGCGCTGGCCCGCGAGGAGGCCGGAACCACCGTCTGGTTCGCCCTGCGCCTCGGTCCGACGACGTTCGGCATCTTCGACGCCTTCGGCTCCGACGCGGACCGCACCGCCCACCTCCAGGGCCGGATCGCCGCCGCCCTGATGGAGAACGCCCCCAAGCTCCTCGCCGAGGCCCCGGAGATCCTCCCGGTCGACGTCCTGGCCGCGAAGCTCGCCTGACGGCGGCCCGTCGGGCCGACCGCCTCCCCGGGGGAGCCGGTCGGCCCGCCCGTCCCGGCCGCACGTGCGAAACGAGGGTGGTTGTGCGTCAAACCCCCTTTTCGCAGGAGAACACGAGGGTGAAAGCCGCTTGCTCGGGCGGGGCGTCGCGTGGTTATGGTCGTCATCTGTTGACGGACCGTCACTCGATTGCCAGGGGGTACATGCCTTATGGAGAACACGCCGTCGCCCGGGCAGACGCACAGCGCGTTACCGGCCCGGCCGGGCGCCGCGCCGGGCAACCCGCCGCCCGCCGCGTCGGACAACCCGCCGACGGCCGCCCCGGGCAACCCGCCGACGGCCGCGCCGGGCGCCGCGCCCGGCAGCCCGCCCGGCGC
>NZ_JACBGN010000382.1 GCF_013401435.1 Streptomyces sp. BR123
GCCTNTTCCGCTGCGGCGCGGTGGGGGTGGTCATCTCACAGTTCCCGGACGTTGAGCAGGGATTCGGCCTGGTCGTCGCCCGCGCCGCCGCCGAGGCCGTGGCCGAGGGCAAGTCCGGCAAGAAGGCCGCCCAGGAGGTGGTCAGCCGCAGCGGCGACCGCTGGGGCGTCGTCTACGACCAGGGCGAGTACGCCGCCCTCGCCGACGACCTCGACGGCCGCTGGACCGGCGTCGGCCTGTGGCCCGAGCGCCGCGCCGACGGCCGCATCGAGATCGACAAGGTCCAGCCCGGCAGCCCCGCCGACCGCGCCGGCCTGCGCGCCGGGGACCGGCTGCTCGACGTCGACGGCCGCATCGTCACCGGCCTGCGCGTCCCCGAGGTCGTCGCCCTCCTGCGCGGCCGGGCCGGCACCCCCGTGGTCGTCCGCTACGGCCGCGACGGCGCCCCGGACCTCACCGAGACCCTCCGCCGCGAGCAGTTGCGCACCGAGCCCGTGACCGTACGGGAACTGCCCGGCGGGATCACCGTCATCAAGGTCGCCGCCTTCAGCCGCGGCTCCGGCGACCGCGTCAAGGCCGCCGTCCGCGCCGCCCCGCCCGGCGCCGGCGTCATGCTCGACCTCCGCGGCAACCCGGGCGGGCTCGTCACCGAGGCCGTCACCGCCGCATCCGCCTTCCTCGACGGGGGCCTCGTCGCCACGTACGACGTCCGCGGCGACGAGCGCGCCCTGTACGCCGCCCCCGGCGGGGACACCGCCCGGCCCGTCGTCGCCCTGGTCGACGGCGGCACCATGAGCGCGGCGGAACTCGTCACGGGCGCCCTGCAGGACCGCGGCCGGGCCGTGGCCGTCGGCACCCGGACCTTCGGCAAGGGCTCGGTGCAGATGCCGACCCAGCTCCCCGGCGGCTCGGTGGCCGAGCTGACCGTGGGCACGTACCGCACCCCGGCGGGGCGCAGCCTCGACGGCAAGGGCATCACCCCGGACCTGGCGGCGGGCACGGCCGTCGAAGAGCGGGCCCGCGCGGTATTGGGTGGCCTCGGGGCAGGGTCGTAGTGCGAAAATGGCCGCACTATGGCAAAGGAAAAAGGGCGCAAGCTGATCGCCCAGAACAAGAAGGCGCGGCACGACTACCACATCCTCGACACCTACGAGTGCGGCATCGTGCTCACCGGCACCGAGGTCAAGTCGCTGCGCCAGGGCCGGGCCTCGCTCGTCGACGGCTTCGTGTCGGTGGAGGGCCGCGAGGCGTGGATGTACAACGTGCACGTGCCGGAGTACAGCCAGGGCACCTGGACCAACCACAGCGCCCGCCGCAAGCGCAAGCTCCTCATGCACCGCGAGGAGATCGACAAGCTGGAGTCGAAGGCACAGGAGACCGGCCACACGGTCGTGCCCCTGTCCCTGTACTTCAAGGACGGCCGGGCCAAGGTCGAGATCGCGCTGGCGAAGGGCAAGAAGGAGTACGACAAGCGGCAGACGCTCCGCGAGAAGCAGGACACGCGCGAGACGAACCGCGCCATCGCGGCGGCTCGCCGGCGCCAGCGCGGCGAGCGTTAATCTCCTGGCACCCGGTGGTCCACTTCGCGTACCATGGGTGCAGCACCACCTCCCCGGGGGTGGCGCACTTTGAAAAATCAACATGGGGATGATCGGTTTCGACAGCGGATGTCGATGTAGGGGAAGCGAGCCGAGGAAGCGGCAATGATCTCGCTAACCACATGTCGCAAAAAAATAATCGCCAACTCCAAGAGCGATAACTCCCGCTTCGCCCTCGCTGCCTGATAGCAGTGAGCTGAAGCCTCTGTGAGGAGCGTCAGCCCGGAAGTGGTCCCGGTCCGGATCCTGGCGTCGACTAGGGATCTAAACCTCTAGCCCCGGTCACGGGGGCCTGAGGGAAATCAAACAGTGACTGAGCCCGTCGGAGACTTGTCCGTGTGATCTCCGGGGCCGAGAAAAGCGCAGCGGACTGCGCTCGGAGAAGCCCTCCTTCTGCACCGTTGGACGCGGGTTCGATTCCCGCCATCTCCACTCATCCCATGTGGGCGAAGGCCCCGCGACCGGTTCGGTCGCGGGGCCTTCGTCATGCGCGGCCGCGCTCTTCACCGGCGGGTGCCGGCTCGTGCCCTCCTCCCTCCGTCCGTACGGTGAGGGTCGCCGCGCGCTCCCGATCACGGCCGACGGCTTCCATGAGTCGACGGGCGTTCGCGGGGGGAGCGCAGCAGGTAGCGGGTCTCCTGCCAGGAGTCGTCATCGGCGGTCGATGTGGTCACGTGCGGTGCCTCGCGTCCTGTTCCGGCAGCTTCTGGATGTCCTTGACGAGCGCGAGCGCCTCGCGGCCCGAGGCCAGCCGGATCCACACATACGCCTTGTCGGCGTCCACGCCGGCCCAGCCGGAGCCGACCTGGACGATCCGGCCGCTGACCTGCATCGGCAGCTCCCGGCCGCGTCGCTCGGGCGGCACGTGGGTCACACCGGTGACGAGGTCGCCGGCGGAGTACGGCGGGCGGCGGGGCGATGCCATGGTCATCGCCTTTCCTGCGCGTCGCCGGTGCGGTCGTGCCGGATCGCTTGCCCGCGGGCCTGCACTGTCGGACGAAACGGTTCAGGCCCTTTTCGGCTCGGGTGAGGGTGGCGGCAGAAAGGGTGTCGCCGGGGACGCGCAGGCGGGGGTCGGGCTGGTCGGTCCTGCTGGTCATGGCTGTGTACCTGCCTCTCGTCGGTGTCGCCGCTCGCGTCTGTCGGGAGGGACGGGCGCCCGGGCGGCGGTCGGATGTGCCGAACGGGCCTGAGCAGGAGGTGTCTCGGGCGGAACCGTGCGGCTGGCATCCATCCAACGCGGGTACGGGCAGGGGGAGTAGGGAGCACACTGTCGGCAAGGTTGAACGCGTTGAACGGCCCGGGGGTTCACCGATGGCAGCACGGACACGCACACCGAACGAAGCCCTCGCCCGCCTCCTGGCAGAGGCCGGTGTGGGGAACGCCCAGCTGGCACGGCGTGTCAACGCGGTGGGCGCAGAGCTGGGCGTTACCACGCACTACGACAAGACGGCGGTCTCCCACTGGCTCGCGGGCAGTGTGCCGAAGCCGGAGGTAAGGCCGGCGGTTGCAGAGGCGCTCTCCAGGCTCCTGAGGCGGCCGGTCACGCTGGCCGAGCTGGGCTGGGCGCCTCGGGGTGCGGCAGGAGGTGGAGGCGGCGCGGACGCCGTGGGCGAGGTGGCCGACCTGAGCCGGGCCGACATGGACCCGTCCCGGCGGAGCGTACTGGGGGCCGGAATGTACGTGGCGGCGCTCGGCGTGCCCAGGTTCGAGGACCTCGCCGACCGGGCCGAAGCCGTCGCGGCTGGGCGGACGGTGCGGATCGGTACGTCCGACGTGGAGACCGTCCGCCTGATGACCGAAAAGATCGCCGACATTCTCGACGAGATCGGGGCCGGGCATGCCAGGCCGATGGCGGCCGCGTTCCTCACCAACACGGTCACCCCGTACCTGAGGGCGGAGGGGCCGGAGCAGGTACGAAAGGGGATGCTGGCCGCCGCCTCGGACCTGGTCTACCTCACGGGCTGGATGGCGATGTTCGAGGAACGGCAGGGCTTGGGACAGCGCTACTACCACCAGGCGCTGGCGCTCGCCGGTTCCGCCCAGGACCACGTCACGTACTGCCGGACCCTGCGCGGAATGAGCCTCCAGGCATCCCACCTCGGATACGGGCCGAAGGCGCTGGAACTGGCGAACGCGGCGGCGGAGGCGGCGCCGGCCAGCGGGCCGCGCCTGGTGGCGTTCCTGCGCGGGCAGCAGGCCGCGGCGGCGTCCATGACCGGCGACCGGCGGACGGCGCTGGCCCGGCTCCGGGAGACCGAGGCCGCGCTGTCCCGGGCGGATGACCGCCGTGACGCGGTCGGGGGCTACGACCAGGCAGCCTTCCACTTCCACGAAGCCCACGTCATGTGGTGGATCGGGGACCGCGAAGGGTCGGTCAACGCCCTGCGCCGCTCCAACCACGCCCGCTCCCCACAGGAGCGGCAGGGCCGTCTGCACGCTCTTGGGGTGATCGCCGATCGGCAGATGCAGATGCGGCACATCGAAGCCGCGACGCAGACGTGGGCGGAGTTCCTGGACCTCCACGCCACCTTGTCGTCCACCCGGGGGGACGAGCACATGAAGGCGCTGCAGAAGGGGATGGCCGGCTACCGACGTGTCCCCGGTGTCGGGGATCTCCTGGCCCGGGCCACCGATGTCGCCCAGCGCAAGGCCGCATGATCTGCGCATCCCCTGCGGGACCTTCGGTGTGCTGTGGTGTTCGGGTCAGTCGGAGTAGTGGTAGCGCGCCTTGACGATCTTCACTTCCTTGTCGTCGGCGCGGTAGACGAGGCGGTGCTCGTCGTCGATCCTGCGCGACCAGTACCCCGTCAGGTCACCCTTGAGCGGTTCGGGCTTGCCGATGCCCACGAAGGGAGACCGCTGGATCTCGCCGATGAGGCGGGTGATCCGTCTGGCCATCCTCCTGTCCGCTCCGAGCCAAAACAGGAAGTCCTCCCAGGCGGCCGGGTCGAAGTGGACGCTCCTCACTCCTCACCAGCCAATGCTTGGAGTTCCTCCATGGTCTTGGTGACTGCCGCCGCGCCTTCCCGGTCGCGGGCGACGGCTTCCATGAGTCGACGGGCGTTCGCCGGCGAGCGCAGGAGGTAGACGGTCTCCTGCCAGGAGTCGTAGTCCTCGGCGGACATGAGAACCGCGTCTCCGCTCTTGGAGCTGATGCGCACCGGGGTGTGGTCGTTGTTGACGCGCTCGATGAGCGGAAACAGGGTCTTGCGGGCTTCACTGGCGCTTATGGGCATCTTCCGCACCCCAATCATGCCGGGTACCGCGGGAGTGGTACCCGGAAATGGTACTGACCTCGTACCGAATTACGGTACAGGATGGCGGCGCACGGCGGTTGCCCCGAGGGCCAGGGCCGTGAGAGCTGCAGCGGCCGGGAGGGCGTACGGGGTGGTCGTGCCCCAGTGGTCGACCAGCCAGCCTGCGGCTGCCGAGCCGGCGGCTATGCCCGCGAGGATCGCGGTGACGGCCAGGGTCATGCCCTCGTTGAGGCGGGCCGGCGGGGTCGCGGCGTGGACGCGGGACATCGCCGTGACCATCGTCGGGGCGGTGGCCATGCCCGCCAGGAGGAGGGCGCAGCCCAGCAGGAGTACCGAATCCGTCGTGGCGGCGAACCACGGCAGGGCCATCGCGGCGGTGAGGGCGGCGAGGCAGGTGGGGAGGGTGCGCGGGCGGAGCGTGCCGTAGAGGAGGCCCGCCGCGCAGGAGGCGGCCGCCTGGAGGGCCAGGACCGGGCCGGAGGCGGCGCCGAGGCCGTGGGCGTCGAGGTAGGCGATGGAGGTGACCTCCATCGCGCCGAACATCACGCCGAGGGGGAGGAAGAGGGCCAGCAGGGGGCGGACGGAGCGGAGCGGGGCGCCGCCGTGGGCGGCCCGGGACGGCGGCGGTTCCGTGGAGCGCTGCGCGGTGAAGATCAGCATGCCGGTGAGGAGGAGGACGGCGCCGGTGAGGGTGCCCGCCTCGGGGAACGCGGCCGAGCACAGGGCGGCGGCGACCACCGGGCCGAGCATGAAGCACAGCTCGTCGGCGGCCTGCTCGAAGGCCATGGCCGTGTGGTGCGCGGAGCGGGAGCCGCGCAGCAGGTGGGTCCAGCGGGCCCGGGACATGCCGCCGATGTTGGGTGTGGTCGCCGTGGCCGCATAGCTGGCGAAGAGGGTCCAGGCGGGGGCGCCGGAGCGGACGCACAGGATCAGCGAGAGCGAGCCGAGGACCGCGATCAGCGTGGCCGGGACGGCGATCCGCGCCTGCCCGTACCGGTCGACCAGGCGGGCGGTCCAGGGCGCGACCACGGCGGTGGCCGCGAGGCCGGTGGCCGTGACCGCGCCGGCGAGGGCGTACGAGCCGCGCTGGTCGGCGATCATCATGACCGCGCTGATGCCGAACATGCCCATGGGGAGACGGGCCAGCAGGTTCCCGGCGGTGAAGGCACGGGTGCCGGGGAGGGCGAACAGGCGCCGGTAGGGGCCCGGCTCGCGGCGGGGCGGGGTCTGCAGTCGGGGTGGGTTCTGTCTCGTATACACATCGGACGCTGCCGACGACGCTCG
>NZ_JACBGN010000383.1 GCF_013401435.1 Streptomyces sp. BR123
CGGCCAGGGCCCCCGCACACGCCGGCCCCCGGCGCCCCCGCCGTGACCGCCGGACTGGCCGGCGTCGGCCTGCTCCTCGCGGTCGGCGTGCTCGCCGGCGGCCCCCTCCAGGCGTTCCTGGACCGCATGGCCGGGGTCTTCGCGCTCGTCGCGCTCTCCTGCTCCGTGATGCTCGGCCTCGCCACCGTCTTCCGGGACGTCCTCACCCCCGCCCGCCGACAGCTCGCGCAGCAGGCGCACCGGGCCGCCGCCGTCGCCGGGGTCGGCTTCCTCCTGATCCACATCGGGGTGAAGGTCGGCGCGGACCGGGTCACCGCGGTCCAGGCCGCCCTCGGCTTCGGGTTCGGCAGCGGCAGCCTGCTCGTCGACCTCGGCACGCTCGCCGCGCAGCTCTTCGTCCTCGCGCTGATCACCGGCCTGTGGCGCGGCGTGTTCGCCACCCGCCGTTGGATCCGCCCCTTCCGTGTCCTGCACGGTCTGGCGTACGCCGGCTGGGCCGCCGGCCTCGTGCACGGCCTGGGCGCCGGCCGCACCCCGGCCCTGTGGGTGGTCGTCGCGTACGGCGCGTGCGCGGCGGCCACCGCCGCAGCGCTCGTCCACCGCTGGACCCGCACCCGGACCGGGACCCGCACCGGGCCGCGGCCGCAGCCCGGCGGCCGGCAGCCGCACTGACACGTGCGACCACCGCGTTCCGGCCGAAGGCGCCCCGCCTTCGGCCGGAACGCGCTGCCCGCGCCCGTCCGCGTAGAGCCGGTATAGATCGCCGGTCAAGGATCGAGGGTGTTGCATCCGCCACACGCGGATCGTGCTGACGAACCCCCCTCGAAGCCTTGGAAGGACTGGTCGCGCATGAGGACCGAGACGCACAGCCTCCGCCGACAGAACGGCGCCGGGTCCCCCGGATACGCGCTGCGCATGGACGCGGTCGTGAAGGAGTACGGAAAGAGCGGCCGGGGCGTGCGCGCGCTGGACGGCGTCTCGGTCGGCATCGAGCGGGGCTCGTTCACGGCCGTGATGGGGCCGTCCGGCTCCGGCAAGTCCACGTTCCTCCACTGCGCGGCCGGCCTCGACAAGCCGACCGGCGGCCGCGCGTACATCGCCGACACCGAGCTGAACGGCATGAACGAGACCCAGCTGACCCGGCTGCGCCGCGAGCGCATCGGTTTCGTCTTCCAGGCCTTCAACCTGATCCCGGCGCTGTCGGTGCGGCAGAACGTGGAGCTTCCGCTGCGCCTGGCCGGGGAGCGCCTGGACCCGCAGTGGCTGGAGGAGATCCTGCAGCGGGTCGGCCTGGGGGGCCGCGCCACGCACCGGCCCGCCGAGCTGTCCGGCGGCCAGCAGCAGCGCGTGGCGATCGCCCGCGCGCTGATCACCCGCCCGGACGTCATCTTCGGCGACGAGCCGACCGGTGCCCTCGACACGGTGACCGCGAAGGAGATCCTCGCCCTGCTGCGGTCCTGCGTCGACGAGACCGGCCAGACGGTGGTCATGGTCACCCACGACCCGGTCGCCGCCTCGTACGCAGACACCGTCCTGTTCCTCGCCGACGGCCGGATCGTCGACACGATGCACTCGCCGACCGCGGACCGGGTCGCCGACCGCATGACCCACCTGGGAGCGTGGGCCTGATGCTGCGCTATGCACTGCAGACCCTGCGCGCCCGCAAGGGCGGCTTCATCGGGGCGTTCCTCGCCCTCTTCTGTGCCGCCGCACTGGTCACGGCCTGCGGCATCCTCCTGGAGACCGGGTTGCGCGGCACCATCGGCACCGAGCGGTACGCCGGCGCCCCCGTCATCGTCAGCGGCGACCAGAACGTCCACCAGGTCACCACCAAGGAGAAGAAGAAGGGCAAGACCAAGACGAAGGAGAAGGCCAAGCCGCTCGGCGAGCGCGTCTGGATCCCCGCGGACACCGCGGGCAAGGTGGCCGCGCTGCCCGGGGTGAAGGCGGCCGTGCCGGAGGTGAACTTCCCCGCCTACGCGGTCACCCCGAAGGGCCAGGTGGTTCCCGGCGTCGACGGCAAGCCCTCGTACGGGCACGCCTGGACCTCGGCGGCCCTGACCCCGTTCGCGCTGGCCGAGGGCTCCGCCCCGGTCGGCGCGGACGAGGTCGTCGTGGACCGTGAACTGTCGGGCCGGGCCGGGATCAAGCCCGGCTCCGAGCTGACCGTGCAGTCGACGGGTGCGCCGCGCACCTACCGGGTGACGGGCATCGCGGCGCCCGTGGGCGCCGACCTGAAGCAGCAGACCTCCCTGTTCTTCTCCGACGCCGAGGCGGAGCGCCTCTCGGGCCGTGAGGGCGAGGTCGCCGCGGTCGGCGTGCTGCCCAAGCCGGGCGTGTCCGCCGACGACCTCGCCGTGCAGGTCAAGAAGGCCCTGGAGGGCACCACCGCGCAGGTGGCCACGGGCGGCGAGCGCGGCCCGGTGGAGTTCCTGGACGCCGCCAAGGCCCGGATCAAGCTGGTGTCCATGGGCGGCGCGATCGGCGGCACCTCGCTGCTCGTCGCGATCCTCGTGGTCGTCGGCACCTTCGCCCTGTCCATCCAGCAGCGCTACCGCGAGCTGGCGCTGCTGCGGGCCATCGCCGCGACCCCCAAGCAGGTGCGGCAGCTGATCGGCCGGGAGGCGCTGATCGTCGGCCTCCTCGCCGGTGTGCTCGGCTCGGTCACCGGTCTGCCCATCGCCTACTGGCTGCACGGCAAGTTCGTCGGCTTCAAGGCCATCCCGGACACCCTGGAGGTGACGTTCGGCGTCTTCCCGTTCTTCGCCGCCATCGGCGCGGCCCTGCTCGGCGCCTGGGCCGCGGCCCGGATCTCCGCCCGCCGCACCGCCCGGATCCGGCCCGCCGAGGCCCTGTCCGAAGCGGCCATGGAGCAGCGGAACTTCGCGTGGGGCCGACTGGGCGCCGGCGCGGCCTTCCTGGCCGGCGGCATCGTGCTCCTGGCGGTCCTCGCCGCGCTGCGCACCGAGCCCGCGTCCACGCCGGTCACGTTCCTGTCGGTCGTCGTCCTCGCGGTGGCGGTCTCGCTGCTCGGCCCGCTGATCGCCCGGATCGCGGTCGCCGTCCTCGGCGTGCCGCTGCGGGCCTCCCGGGTCGGCGGCTACCTCGCGACCGCCAACGCCCGCGCCAACACCAAGCGGCTCTCCGCCGCGATCACCCCGCTGGCCCTGCTGATCGGCATGGCCTGCACGGTGTTCTTCGTGCAGACCACCATGGGGGCGGCGGCCACCGCCCAGGCGAAGGCCGGCAACAAGGCGGACTGGGTCGTCGGCTCGGCCGGCCCGGGCGTGCCCGCGCAGGCCGCGGACTCGCTGCGCCGGGTGCCCGGCGTGACCGCGGTGACCGAGGTCGTCCGCACCTCCGTGCGCGTCGGACTGGAGAAGTACCCGGCGCAGGGCGTGTCCACCGAGGGCCTGACCAGCACCTGGGACCCGGGTGTCACGGGCGGCAGCCTCGACGGCTTCGGCGAGAAGAGCGTCGCGCTCAGCGAGGTCGCGGCCGACAGCCTGGGCAAGAAGCCGGGGGACACCCTCAAGCTGACCCTCGGCGACGGCACGCAGACCGAGCTGACGGTGGCCGCCGTGTACGAACGCGGCCTGGGCTTCGGCGATCTGACGATGGCCCACGGGCTGGTGTCGCAGCACGTCGACAACCCGCTGGCCTCCTCGCTGCTGGTCAAGACGGCCGGTGACGGCCGGGCCGGGCGCGGCGAGCTGCAGAGGGCGCTGGGGGGCCTGCCCGGCATCGGCGTCCTGGACCGCGGGCAGGTCGAGGACCTGCAGGCGGAGGTGCAGCAGTCCAACGCCGAGGTCAACTACGTGGCGATGGGCCTGATCATCGCCTTCACCGCGATCGCCGTGGTCAACACGCTGGCCATGTCGGTCTCGGACCGCACCCGCGAGTTCGCCCTGCTCCAGCTCGTCGGCACAACGCGGCGCCAGGTGATGGGCATGCTCCGGATCGAGTCCGTGATGGTGGTGCTGATCTCCGCGGTGCTGGGCAGCGGCATCGCCTTCGCGGTGCTGACCGCCTTCAGCATCGGGATGACGGGCTCCGCCTCGCCGTCCGTCGACCCGCTGATGTACCTCGGGGTGCTGGGCTTCGCGGCGCTGCTCGCGGTGCTGGCCACGGTGGTCCCGGGCCGGGTGGCCGTGTCCGGCCGCCCCGCCGATGTCATCGGCTCGCGCCAGTAGCCGGCCGCAACGGCCGGAGGGCCGGCCCCCGGTGGGGGCCGGCCCTCCGCGCGTGTGGCCGCCGGGGCGGGCGGTCAGTCGAGGACGGCGCCGCCGTCCTTGCGGTCCGCCCGGCTGCGCCGGTGGTCGAGGTGCGCGTACACCCGGTGCAGCCAGCGGTCCTGGCCGTCGTAGCGGGGCGTGAAGGAGGTCCGGCCGTGCACCGCGATCCGGTTGTCGACCACCGCGAGGTCGCCGACGCGCAGCGCGACCGCGGACATCGTCCGCATGAACGCCTCGCGGAGCTCGTCCATGGCGGCCGCGGCCTCGTCGTCCAGCGGGTGCGTCGCGGCGAAGTCCACCAGGACGTCGGGGTCGGCCAGGTCGCCGACCAGCACCGGGTGGGCCGGCGTCACCGAGTTCAGGGCGCCGAACGACGGCGGCGGCTCGGTGAGGAACCGCGGCGCGGCGAGCACCGACACCGTCCGCGCGGACAGCAGGGGAAGGGCCCGGCGCATCGAGGAGGTGCACAGTTTCGCGTCGCCCGTCGCATCCTCGCGGACACAGAGCAGGCCGACGTAGTCGGGCTTGTTCTCGTGGAACGCGTTTTCCACGTGGAGTTCCAGCAGAACGGAACCCGCATTGCTCTGGGACTGCTCGCTGCCCGGCACCGGAACGACGTTCTGGACGAGTGCGCCGGTCTTCTCGCTGCGATAGGCGATGACCTCGCCGAGCTGCAGCATGGCCGCGGTGACCAGGGCCGAGGCGACGGCCGGCACCCGTTCCACGGAGCCGGCCACGGTCGGCGTCACCGGAAGCGGCGTGTCCGCGACCACCGGCATGTTCCGCAGCAGCAGCACCCCGTCGGGCCCGGCGTCGTGCCGGAACCGGCGCAGCAGGGCGAGGACCGGCCGCGGCAGCATCGCGGAGGCGTCCCGGACCGTGTCCAGCCAGGCCGGATCGTCGATCAGGGCGGGGGAGGAGGCCAGGACGTCGGCCGCCAGGGCGAGCATCGCGTCCCGCTCGGTGTCGGTGAGCGCGACGGCGTCCGCCACCGGGGCGGCCGAGCCGAGCGTGAGGGTGTGCTCTCGAATGTGAGGCATGAAGGAATTTCCTCGGGTCGATGAAGGGTGACCCGAGTCAGTTTCCGGACCCGAACTATCCCGGCCCTATGGGAAAGGGGCCTTCCGGCCCCGTCGACAGGTATAGCCGAGCGATAGTTGCCCCCACCATTCTCATGGGGCGGCTTTGTCTCCGGACGTGTCCCGGCGAGGACTCGTGGCCGTACGTCCGCAATACGTCCGACGGGGGAGAAGAGAGGGGGATTCCATGGCATTACGCGAGGAGGGCGCTCCCGGCACGGCGATGTCCGTGGCCGGCGCGATGGCCGCCCGGGGGGAGGCGCACGTCTGGTGCTGGCGCCCGCCGGAGCGCACCGACCCGGCGGACCTGCCGCTGCTGGACACCGAGGAGTTCCGGCGCGCGCTGTCCCTGCCCGCCGAACGGGACGCCGCCGCCTTCGTCCGCTCCCGGGCCGGGGTCCGCCGGGCCCTGGCCCGCCTGTTCGGCCTGGAACCCGGGGAGCTCGCCCTGGGGCGGCGTGCGTGTCCCGGCTGCGGGGACGCCGGCCACGGGCCGCCCCGGCTCGTCGCCCCGCCGGTGCCGCTCGTGCTGAGCATGAGCCGTACGGCCGGGGCCTGCGTCCTCGCGGTCGGTGCCGGCTCGGCGATAGGCGTGGACGCCGAGGCGCTGCGGCCGGTGCGCGCCGGGGCCGCGGCCGATCCGGACCTGACCGCCGCCGAGCAGCGCCACCTCGGCGCCCTGCCGTCCGGCCCGGAGCGGGACGCGGCCTTCCACCGCGTCTGGACCCGCAAGGAGGCGGTGGTCAAGGCCACCGGCCTCGGCCTGTCCGGCACCGAACTGGGGCTGCTGGAAACCCATCCCGCC
>NZ_JACBGN010000384.1 GCF_013401435.1 Streptomyces sp. BR123
TGTCGGGGGTGGGGAGGGGGTCCGTCGATTAAGGTGACCAGGTGAAGATCGCGCTCATGGACTCCGGAATCGGCCTCATCGCAGCTGCCGCCGCGATGAGGCGGCTGCGTCCGGACGTCGACCTGGTCCTGTCCTCCGACCCCGTCGGCATGCCCTGGGGGCCGCGTACCCCCGAGGACCTCACCGGGCGTGCGCTCGGTGTCGCCCGTGCCGCCGCCGCGCTCCGCCCGGACGCTCTGATCATCGCCTGCAACACCGCCACGGTCCACGCCCTGCCCACCGTGCGGGCGGAGCTGGAGCCCGCGATCCCCGTGATCGGCACCGTGCCCGCGATCAAGCCGGCCGCGGCCGCCGGGGGGCGCGTGGCGATCTGGGCCACCCCCGCCACCACCGGCAGCCCCTACCAGCGCGGGCTCATCCGTGACTTCGCCTCCGGGGCGCGCGTCACCGAGGTGCCCTGCCCGGGGCTCGCCGACGCCGTCGAGGCCGCGGACGAGGCGGCCATCGAAGCCGCCGTCGCGGCCGCCGCCGCGCTGACCCCGGCCGACGTCACCGACGTCGTCCTCGGGTGCACGCACTACGAGCTCGTCGAGGCGTCCATCCGGGCCGCCCTGGCCGAGCGGACCGGCGGGACCGCGTTCGTCTTCCACGGTTCCGCCGAGGCCGTCGCCCTCCAGGCACTGCGCCGCATCGGCGCCGTCCCGGAGCCCGGGCTGCCCGCCACCGGCGGGCTGACCGTGCTGCTCAGCGGGGACGAGGGCGCGCTGTCCGCCGCCGCGCTCCGCTATGCCGAGGGGCGGCTGCTGGTCGGGGAGGGTGCGGCCCTCGCGCCCGTCCGGAGCTGAGGCACCCGCCCGTCCGCCCCCGCCGCCAGGCGGCGGGCCAGGGTGCGCAGGCCGTCCGCGTCGAGCACGCGGCCCCCGAAGCCGGGCAGCGGCACGTGCAGCGGGGCCGTCCACTCCGCCGGGATCGCCGCCCCGCCGTAGCGGACCCCGGCCAGCGTGCCCGTGACCGCGGCGACCGTGTCGGTGTCCCCGCCCAGGTCCACGGCCGCCCGGACGGCCTGCGCGAAGCCGCCCGTGGTCCGCAGCGCCCACACCGCCGAGCCCAGGCAGGGCCACACCGCGCCGTTGAACTCGGTGGCCAGGTCCGGGTGCCAGTCCGGGTCGAGGACCCGGGCGTACCGCTCGCGCTGCTCCGGGACCACCGCCGCGAGCGCGTCCGGAATGCCGGTCAGCGGATCGGCGCCGGCCAGGCCGACCCGTACGAGCTCGTGCAGGACGGCGGTGCCCTCCCAGGCCGCCGGGTCGCCGTGGGTCAGTGCCGCGATCCGCCGGGCCGCGGCCATGGTCGCCTCCCGTCCCTCGGCGGCGAAGTACACCGCGGACGTCGACGCCCGCATGAGGGAACCGTTGCCGGCGGCTCGCGCGTTCACCTGGAAGTGAAGCGCCGCGGCCAGGTCCCACGGTGCTCCGCCGGTCAGTACGTCCTCGGTCTGCAGTCCGATGTCCTTCGGCCCGGCCGCCGCCCAGCGCCGGAACCGCTCGAAGACGTCGGGGAGTTCGAGCCCGCCGTGCTCCAGCAGCGACTCGCCGACGAGCACGGCCATCTGCGTGTCGTCCGTCGCCTCACCCGGATCCCAGCCGCCGCCCCCGCACATCTCCGCGCCGCGCGCGCTCAGTTCGCCCGCGGGCCCGAACTCGTAGGGCGCGCCGAGGGCATCACCCACGGCCGAGCCGAGCACGGCCCCGACAGCGCGGTCGATCCGGTCGATACGGTCGATACGTTCCATTGGGCTGAATGGCTCGGTCATGTCACTGTTCCTCCCCCGATGGCGCGGGGCATACGCCGGCCGGCACATCCCTCGCGAAGGCGTCCAGATCGTAGGGCCCGGCCGCGGCCGGTGTTTCCGGCGCCCCCGCCCGGCAGGTGCCACACCACCCCGTACTTCGCGAGGGTGAGGGCGCGGGCCTGTGCGGGCCCGTCCGGGAGACCGGCCGCGCCGAGCAGCTGCCGGTGGCGCCGCGCGAAGTCCCCCGCGCCGCCCTGCGAGCCTACGACGGCCGCCGGGCCGCCCAGCGCCTCGCCCTCGCCTCGCCTCGCGGAGCCTGCACCGCTTCATGACGGTGCGCCGCCCGGCCCCGAGGGAGGCGCTCATCGGCCTCCTGCCCGGCTGAAGCGGGCCGATCCGCCGGCCGCCCCGGGTTTGCCCGCGGCCACCGCGGAAGGATGCGGCACAGAGCGGCCGGACGCGGAAAAGGGCGAGGGCGGGAGACGGTGGCGCACATGCGGAACGTGAGTACGCTGCTACTCATGACGGGTCACCCTCCTGGTCCGCTCTGGACGGGCCGGGCAACCAACCAGGCGCAATGGGTCCTGGCCTCGGCCGGGGCCGCCGCGCTGGCCCTCGGCATCGAGCTGGCCGTCGACTCCCCCTGGAGCTCCGGCATCGTGCCCCTGCTGATGGCGGTCGTCGGCTGCCTCGCCGTCGGCCTCCTGATCCTCTACGGCACCCTCGCCTTCGTGCAGGTCGCCGTCACCATCGACGCGGAGGCCGTCGAGGTGCGCTGCGGTCACATCGGGCTCCCCCGCCGCAGGGTCTGCCTCACCGAGATCGCCTCCGCCGAGTACCTCCCGCACATCACCCCCCAGCAGTGGGGCGGCTGGGGCCACCGCTGGCGCCCCGAGAAGGGCACCGCCATCATCGTCCGCCGCGGCGAGGGCCTCGCCCTCCACCTCGGGGACGGCAAGGTGTTCACGGTCACCGTCGACGACGCCGAGAACGCCGTCCGGGTCATCCGCGCCCACCTGCGCGCCCTGGCCGGCTGAGCCGCCCCGGGGGCCGCGATCCCCGGCCGGCCGCCCCCGGCCGCCCCCCGGCCGGGCCTGCCGCGGTGCCCGGTCGGCCGCCCCCGCGAGGCCGCCGGCCGACGCCTGGCCGGCCCGGCCACGTACACTCCGCCAGATGAGCAGCAGTGTCACCGAAGAGCCCCGCGCCACCGGAGCGGAAGCCTCCGCCGGAGCCGAAGCCGCCGCGCCCGCGGGCGGCCGCCTGCCCCAGGGGAAGGCGGCCGCCGCCGTACGCGCGGCCCTCGCCGCCGCCTCCGGCGTACTGCTCTACCTCAGCTTCCCGCCCCGCCCCCTGTGGTGGCTGGCACCCGTCGCCCTCGCCGTCCTCGCCGGCTGCCTCCACGGCCGCCGCGCCCGCGCCGGCTTCGGCTTGGGCGTCCTGCACGGGCTGGGCTTCCTGCTGCCGCTGCTCGTCTGGACCAGCGAGGGCGTCGGCCCGGTCCCGTGGATCGCCCTCGCCACCCTCGAAGCCCTCCTCATCGGCCTCGCCACCCTCGGCATCTCCCTCGTCAGCCGGCTCCCCGCCTGGCCGCTGTGGGGGGCCGCCGCGTGGACCGCCGGCGAGGCCCTGCGCGCCCGCGCCCCCTTCGGCGGCTTCCCCTGGGGCAAGCTCGCCTTCGGACAGGCCGACGGGATCTTCCTGCCGCTCGCCGCCCTCGGCGGCACCCCGCTGCTCTCCTTCGCCATCGCCCTGTGCGGATTCGGCCTGTACGAAGCCCTGCGCACCGCCCTCCACCACCCCCGCCGCGGTGTCGCCGCGCTCGCCGCCCTCGCCGTTGCCGCTCCCGTCGGCGCGGCGCTGGCCGCCCGCCCGCTGGTCTCCGATGCGGCCGAGGACGGCACCGCCACGGCCGCCGTGATCCAGGGCAACGTGCCGCGTGCCGGTTTCGACTTCAACGCCCAGCGCCGCGCCGTCCTCGACAACCACGCCAAGCGCACGGTCCAGCTCGCCGAAGACGTCCGGGCCGGCCGCGCCCCCCGGCCGGACTTCGTGGTCTGGCCGGAGAACTCCTCCGACATCGACCCGTTCACCCAGCCCGACGCCCACCGGGTCATCGACAACGCGGTCAAGGCCATCGGAGTGCCCGTCGCGATCGGCTCCGTACTGGCACCCGAAACCGGCCCGCTCCGCAACACGATGATCCTCTGGGACCCGGCCGAGGGCCCCACGCACACCTACGACAAGCGCAAGATCCAGCCCTTCGGCGAGCGCATCCCCATGCGGTCCGTCGTCCGGATCTTCAGCGCCGACGTGGACCGCGTGCAGCGTGACTTCGGCCCCGGCAAGGAGCCGGGCGTCTTCGACATGGCAGGCAGCGGCATCGGCATGGTCACCTGCTACGAGGCCGCCTTCGACGACGCCGTCCGCTCCACCGTCCGCGCCGGCGCCCAGGTGATCGCCGTACCGAGCAACAACGCCACCTTCGGCCGGACCCAGATGACCTACCAGCAGCTCGCCATGGACCGGGTCCGCGCCGTCGAGCACAGCCGCACCGTCCTCGTCCCGGTCACCAGCGGCGTCAGCGCGGTCATCCGCCCCGACGGCGAGGTCGTGCAGCAGACCGAGATGTTCACCGCGGACGCGCTCGTCGCCGAGGTCCCCCTGCGCTCCACCGAGACCCCCGCCACCCGCCTCGGCCCGCTGCCCGAGTACGCGCTGCTCGCGCTGACCGCCGGCGGTTTCGGCTGGATCCTCCTGCGCCGCGTCCGCGCCCGTCGCAGCGACGCCTGAGCGGTGCGGCGGCGCCGGCCCCGCGAGGACGGCCTCGTAAGGTCGGGGCATGACCACACCTGAGTTCATCCGCGAGATCCGAGCCCACGCCGGGAACCGGCTGCTCCTGCTGCCCGCTGTGACCGCGATCGTCGTCGACGACCGCGGTCGCGTGCTGCTCGGGCGGCGCTCCGACACCGGCCGGTGGGCTGTTGTCGGCGGGATCGCGGAGCCGGGCGAGCAGCCCGCCGACACGGCCGTGCGCGAGGTGTACGAGGAGACGGCCGTGCGGTGCGTCGCGGAGCGCGTGGTGATGGTCGAGATGCTGGAGCCCGTCACCTACCCCAACGGCGACGTCTGCCAGTTCCAGGACATCACCTTCCGCTGCCGGGCCACCGGCGGGGAGGCACGCGCCAATGACGAGGAATCGCTGGAAGTGGCCTGGTTCGCGCCCGACGCGCTGCCCCCGCTGGACCCGTTCGGGCTGAACCGCGTCCGCCGGGCCCTGGGCGACGAGCCGACCTGGTTCGCACCCGCCGGCGAGCTCCCGGAGGAGGTTCCGGCCGGGCCGGCGGGGATCCCGGCGGACCGGCGGGGCGGCGCCCCGGCGTGGGTGCCGGAGGGCATCCCGGAGTGACCGCGCCGCCCCGGGTCCCCGCCCCGGTTCCGGCCTGCGGCTCAGCCCGCGTCGGCCGCCTCCCGGTACAGCTCCACCGCCCGGTCGCCCATCACTGCGCTGTACGAGACGTCCGGGTCCGTGCCCCCGCCCTCATGACCGCCGAGCACCCCGGCCACGGCCCCGTCCACCAGCCACGGACTGCCGCTCGTGCCGCCGCTGAGGCCGGGGCAGTCGATGCGGCGCTGGGTCCCGGAGTACAGGGCGGTGGTGTTCCCGCACCGCAGCGGGGCGTCCTCGGTGCTCGGGTAGCCGATGACCGTCACCGCCGCGTCGTCCGGCTGTTCGGCGGCCACCGGGAACCCTCCGACCGCGTCCTCGACGGACATGCCGTGCCCGCCGTCCACCGGGACCACCGTGGCGAAGGCCAGGTCGGAGTCCGGGTCCTCGCCGTCCGTCCAGTCCGGCGCCACGAACACGTCAGTGAGCCGCCACAGCCCGTGCGGGGCCCTGCCGTCGCGGTAGCCCGGCGCGAAGACCGTGTTCTGCGGATCGCCCACGCAGTGCGCGGCCGTGGCTATCACGTCGCGGCCGTCGCTGCGGACCACGGCGGCGGTGCAGAAGTGGCCCCCGCCGAGGCCCCCGGCGAACAGCGGCCCGATCCGGGCCGCCGCCGCGTCGGGCATCGCCCGTGCCGTCACGCCCAGCGGCGGGACCGCGCCGGCGTCCGGCACGTTCAGGCTCAGCAGGGTGGCCATCGCGGCCAGCGCCGCAAGCGTCCGGGAAGTCCGGCGGACGGCGGAGCGGCGGGCCGGTCGGAGATGCGGGCGCCGGATCATGTTCCGAGCCTCCCCGCCGAAACTGTGACCGGAGCCCGCTATTCCATATGAATCCGCTGTGAATCCCGGCCCGAGGCCCCGCCGCCCGCACCAGC
>NZ_JACBGN010000385.1 GCF_013401435.1 Streptomyces sp. BR123
CCCGCCTCCTCGGTCAAGCATTCGACTTCCGGCCGTGCAGACCACCCCGTCGTCACCCCCGGGGCCCCGACACCCCCCGGGAGGTTGACGTCCCCGTCTTGGGGGGCCCGCGCTGTGTACGGTCAGGAGAATGAGCAAGCTCGCCCGAGTCGGCTTCCCTCGGTCCCGTGTGGCCGCGCGTGCCGGGGCCGGGGTCGGCGCCGTTGCGGCCCTCGGCCTGCTGGCCTGCACGGCGGCCTGGTTCCATGCCGTCCAGGACGCGCCCGGCAGCGCCGAGGCGCGTGCCCACAGCACCACCGACGACCGTCCTGCGGGCGTTGCCGTCGCCGCTGACGGCCGTGTCGCCCGCGAGAGCAGGGGGAACGGCCCGCAGGGGCTGCCCGGCATCAGTGAGCGCACCCGGGCGCGGATCCCGGCGGAGTCCCTCCAGGTCATCCTGGTCACCGGCAGGGCGAAGAACTCCTCGTACGCCACCGTCGCCCTCTACACCAGGCCGGCGGCCGGCGCCGAGTGGACCCTGGCCGGGAGTTGGCCCGCGCGCAACGGTGCCCGCGGGTGGTCCACGGAGCGCAGGTACGGGGATCTCACGTCCCCCGTTGGGGTGTTCTCGCTGAGTGACGCCGGGGGCCTGCTGCCGAAGCCGCCGGGGACGCGGCTGCCGTACGACCGCAGCCGGGCGTTCACGGCCTCCGGCCACGGAGTGGAGGGGGAGTCCCTGGAGGGCTCCTTCGACTACGTCGTCGCGATCGACTTCAACCGCAAGCGCGGGGTGTCGCCGCTGGACCCGACCAAACCGGAGGGTGCCCGCAAGGGCGGCAACATCTGGCTGCACGTGGACCACGACGGTCCCTCGCAGGGCTGTGTCGGGATCGCGAAGGAGGCGATGGAGAAGGTGCTGGAGACGCTCGATCCGGCGGCGAAGCCGGTCATCGTCATGGGCCCGCACGGTTTCTGAGCCCGGCGGCGAAGGCTTGCCGCCTCCTCCTCGCACCCCTATTGCCTGACGGATTGTCAGATAAGACGATGGGTCCCGACGCCCGGACGAGCCGGACAGAGCATCGAGGCGGGACGGTATGGCGCGCGTGTTTCCGGAAGGCCGGCTGGTGTACGGGATGCAGCTCCCGGTCCAGTCGCAGAGCACCCTGTACGCCGAGGCCTGGGAGGCCTCGGCCGGTCCCGCCGACCTCGCCGAGGTCGCCCGGGTGGCCGACCGGGCCGGGTTCGGGTACGTCGCCACCTGCGACCACGTGGCCGTACCGCGCCGCCTCGCCGGCGCCATGGGCACCATCTGGTACGACCCGGTGGCCACCCTCGCCTTCCTCGCCGGGGTCACCGAGCGCGTACGGCTGCTCAGCCACGTCGCGATCCTGGGCCTGCGGCATCCGCTGGTGAGCGCCAAGCAGTACGCGACGGTCGACCACCTCTCGGGCGGCCGGCTGGTCCTCGGCGTCGGTGCGGGCCACGTCGTGGAGGAGTTCGAGGTCCTCGGCGTGGACTTCGCCGGGCGCGGCGCCCTGCTCGACGAGACGCTGGACGCGCTGCGGGCGGCCCTCGGGCCCGAGGAGTTCCCGGCCTTCGAGGGGGAGCGGTTCTCCTTCCGGGACCTCGGCCAGCGCCCCCGCCCGGCCCAGGAGCGGGTCCCCGTCTGGGTCGGCGGCTCCTCGCCGGCCGCCGTGCGGCGGGCGGCCCTCCGCGGCGACGGCTGGCTTCCGCAGGGCGATCCGCGGGACCGGCTGCCCGCACAGATCGCCCGGATCAGGGAGCTCCGGGAGGAGGCCGGGGTGACCGGGCCGTTCGAGTTCGGTGCGATCACCGAGGCGCTGTACGTCGGCGAGCCGGCCTGGGACACCGGCCGCCGTACCCTGGCCGGCAAGCCGGAGGTGCTCGCGGAGTCGCTGCGCGCGTACCGGGCGCTGGGCGTCGGCCAGATCCAGGTCCGCTTCCGCAGCCGCGACCGCGCCGAGCTGACCGACCAGATGACCGCCTTCGGGGCCGAGGTGGCGCCCCTCCTCGACGACTGACCGGCGACCGGGAGCGCAGGCATGGGCATGGGCATACGTGAAGGGGCCGCCGGCAGGCTCCACGGCCGCGTCGTCCTCATCACCGGCGCCGCCCGCGGCCAGGGCGAGCAGGAGGCCCGGCTGTTCGCCGCCGAGGGGGCCAGGGTGCTCCTCGGTGACGTGCTGGACGAGCGGGGCGGCGCCGTGGCGGAGGAGATCGGCGAGGAGGTGGGCGGGGACCGGGTCCGCTACGTCCGGCTGGACGTCAGCCGGGAGGAGGACTGGGCTGCAGCGGTGGCGGTCGCCAAGGAGGCCTTCGGCCGGGTCGACGGCCTGGTCAACAATGCGGGCATCCTGCGTTTCAACGCGCTGACCGCGACCCCGCTGGCGGAGTTCCAGGAGCTGGTGCAGGTCAACCAGGTCGGCGCCTTCCTCGGGATCAAGGCGCTGGCCCCGGAGATCGAGGCGGCGGGCGGCGGGACGATCGTGAACACCTCCTCCTGCGCGGGCCTGACGGGCATGGCGTACGTGGGTGCGTACGCGGCGACCAAGGCGGCGATCGTCGGGCTGACGCGGGTGGCGGCGCTGGAGCTGGCGGCGAAGAACATCCGGGTCAATGCGATCTGCCCGGGGGCGGTGGACACTCCGATGGCCGATCCGG
Source organism: Streptomyces sp. BR123 (assembly GCF_013401435.1). Classification (GTDB taxonomy): domain Bacteria; phylum Actinomycetota; class Actinomycetes; order Streptomycetales; family Streptomycetaceae; genus Streptomyces. Next base: position 2,662 of record NZ_JACBGN010000385.1, read on the forward strand.
GCCTGCTGGACCCGGCGGGTGTGAGCGACGAGGCGCGTGGGGCGATGGCGGAGCTGTACCGGCGGGTGGTGCCGCTGGGGCGCGTGGGGCGGCCGGAGGAGATCGCCCGGCTGGCGCTGTTCCTGACGGGCGAAGACTCCTCGTACATCACCGGGCAGCCGTTCGTCATCGACGGGGGCTGGACGACAGGCGTGAGCCTGCACCGTACCTGACGCTTCGTCAGGTATTGACGGTCACTCCCCGCGGTGGAAGAGTCGATCCATCCAATCTGACGGACAGTCAGGAATCAGAGAACCGAGGACGGTGAACCCCCTTGGAATTCGGGCTCTTCGTGCAGGGATACGTGCCTGCGGCGCGGTCCAGGGTCGACCCCGAGGCGGAGCACAAGGCGCTGATCGAGGAGACCGAGTACGTCATCCAGGCCGACAAGTCCGGCTTCAAGTACGCCTGGGCCTCCGAGCACCACTTCCTGGAGGAGTACTCGCACCTGTCGGCGAACGAGGTCTTCCTCGCCTACCTCGCCCACGCCACCGAGCGCATCCACCTCGGCTCCGGCATCTTCAACCCCCTGGCGCCCGTCAACCACCCGGTGAAGGTCGCCGAGAAGGTCGCCATGCTCGACCACCTCTCCAAGGGCCGCTTCGAGTTCGGCACCGGCCGCGGCGCCGGCAGCCACGAGATCCTCGGCTTCCTGCCCGGCGTGACGGACATGAACCACACCAAGGAGATGTGGGAGGAGACCATCGCCGAGTTCCCCAAGATGTTCCTCCAGGAGGAATACGAGGGGTTCCAGGGCAAGCACTGGTCGCTGCCCCCGCGCAAGGTCTTCCCCAAGCCGTACGGCAAGGCCCACCCGGCCATGTGGTACGCCGCCGGGTCCCCGTCCTCGTACGCCATGGCGGCGAAGAAGGGCCTCGGGGTCCTCGGGTTCAGCGTCCAGAAGGTCTCCGACATGGAGTGGGTGCTGGAGCAGTACAAGACGGCGGTCCGGGAGGCGGAGGCCGTCGGCGCCTTCGTCAACGACAACGTGATGGTCACCTCGACGGCGATCTGCGCGGAGACCCACGACAAGGCGGTCGAGATCGCGGTCAACGCGAACATGAACCGCTTCCAGTCGCTGGTCTTCCGCTACCACGACACCTTCCCGCGGCCCGAGGCGATCCCGCAGTGGCCCGAGACCCTGCCCGAGTACAACGCGGAGATCATCGAGCTGCTCATCGCCGAGGAGCTGCTGATCTGCGGGGACCCGTCCGAGGTCCTCGCCCAGTGCAAGCGCTGGGAGCGGGCGGGCGCCGACCAGCTCTCCTTCGGCCTGCCGACCGGGGTCTCGTACGAGGACACGATGACGACGATCAAGCTGATCGGCGAGCACGTGGTCCCGGAGATCGACACCGACCCGGTGCACCGCACCACCCGCTTCCGCCAGGGCGCCGACGCGGGCGCCTGACGGCGGTGCAGCGGGGACGGCGGTTTCCCGGACCGCCGTCCCGGGGGCCCCGGCCCCGCGGAGCCGGCCGGGGCGCGCGGGCAGCGGCCTGCCCCCGCCCCGGCCGGCAACGGAAAACGGGAGCCGGACCCCCGGCTCCCGAAACGGGAGCCGGATCCCCGATCGGCAAGCAGGGAAGAGGAGAAGGGACGTCACCCGCCATGCTCGACCACCTGATCAGGGGAGCCACCGTCGTCGACGGCACCGGATCCCCCCGGTACACCGCCGACGTCGGCATACGCGACGGCCGCATCGCCGTCATCGGCGCCCCCGGCACCGTCACCGAAGGGGCCCGTACCGGCGAGGACGCCACCGGCCTCGTCCTCTGCCCCGGCTTCGTCGACCCGCACACCCACTACGACGCCCAGCTGTTCTGGGACCCGTACGCCACCCCCTCCATGAACCACGGCGTGACCACCGTCGCCGGCGGCAACTGCGGCTTCACCCTCGCCCCGCTCAACCCGGCCCGCCCCGAGGACGCCGACTACACGCGCCGCATGATGAGCAAGGTCGAGGGCATGGCCCTCGCCGCCCTGGAGGAGGGCGTCGACTGGACCTGGTCCTCCTTCGGCGAGTACCTCGACGCCCTGGAAGGACGGATCGCCGTCAACGCGGGCTTCATGGTCGGCCACTGCGCGCTGCGCCGCCACGTCATGGGCGAGGACGCCACCGGCGGCCGGCCCACCCCCGCCCGGCTGGAGCAGATGGTCGCCCTCCTCCACGAGGCCATGGACGCGGGCGCCTGGGGCCTGTCCACCACCCAGTCCGCCACCCACTCCGACGGGAACGGCGCGCCCGTCGCCTCCCGGCACGCCGAGCCCGCCGAGCTCATCGCCCTGTCCCGGGCGGTCGGCGAACACGAGGGCACCCAGCTGGAGGCGATCGTCGCCGGCTGCCTCGACCGGTTCGCCGACGCCGAGATCGACCTGCTCGTCGAGATGAGCGCCGCCGCCGGCCGCCCCCTCAACTGGAACGTGCTCACCATCGACGCCGCCGTCCCGGAACGCGTCCCGCGCCAGCTGGTCCCCAGCGAGCGCGCCCGCAAGGCCGGCGGGCGCATCGTCGCACTGACGATGCCGATCCTCACCCCCATGAACATGTCCCTCGGAACCTTCTGCGCGCTCAACCTGATCCCCGGCTGGGGCGAGGTCCTCGGCCTGCCCGTGCCCGAGCGGATCACCCGGCTGCGCGACCCCGGCGTGCGGGCGGAGATGCTGCGCCGCGCCGGGAGCAAGGAGGCCGGGGTGTTCCGGCGCCTGGCCGACTTCGGGCGGTACGTCATCGGGGACACGTACGGCAAGGAGAACGAGGGGCTCACCGGCCGGGTCGTCCGCGACATCGCGGCCGAGCGCGGCCAGGACCCCTTCCAGTGCCTGGTGGAGATCTGCGCCAACGACGACCTGCGCACGGTGCTGTGGCCGATGCCGACCGACAACGACCCGGCGAGCTGGGCGCTGCGCGCCGAGACCTGGCAGCACGAGGACGTCATGCTGGGCGGTTCGGACGCGGGCGCGCACCTGGACCGGATGTGCGGGGCTCCGTACACGACCCGGTTCCTCGGGGACTGCCTGCGCGGCCGCAGGCTGGTGCCGCTGGAGCAGGCGGTACGGATGCTGACCGACGACCCGGCGCGGCTGTTCGGGCTGCGCGAGCGCGGCCGGATCGCCGAGGGCTGGCACGCGGACCTGGTGCTGTTCGACCCGGAGCGGATCGAGGCCGGGCCGGCGACCCTGGTGCACGACCTGCCGGGCGACAGCCCGCGGCTGGACGCGCGGGCGGTCGGGATCGTGTCGGTACGGGTCAACGGGGTCGAGACGGTACGGGACGACCGGGTGACGGGCGCGGTCCCGGGGACCGTGCTCCGGTCGGGTCGGGACACGAGGACGGTGAGCACCAGGTGACCGGCGGGCAGCAGGGGCAGCAGGGGCGGGGGC
>NZ_JACBGN010000386.1 GCF_013401435.1 Streptomyces sp. BR123
GGGGTGGGCTGCGGCGGGCAGGGGCCGGTGTAGAAGGAGCCCTCGGTGCGGGTGTGGATAGCCATCACCGGTACCTCGGGGGTGGGCAGCTCCCAGTCGAAGGCGCTCATCCAGCGGCCGTCGACGACGGGGCCGCGGAACTCGCGGCCGCTGCCGATCCCGCGGTCGCCGGGCAGCCCGCCGAACAGCTCCTCCCAGGCGTACATGAGGTCGGCGGCGGGGACCTCGCGCAGCCCCGGCACGGTCGTGCCGAACCGGCGCGCCAGGGCCTCGTACGCGGTGCGGGCGTCGGCCGGGGTCAGCGAGGTGGACGGGTCCCACACGTGACAGGCGCTGATCGGCACGATCCGGCGGATGATGCCGCGCAGTTCGGGCAGGAGGGCCAGCTGCCAGGTGCTCGCCCCGCCGGCCGAGGTGCCGGCGACGGTGATGTTGCCGGGGTCGCCGCCGAACGCGGACGCGTTGGCGTGCACCCAGCGCAGCAGCGCCGCCTGGTCCTGCAGGCCCCAGTTGGCGAAGTCGCCCGTCTCGGGATCGGTGAAGTCCTCGTGGAGTCCGAACCCGAGGGCGGCGAGGCGGTAGTTGAAGGTGACGACGACCAGGTCGCCGCGGTCGGCGAGGCGCGCACCGTCGTACACGGGCAGGCTGCCGCCGCCGACCATCCAGCCGCCGCCGTGGATGTAGACCAGCACCGGCCGGGCGTCCTCGGAGCCGGTGCCCGGCGTCCAGACGTTGGCGTACAGCGAGTCCTCGGAGCTGCCGGGGATGATCGGCTGGAGGGATTCGGGTGCGAAGGCGGTGGCGTCGCGGACCCCGCTCCAGGGGACGGGCGGGCGCGGCGAGGCGAAGCGCAGCTCCCCGACCGGCGGCTGGGCGTACGGGATGCCCCGGAAGACGGAAAGCCGTCCGGTGCGCTCGCCGGCGACCAGGCCCGCGGTGGTGCGGGCCAGCACGTCCCCGGTCTCCGGTGAAGGGCTGTGGGCGGCGGAAGGTGCCATGGCCGTGAGGTCTCCATCGTCATCGGCGGGCGGGCAGTCACACCGACTCATCAAATGCCGCGTCGGATGACTCTGGACCATCCGATGCTGGTAAACGCGCGAGAGGGCGGCAACAAGCCGGAGGGCACTCTGTCAGGTGCCGTGTTGTCCGTCATCTCGACGGGACGGCTCCCGGTGGCCGTGTATTTTCATTCGGCGTACGCTGCCCGGTTCGAATGGTCAAGGAGAATGCGATGCGGGACGACGCAGAAGTGGCCGAATATCTCGATCGGATAGGCGCGAAGAGGCCGGGGAAAGCAGACCTGGAGGGCCTCGCCCACCTCCAGGAACGGCACGTCCTTTCTGTACCGTTCGAAAACATCGACTACCACCTCGGGCGGGAGATCCACCTCGGGGAGCAGGCCGTCGACAAGATCGTCCGGCAGCGCCGCGGCGGCGGCTGCTACGAGGTCAACTCCGCCTTCGGCGCGCTCCTGGCCGCCCTCGGGTACACCGTCGAGATCCTCCCGGGCCGGGTGTACCGGCCGGACGGGCTGGGACCGGCCATGTGCCACCTGGCGCTGCGCGTGACCCTGGACGGCGAGCCCTGGCTGGTGGACGCCGGCTTCGGCCGCAACAGCCGCCACCCCCTCCGCCTGCACAGCTCCGATCTGCAGAAAGACCCGCACGGGGAATACCTCGTCGCGCCGGCGGAGGACGGCGGCTTCGACGTGTCCCAGGACGGCAGGCCGCTCTACCGGGTCGACGACCGGCCCTGCCGGCTCGCCGACTTCGGGCCGACCCTGTGGTGGTGGCGCACCAGCCCGGACTCGCCGTTCCTGCAGGAGCTCTTCTGCTCCCTGCCGCTGGCCGACGGCGGCCGGGTCACGCTGAAGGACAAGCGCCTGGTCAGGATCGAGGGCGGCGGGCGCACGGTGGCGGAACTCGATACCGGCGAAGCCCTCCTGGAGGCGTACCGCACGCACTTCCGGATGGAAATCGACGAGCTTCCCGAAGGCGGCGGAGCGAACCAGGCCGCGGGAATCCGGCTGGCCTGACACGGGGATCCGGCCGGGCCGGCACGGGCAGTTGACGGACTCGGCCGAATTGCGTGGACCGGCTCCGGCCGACCGGCGCACGATGCGAAGAGTGCGGCGTTACTCCGTACCCGGAAGGAGCATTGTGTCCACCGTTGACCCCCTGCTGGAATTTCCGCTCGACACCCAGCCGGACCCCGACGAATTCCTGCGCGCCGCCCTGCGGTGGCATTTCTCCCCGGAAACGGGTTCGCCGTTCTGGCTGGAACGCGCGGGAACTCTCGGGTTCGACCCGCTGACCGACATCGGCGGGTTCGACGACCTGAAGAGGTTCCCGAACCTCGCGAACGAACTGCGCGACGTGCGGGCCGAGGACCTCATACCCCGCGGCTACGGCGCGCGGCCCGACGTCGTCGGCGTCTACGAGAGCGGCGGCACCACCGGCGCCCCCAAGCGCATCGTCCTGCTCAAGGAGTGGCTGGACCGGCTGCTCGCCTGGAGCAGCGGCCAGCTGGACCGCCACGGTGTCCCGCAGGACGTGAACTGGCTCGTCGTCGCCCCGACCGGCCCGCACATGGTCGGTGACGTGATCAAGCGGCAGACCGCCTTCCGCGGCGGTCTCGCCTTCACCGTCGACCTCGACCCGCGGTGGGTGAAGAAGCTCATCGCCGACGGCAAGACCGCCGAGGCCGGTGCCTACGCCGAGCACATCGTCGACCAGGTGGCGTTCCTGCTGCAGACCCAGGACATCGGCGTCCTGATGTGCACCCCGCCGGTGCTGGAACGCCTCGCGCGCCGCCCCGACCTGGCCAAGCTCATCGACGAGAAGGTCAAGGCGATCAACTGGGTCGGCACCCAGATGGACGCCGACACCCGCTACCTGTACCGCACCGAGGTCTTCCCGAAGGCCCACCTGTACAGCGGCTACGGCTCGACGATGATCCTCGGCAACGCGAGCGAGCGCCCGGGCCTGACCGACGACGACCCGTGCATCTACGACCCGTTCGCCCCGCACATGGTCTTCGACGTCGTCGATCCCGAGACCCGCGGGACCGTCGCGTACGGCGAGCGCGGCCAGGTCGTCATGCACCACATCAGCAAGAGCCTGTTCATGCCGAACAACCTGGAGCGCGACCACGCGACCCGCGTGCCGGCCCCCGAGGGCGTCCGGCAGATCGGCGACTCCGTGGCGGACATCGCCCCGGTCCAGGAGTTCGACAACGAGACCGTCATCGAAGGGGTCTATTAATGAACGCCGGCCTGATCACGCTCGACGCGCTCGGGCCCGCCGGACCCTTCCGCGCCCGCAAGCGCATGACCGTCACCGACGTGACGGGCGCGCCGGTCGCCGAACTCAGCCTGGTCCCCAAGCTGTTCGTGACCCGCGCCATGGACGCCCTGCGCAAGGCCCGCACGATGCCGGCCGCCGAGCGGACCGCCGCGCTGGCCCGGGCGGGGCGCATCTTCGCCGAGGAGACCATCGACGGCCTCACGTTCGCCGAGTACGAGCGCACCGTCGCCCGTGTCTCCGGCGTGCCGATCGGCGTCGTGCAGGCGGCGACCGCCGCCATCATCGAGGCCACGGAGGTGGCGCCGGTCGCCGCCTACCAGGCCCGGCCGACCGGCGCCGTGGACGACTGGCGGGCCGACGAGACCCGCAGCGGCAGCGCCGTGTGGACCCGCAAGGGCGACGTCTTCGCGGTGCACGCCGCCGGCAACCACCCCGGCCCGCACTCGCTGTGGGTCGAGGCCCTCGCCATGGGCTACCGGGTGGCCGTACGCCCCTCGCGGCGCGAGCCGTTCACCCCGCACCGCCTGATCTCCGCCCTGCGGGCCGCCGGCTTCGGCAACGACCAGGTCGTGCTGCTGCCCACGGACTACGAGGCGGCGGACGAGATCCTGCGCAGCGCCGACTACGGGCTCGTGTACGGCGGTGACGAGGTCGTCCGCAAGTACGCGGGCACCCGGGTGCTGCCGCAGGGCCCGGGCCGCTCGAAGATGCTGGTCCCGGCCGGCGTCGACTGGCGCGACCACCTCGACGTCATCGTGGACTCCATCAGCCACCAGGGCGGTGTGGCCTGCATCAACGCCACCACCGTGCTGATCGACGGGGACCCGGCGCCGCTCGCGCGGGCCATCGCCGAGCGGCTGGCGGAGATCCCGAGCCTGCCGCCGGAGGACGAGAAGGCGGTCCTGGCGGTCCAGCCGGTGGAGGGCGCCCGCAAGCTGGAGCAGTTCGTGCTCGCCCGGGCCGCGGGGACCACCGCGCACCTCGGCGGCGACGGCATCGTGGAGGAGCTCGGCGACGGCAGCGCCGTGCTGCGCCCCGCGGTGCACCAGCTCGACCGGCCGGACGCCGACCAGGCCGGCATCGAGCTGCCGTTCCCCTGCGTGTGGGTGGCCCCGTGGACGCCCGCGGACGGGATCGGCCCCCTGCGCAACTCGCTGGTGCTGACCGCGTTCACCGAGGACGAGGAGCTCATCGACGAGCTGCTGCAGGAGCCCACCATCAGCAATCTCTACCTGGGCGACCACCCGACGTACTGGATCCGCCCGGGCGTCCCGCACGACAGCTACCTCGGCGAGTTCCTGATGCGGACCAAGACCGTCATCCGCGACTGAGGCAGCCCGCGCAAAGCACCTGCAGGTCCGGGTCGGCCGCGCGGCCGACCCGGACCCGCACACTCCGCCTGCACCGCCCATGTCCCGAGAAGGAGCTAGTTGTCATGACCATGAATGGAACGGAGGGTTCCAGACCTGTGAGACTGCCCAGACTCGACTCCCTGACCGGTCTCCGCTTCCCCGCGGCCCTCCTCGTCTTCCTCTACCACGCCTCCCTCGGCGTGCCGTGGATCCGGCTCTTCGAGAGCGACACCGCGAACGACACCTTCGCCAGGTACGTCTCCCAGGCCGGCGCCCTCGGCGTCACGTTCTTCTTCGTGCTCAGCGGCTTCGTCCTGACCTGGTCGGCCCGCGAGAAGGACACCTTCCGCGCGTTCTGGCGCCGCCGCTTCGTGAAGATCTACCCGAACTACGTGATCACCTGGGCGCTCGCCCTCGTCACGTTCGCGGCGGTCATGACCGAGCCCTGGCAGGCCGTGGTCAACCTGTTCATGCTCCAGGTGTGGGTGCCCGACTTCGCGACCAACTTCAGCGTGGACCCGCCCAGCTGGTCCCTCGGCGCCGAGGCGATCTTCTACCTCGCCTTCCCGCTGCTCATCCTGTTCATCAGGAAGATCGACCCGGCGAAGCTGAAGTACTGGATCGCGGGCGTCATGGCCGCCGTCTTCCTCACCCCGACGCTGACCTACGCGGTGATCCCCGGCGGCGGCATGCAGATGCCCGGCGCCGACGGCACCTCCACCGTGCAGTACTGGTTCGCGTACGTCCTGCCGCCCGTCCGCCTGCTCGACTTCGCGCTCGGCATCCTCGTCGCCCGCGCGGTGATGACCGGCCGCTGGCGCAACATCGGCATGACCGCGTCGGCCGTACTGCTCGCCGTCAGCTACGGGATCGCCCTGAACGTGGAGCACCTGTACGCGCAGCGCGCCGTCACCCTCATCCCGATCGTCCTGATGATCGCGGCCTTCGCCATGCGCGACGCCGAGAGCAAGCCGACGCCGTTCAACAACCGCTTCATGGTCTGGCTCGGCGAGATCTCCTTCGCCTTCTACCTGGTCCACTACATCGTCCTGGCCTACTCCCGGAAGCTGCTGGGCGAGGAGCTCTTCTCGACCCCGGTCGGCATCGCCCTGATCGCCGCCCAGGCGGTCGTCAGCGTCCTGCTGTCCTGGGCGCTGTACGCCTGGGTCGAGGCGCCCGTCACCCGCCGCTTCTCCAGCTCCCGCAAGGCCAAGGCCGCCAAGGCCGCCGCCGCGGCGGCCGGGGCCGCCACCGGGGCACCGGACGGCACGTCCGACCCGTCCCGGGACCGCCTGACCGTCTGACCGCCCGACCGCCCGACCGCCCGACCGACCACGGCCCGGCCGCCCCGCCCCACCGGCACCGCAC
>NZ_JACBGN010000387.1 GCF_013401435.1 Streptomyces sp. BR123
CGTGGACCTCGACCCCGCCCCGCTCCTCGGCGCCGGTACCGACGTCCCGTGCCCCGTCACCCACCTGGACCTCACGCCGGGAACCCTGCTCGCGCTCTACACCGACGGCCTCGTCGAGAAACCCACCGCGGCCGGCATAGACCCGGACCGGGCCACCGCCGAACTCGCCTCCGTCCTCGCCGCACGGGCGGGAGCCGGCCTCGACGACATCGTCGAGGCCCTCGTCCACCCCGCCGGACCCGCCGCCCCCCAGACGGACGACGTAGCCCTGCTCCTCCTGCGCATCTGACCGCTCCTTCTGCGCATCCGAAAAGCAGTTGGCCGCCGGCCGCCGGGCTGTGACGATGCCCCGGATGAACCGGAACGCGGAGGAACGCACCACGGCGTTCGCATGCGGAGGATGCGGCGCCGCACTGACGGCCCGGCTGTCCCGGGCAGCGCTGCCCCTGCACGCCCGCCAGAGGTGGGGGCACGGACTGCTCCCGGTGCTGATGCAGCACGGGACCTACGCCGTCGACCCCGACCCCTGGGGGCCGCCATGGCGACCGTGGCACGAGGCCGGTGAGGACGAAGCGGCGGCCCGCGGGGTGTTCGCGCCCGAGCCGTCCCTGTCCTTCGGCTCCGCCGGAACGATCGTCGTGGCGCCGGGTGACACCCGCGGCACCGTCCTGATGCCCGGCCGGCACGGCGGGCGGTGCTGCGGGCTGGACGGGAGCGACGGGCCGAACCTCGCCTGCGCGCAGTGCGGCCTCGCTGTGGCGACCCGTATCGACGACTGCTCCCTCTGGCAGGCGGTGCGGTTCGACCCGGGCGCCGTACGCGCCCTTCCCGCCGACGAGGGCGACGGTGACGACACGGGCACGCCCGGGGCGGACCACTGGGAGGTGGTGGCGCCGGCGAGCGACCCCGTACCGCCGGTCGATCCGGCCGGGGACTGGAACCCGCAGTGGGCGGCCGCGGCCGCGGTGGCGCTGGCCCACCTGCTGGCGGTCTCCGGGGGCATGCCCGTGGCCCTCCCCGAAGGCCCCGTCGCGGCGCTGTTCGCGCCCGCGCTCGACGTGCTGACCCCACCCGGGAAGCCTGCGCTGACGGCGGCACCGGCCGGACCGGGTCTGCCCGAACCGGCCGCCGACATCCTCATGGTGCCGCGGCATCCGCGGACGGGGACGGCATGGCGTCCGTCCGACGGCACCGCCGTGACCGTGCCGCTCGCGGCCTACGTGTGGACGCAGCTGGCCTTTCCCACCCGGCGGCGGCTCGTCCAGGCGCCGGGCACGCTGCCCGAGGGCATCCTCCGTGACGACCCCCTCCCCGATCTCCCGTGGCAGTCCTTCCGGCCCGACTGGGGCGTGTTCGTCCGCACGCTCGCCCGGCTGCCGGCCGTCCGCGGGCCCCGGCCGCGCGGCATCCACGACCGTGTGCGGGAGCACCCGTACAGCCACCCGTTCTGAGGGGGAGCAGCCCTGTCGGTGACAGACCATAAGGTCGGCCGCATGGCATCGACCGACCTGATCGAACGTTCCTGGGACCGCATCGACGCGTGGCTGCAGGAACACGCGCCGCGCACCTTCGCCTCGCTCGCCCCTCCCGCCACCGATGAGGAGATGCGCGCGGCGCAGGAGGAACTCGACCTCAGCTTCCACCCCGACCTGGTCGCGTCGCTGCGCCGGCACAACGGGGCACGCGGCGATGCCGAGGCGGCGTTCCGGTTCGCGACGCACGACCGCTTGCTCGCCGTACGGGAGATCGTCGAGGCGACCCGGTTCCTGCGGGACATCGCCGCAGACCTGTACGACGAGGACGAGGACGAGGACGAGGACGAGGCGGAGGCGGCGGCCGAAGGCTACTGGCACCACGGCTACGTCCAGTTCGGCTCCTACGAGGCCACTGCCGACGGCCTCACCGTCGACTGCCGGACAGGGCACGACGCGTACGGAGCGATCGGGCGGTTCTTCGACGAGGAGGGGACCGGCTTCGGCCACGCCCCGTCACTCGGCGCCTGTCTGGCGGCACTTGCGGACACGCTGGAGCAGGCCGGTACGGCCCCGGACGGCGGCGACAGCCCCGTGGTGTTCAACGGGCGCCTGATCTGGGCGTCGGCGCGCACGCCGGGTCCCGCGTGGGGGAGCGCTGCCGACCCGCTCCCCGCGGCGACGACGGACCTGCCTCCCCTTGAGCTGCCCGCGGACCCGGCGCAACCGATCAGGGCGGTTTACATGACCGGACTTCAGGAACTCGGCGCACTGGTCGCCACCCTGCCGAGGGAACGCGTGGCCGAGGCGGCACGCAGACAGATGCGCCGGCTGGCCACCGAGACCGGGCTGGCCATGTACGCCGAGGTCACCGCCGCCCTGGACGCCCAGGAGCGGGGTGAGGACGTTCCGAGGGACCGGAACGGCCCGCTGGGCCTGCGGCTGCGTGCGGTGATCGCCGAGGCGGCCGAGCACCGGGACGACTTCCGCAGATGGGCGGCGGAGGCCCTGCCGTTCGCCGTGTGGGGGCTGCCCCCCGAGGCGGTCTCCCGGATCGCGACCGCCCGCAGTCACCTGAGCGTCCACTGGCGTACCGAACTGCTCGCAGACCTCGGCAACCCACCGCTTCCGGACCTGCCCGACAACCTGTTCTGGGCGCGGCTGAGCAACCCGGACATCGACACCGGCTGGTACGAGGCCCAGTACGCCCAAGTCCTGCGCTGACACCGCGGGAAGGGCAGCAGGCGGCGATCGGGAAGCGCTGCCGGGGCCGTGTCGTACGGTCGGGCCGCATGACCACCCCGACCACGTCGATCGCCCCGATCACCCTGATCCGTGCCGGGGACCGCATGGCCGTACTGTGCCGAATGCGCCGGCCCGCTGAAGTTCCTCGCACAGCTCCTCCTGGACGAGTCCGGCTCCGCCGTCGTCGGCGGTGACCGGCCGCACGCGCACGTGCTGGCGCTGTTCGCCTGCCAGAGCCGCCCGGGCAGACCCCGCCCTGCCGTACCTGCGGCAAGCCGATGCGGCAGGCCGCTCAGGCCGCGGCCACGCTTCACCTGCCTGCCCTGTGGCGAGGCCGCATTCCTGTGGCAGTGCTGACCGCCCGGCCCGCCCGGCCGTCTCACAGGCCCCTGCATGCCGTGAACCGGCAGGCAGGCAGGCGGGCGCCGCGCTACGCGGAGGTCCCGGCCGAAGCGAAGGCGCGCGGGTGAAGCCGTATGCGCTCCCCGTCGAACAGCACGGTTTCGCCGGGGAGGATCAGCAGACCCGCGCCGTCCTCCTCGCACGTGCTGTGGATGCGGCGGACCTGGACCGCCGGGCCGAGGACCCCGGCCATGAACACGGTCGGGTCGATCTCCCATCCGTGCCCGGCCAGCCAGCGCTCCAGTTCCTCGCCGTCCGCCGTCTCCGCCCCGCGCGGCCACGTGTACGTGCTCGCCATGCCTACCCCCTGTAGCTGGTCGGATCACCGCCGCAGATGGTGTCACCCGCCTCTGACAACCGCCCCGCATTTCGGCGGCCCGTACCGTCACCTTCAAGTCGCTCGGCTGCGCCTCGGCGGTAAACAAGGCCTGACGACCTGCCGATCGAAGGCCAAAAACCGTTACGGCCTTCGCTTCCATGCTTCCCGTGTGTGTGCGACACCACTCGAACGTGGCGGCTCGCTGCCGTCGGCGCGGCCGGGCGGGCGATCCTCCCTCCTTCGGCGGTCATCCCGCCGGGCGCGCACCGGATGCCCGGGCCCGCGCGGCACGTCACGCTGCGGTGCAAGGGCAGCCACCACCGCACAGACGAGGACCGAGCCATGTCCCACCTCCGGCGTATCGCCGTCACCACCGGGGCGGCAGTTCTGCTGCTCACGGCAACGGCCTGCTCGGCCGGCAAGACCACCGTGGGGACCATCACCTTCCGTGGCCACGACTCCCCGGTCGTGCTCACGTACTCGAACACGCCCGTCCAGGGCTGCCACAGGATCCGCCTCCCGGAGGGCGCGGCTCACGTGGAGAACGACAGCGAACTCGACGTCATCCTGTACCGGACTCCGGAGTGCGAGAAGACCGACAAGGCCCCCGGAACCTACATCCCCATGTCCAGCGCGAACGTGACGGCCCCCGGCACGCTGCCATGGCGCAGCTTCTCCGTCGTCCACTGACCGCCCGGCCGACTGGCCGACGACCGACCGACCGACCGGTTCCGGGCCCGGCCCCGGAACCGGAACCGTGTCGTGCCCGTCGCCCTCTTCAGGGACTGCCGGCAAGGCGGTCGCGGAGCAGGGCCCAGATCATCGCGGGTCTGCGGGCGCTGACACGTCCGGCGCGTCGACGAGCCCGTCCGACCGGCCCCCGGCCCCCGGCCCCCGGATCTCCCGTCCTCCCGGTGCCGTATCCGCGGACGGGTCTCAGTCCGTGCCGCCGAAGCTCCAGGCCTCGATGTCGCGGTAGTGGATCGGTCCGGGGCCGCGGCCGAAGTTGCTGCCGACCAGGTGGAGGCGCTCGGTCGGCCAGCGGCGGCCGGTGAATCCCACGAGCCGGGCGGCGGCCTCCACGGCGCTCGACGAATCGGTTCGGCGCGAGCGCGCGAGCGTGAGGTGGGGGTTCAGCGGCCGGCTCCGCAACGGGACACCGCTCTCCCTGACCAGGGCCCGCACCTCGGTGGCGAGCAGGTGGAGTCCTTCCAGGTCCCCGTCGATCCCGCTCCACAGCACCCGCTCGTCGAAGTGCCCGCCGCCGCGCAGTCCCAGCTGCAGCGGCCGGCGCGCCGCCGCGAGGTCCGCGAGCGGCGGCTTCAGGAGCGGCACGGTGGCGGCCGGGACCTCGCCCAGGAACGCGAGGGTGATGTGCCAGTCCTCGATGCGGTTCCACCGCATGCGCGGGTACGCGTCGTAGGCGGGCAGCAGCTCACGCTCCAGCTCCTCCTTCGCGTCGTCGGGCGGGGCCAGCGCTATGAAGACGCGGATGGTCTCGGCCTGCATCTCTTCCTTCACGAAGACTTCGTACCGTGTCGGGGCGGGTTCCGTCACATCCCACCTCCCGACGGGGTGCGGGAGCCGGCGCCGAGCCCCTGTCCGCTTCCGGCGGCCGCGGCTACCGTCCTCTCCGAGGCGAGGCCGCAGTCGGCCGGACGATCGGGAGGTCGCCGTGTCCGTGGGTCGCAGGACGAAGGCGCCGCGGCTTCCGCCGCGCTGGTTCATCCGCCTGGTCTGGTCCCTGCACCGGGCCGTGTACCGGGCCCTGGGCGGCCGGATCGGACTGTGGCGGCCGCGGGACCGCAGTTGGGGCGCACTGCGGCTGACCACGACCGGGCGCCGTACCGGCCGCCGGCGAAGCGTGATCATCGCGTATGTCGAGGACGGCCCCCGGCTCGTCGCCCTGGCGATGAACGGCTGGGGCGCGGGCGACCCCGCCTGGTGGCTCAACCTCCAGACGCACCCGTACGCGACCGTCGACCTCGCCGACGGGCCCCGGCAGGTACGGGGCCGGGCCGCGACGGGCGACGAACGGTCGCGGCTCTGGGCCCGCTGGCGCGAGATCGACGGGAACCTGGACGCCTACGCGGCCCTGCGGCCGTCCGAGACCGCGGTGGTGGTCCTGGAGCCCCGACCGGCCGAGCGAATGTCGTGATCCTGCCGTAGTGCCGTCGGCTCGGTTCCGGGCAGGCCGGGCGCTCGTCCGAGGACGACGTGGGGAACGCCGCCCCGGCGATCTGCTCCAGCATCCGGCGCGACGGGGCGAGGCCCTCCGCAGGGGTCCGCGCCGCGTGCGGGGCGGGTGGGCGACGAGGTGGAGTCGGTGCAGCGTCGCCGGTCGGCCGGTGACCTCCCGGTGGGTCACCGCTTCGGGGGCCGGCTCCGCTGCCCCGGGGGCCACGAGGGAGACGAGGACGTCCCGGGCGCCGATGACCGGGTGGCACACGAGGTCCCGCACGAGCCGGCCGGCGCTCCCGGGAAGGCCGTGCGAAGTCCTCGTCGGGAAGGTCGGCGTCCGCCGCACGCAAAGCCTTCCGCGAGCGCGAGGAGAGATCCACACCGCGGCCCACCGGTGTACCCG
>NZ_JACBGN010000388.1 GCF_013401435.1 Streptomyces sp. BR123
GCCCGGGGCCGGGCCCGCGCCCGCCGCCACCCCCGACGGCCCCGTCCCAGGCCGCGTCGCGGCACCCGCCTCCTGGCGGCGGATCGTTCCGCAAGCGCTGGTCGTCGCCTTCCTCGCGGGCGGCACCACCGCGTTCGTCGCCGCCGACAAGTCCGTCCGCCTCACCGTCGATGGGCAGTCCCGGACCCTCCACACCTTCGCCGACGACGTCGGCGAACTCCTCGCCTCCGAAGGCCTCGGCGTCAGCGCCCACGACCTCGTCGCCCCCGCCCGCGGAGCCGCCCTCGGCGACGGCGACGAGGTCGTCGTCCGCTACGGCCGGCCCCTGCAGCTCACCCTCGACGGGCAGAGCCGCCAGGTGTGGACCACCGCCGACACCGTCGAGGCGGCCCTGCGCCAGTTCGGGATCCGCGTCGAGGGCGCCCACCTCTCCGTCCCCCGCACCGCGCCCGTCCCCCGCACCGGCCTCACCCTCGCCGTCCGCACCGAGCGCAGCGTCACGTTCATGGCCGACGGCGACGAGACGACCATCCGCACGAACGCCGCCACCGTCCAGGAGGCCCTCGCCCAGGCCGGCATCGTCCTCAGCGGCCAGGACACCACCTCCGTCCCGCCCGACTCCTTCCCCCGCGACGGCCAGACCGTCACCGTGCTCCGCGTCACCGGCACCCGCGAGGTCCGCGAAGAACGCATCCCCTTCGAGACCGAACGCGTCGAGGACGACACGCTGTTCGCCGGCACCGAGCTCGTCGAACAGCCCGGCCGCGCCGGCACCCGGCGCGTCACGTACGTCCTGCGCACCGTCAACGGCGTCCGCCAGACGCCCCGCCAGGTCGCCGAGGAGACCGTCCGCGAGCCCGTCACCCAGCTCGTCAAGGTCGGCACGAAGCCACTGCCTGCGTCCGTCGCGGGCGCGGAGGGCCTCGACTGGCCGGCACTGGCCCGGTGCGAGTCGGGCGGCCGGGCCGACGCGACCGACCCGTCGGGCACGTACGGCGGCCTGTACCAGTTCGACGTCCGCACCTGGCAGGCCCTCGGCGGCAGCGGCCGCCCGCAGGACGCGTCGGGCGCGGAGCAGACGTACCGGGCCAAGAAACTGTACGTGCAACGGGGGGCGGCTCCGTGGCCGCACTGCGGCCGTAGGCTTTACCGGTGAGCACCGCAGAGCAGCAGCCCGACAGAACCCCTGACGCCCTCCTCGGCGCGGCCGACATCCGCGAACTGGCCGACGCCCTCGGCGTGCGCCCGACCAAGCAGAAGGGCCAGAACTTCGTCATCGACGCCAACACGGTGCGGCGCATCGTGCGCACCGCCGACGTCCGGCCCGACGACGTGGTCGTCGAGGTCGGGCCCGGGTTGGGCTCGCTGACGCTCGCGCTGCTGGAGGCCGCCGACCGGGTCACCGCCGTCGAGATCGACGACGTCCTCGCCGCGGCGCTGCCCGCCACGATCGCGGCGCGCATGCCGGAGCGCAAGGACCGCTTCGCGCTCGTCCACTCCGACGCCCTCCTCGTCGAGGAGCTGCCGGGGCCGCCGCCCACCGCGCTGGTCGCGAACCTGCCGTACAACGTGGCCGTGCCGGTGCTGCTGACGATGCTGGACCGCTTCCCCAGCATCGAGCGGACCCTGGTCATGGTGCAGTCCGAGGTCGCCGACCGGCTGGCCGCCCGGCCCGGCAACAAGGTGTACGGGGTCCCCTCGGTCAAGGCGAACTGGTACGCGGACGTGAAGCGGGCCGGCGCCATCGGCCGCAACGTGTTCTGGCCCGCGCCGAACGTGGACTCCGGACTGGTCTCGCTGGTCCGGCGCACCGAGCCGATCAAGACGACCGCCTCGAAGGCGGAGGTGTTCGCGGTCGTGGACGCGGCGTTCGCGCAGCGCCGCAAGACGCTGCGGGCCGCGCTGTCCGGCTGGGCCGGATCCGCCGCCGGGGCCGAGGCCGCCCTGGTCGCCGCCGGGATCTCCCCCCAGGCCCGCGGGGAGTCCCTGACGGTGGAGGAGTTCGCCGCCATCGCCGAGAACAAGCCGGCCCACGCGGAGAGGCCGGCCCTGTGAGTGCTGCTCCGAACGCGGGCGTGACGGTACGCGTCCCCGCGAAGGTGAACGTGCAGCTGGCGGTGGGCGCGGCCCGGCCGGACGGCTTCCACGACCTGGCGAACGTCTTCCTCGCGGTGTCGCTGTTCGACGAGGTGACGGTCACCCCGGCCGCCGAGCTGACGGTGACCTGCTCGGGCCCCGACGCGGACCAGGTCCCCCTCGACCGCACCAACCTCGCGGCCCGGGCGGCGGAACTCCTCGCGGCCAGGGCGGGCCGCTCCGACGCCGCCGTCCACATCCACATCACGAAAAGCATCCCGGTGGCGGGCGGCATGGCCGGCGGCAGCGCGGACGGAGCCGGCGCGCTCCTGGCCTGCGACCTCCTCTGGGGGCTGGACACGCCGACCGGGGAACTCCTGGACATCTGCGCGGAGCTCGGCAGCGACGTGCCGTTCAGCCTGATCGGCGGGGCGGCGCTCGGCACCGGGCGGGGCGAACTGCTGACCCCGGTCGAGGCGGGCGCGTTCCACTGGGTCTTCGCGGTCGCCGAGGGCGGCCTGTCGACCCCGGCGGTGTTCCGCGAGTTCGACCGGCTGGCCGAGGGGCGGGACATCCCCGAGCCGCAGGCCTCCCCCGCCCTCCTGGCGGCCCTCGCCTCCGGCGACCCGGACGCACTGGCCGCGGCCCTGGCCAACGACCTCCAGCCGGCGGCGCTGTCCCTCCGCCCGGACCTCCGGCGCACGCTGGCGGCCGGTGTGGAGGCGGGCGCCCTGGCCGGGCTGGTGTCGGGCTCCGGCCCGACCACGGCGTTCCTGGTACGGGACGAGGAGGCGGCGGCCAAGGTCGCCGCGGCTCTCGAAGCCTCGGGCACCTGTCGAGCCACCCGCACCACCACCAGTCCGGCCCCCGGCGCCACGGCGCTCTCCTGACCGGGGCTCCGCCCCCGACCCCGCGCCTCAAACGCCGGCGGGGCTGGATTTGCCCGGCCGGCGCCGCCGGGCGCGGTGCTGTCCCCGGCAGCAGCCGGAGCGGGTCCGGGTGCCCCGCCGGGCCGTGTCCCCGCCCGGCGGGGCGGCTTCCGCTCCGCCGGATCCCGCTGCGGGCGCCTGGCCCTGGCGGCGGGACGGCCCGGCGGCCGCGGCAGGGCAGCGCGGCCTCGGTGGGACGGTGGCCGGGCGGCAGCCTAGAGGCAGGTGCGGAGGGCGCGGATCAGCGCTTGGGCGCGGGGGTCGGCGGTGACGGACTTGGCCAGCGCGTTGGTGACGTAGCCGAAGCCGATGCCGGCCTCGGGGTCCGCGAAGGCGAGGGATCCGCCGCGCCCCGGGTGGCCGAACGACGCCGGGGACAGCATCGGCGAGGCCGGGCTGTGCAGCATGTGTCCCGGCCCGAAGCGGGTGTTCACGACCAGGACCCGGTCCGGGCCGGCGGACAGTTCCGCGCCCGCAAGGGCCACCGTCTGCGGTGTGAACAGCCGCGGCCCGTCCTCGGTGTCGTCCAGCAGCGCCGCGTACAGCCCGGCCAGGGCCCGGGCGGTGCCGATGCCCGCGGAGGCGGGGAGTTCGGCGGCCCGGTATGCGGGGGCGTTCTCGTCGGCGAGCGGGGTGATCGCGGCGAAGGCGCGGCGGGTGAGCGACTGCGGGTCGGCGTAGGCCTCGGAGACGTTCCGGCGCGGCCGGGTCCGCAGGGCGCCCGCGGATTCCGGCGGCTCGACGGCGCCGACCCGCCCGACCCGCCCCGACGCCGCTTCGGCCTCCGGCAGGCCGATCCAGAAGTCGAGCCCGAGCGGCCCGGTGACTTCCTGGGCGAGCCACTTGCCGAGGGAGGCGCCGGTGACGCGGAGCACCAGTTCGGACAGCAGCCAGCTGTAGGTCTGGGCGTGGTAGCCGTGCGCCGTGCCCGGTTCCCAGAACGCCTGCTGTGCGGCGACGGCCCGCGCCCCGGTCAGCCCGTCCGCGGCCTGCTGCGGGGTGAGGGGCACGTCGAGGGCCGGTACGCCCGCCCGGTGGGCGAGGAGGTCCCGCACGAGGGCCCCCTCCTTGCCGCCGGCCTTGAATTCCGGCCAGTACGCTCCGACGGGCGCATCGAGGTCCAGCAGTCCGCGCTGGTGCAGCAGCAGCGGTACGACGGCGGCCACGCCCTTGGTGGCCGAGCGGATGACCTGCGCCGTGTCGGCCGTCCACGGCACGACACCGACGCCGGCGCCCGCACCGACGCCGGCACCGGCATCCGCGTCCACGTCCCGCGTGCCGGCCCACAGGTCGACGACCCGTCGGCCGTCCCGGTACACGGCCACCGCCGCGCCCCGGTCGCCGAGCACCTCGAAGTTGCGTATGAAGGCGTCCCGGACGGCCTCGAAGCCCTCCGCCACCTGACCCTGGATGTTCACGAGCCGTCCAACCACCACGGGCTTGCGGTTATGCCGCGGGCACCGTGCGCGGGTCGAAGCCGAAGGGCAGCTCCAGGCGGTGCTTGCGCATGAGCTCCTCGTCGCAGAGCAGGTCCTGGGTGGGCCCGTCGGCGGTGATGGCGCCCTCGCTGAGGACGACGGAGCGGGGGCACAGCTCCAGCGCGTACGGCAGGTCGTGGGTGACCATGAGCACGGTCACGTCGAGCGAGCGAAGGATGTCGGCGAGCTCGCGCCGCGACGCCGGGTCCAGGTTGGAGGAGGGCTCGTCCAGGACGAGGATCTCGGGCCGCATCGCGAGGACGGTCGCCACGGCGACGCGCCGCCGCTGGCCGAAGGAGAGGTGGTGCGGGGGCCGGTCGGCGAAGTCGGCCATGCCGACCTGTTCCAGGGCTTCCCGTACCCGCTGTCCGAGCTCGGGTCCGCGCATTCCGGCTGCGGCCGGTCCGAAGGCCACGTCTTCCCGGACGGTCGGCATGAACAGCTGGTCGTCGGGGTCCTGGAAGACGATGCCGACGCGGCGCCGGATCTCGGCGAGGTTCCGCTTCTCGACGGGGAGGCCGGCTACGGCCACGGTGCCGACGCCGCCGGCGAGGATGCCGTTGAGGTGGAGGACGAGGGTGGTCTTGCCGGCGCCGTTCGGTCCGAGCAGGGCGACCCGCTCGCCGCGGCCGACGGTCAGGTCGACGCCGAAGAGGGCCTGGTGGCCGTCGGGATAGGCGTAGGCGAGGCCGGAGACCTCCAGGGAGGCGGGCGCGGCCGTCGGGGCGGGGGAAGAGGCGGAGGGCGGGGTCACAGGGTCCATCCGATCACACAGACGGCGAGGGCCGCCGCGGGGAGTACGGCCGCCCGCGCCCATTGGGCGGGGGCGGCGGTGACGTCGTCGATGACCGGCATGGAGCCGGTGTAGCCGCGGCTGACCATCGCGAGGTGGACGCGTTCGCCGCGTTCGTAGGAGCGGATGAAGAGGGCTCCGGCGGTCTTGGCGAGCACCCCCCAGTGCCGGATGCCGCGGGCTTCGAAGCCGCGGGAGCGGCGGGCGACGGACATGCGCCGCAGTTCGTCGGTGATCACGTCGCCGTAGCGGATCATGAAGGAGGCGATCTGTACGAGCAGCGGGGGCAGCTTCAGCCGCTGGAGTCCGAGCAGCAGCTCCCGCAGTTCGGTGGTCGAGGCGAGGACGACGGACGCGGCGACGCCGAGGGTGCCCTTGGCGAGCACGTTCCAGGCGCCCCACAGCCCGGAGACGCTCAGTGACATGCCGAGCACCTCGATCCGTTCGCCCTCGGCCACGAAGGGCATGAGGACGGCGAAGAGGACGAACGGGACCTCGATCAGCATCCGGCGCAGCAGGAGGCCGGCCGGGATCCGGGCCGTGGCGGCGACGGCCGCGACGAGGAGGGCGTACAGGCCGAAGGCCCACACCGCCTCGCGGGGTGTGGACACGACGACCAGGACGAACGCGAACACCGCGGCGATCTTGCAGTGCGGCGGCAGCGTGTGGACGGGGGAGTCCGCGTGCCGGTAGAGCCGGTGGGCGTGGCCCGCTCCCATGTCAGCCGGCCGAGGGGGCGGGGGC
>NZ_JACBGN010000389.1 GCF_013401435.1 Streptomyces sp. BR123
CGGCCCCCGTCCCGCCGCCCCGGCCGCCGCTCACGGGAAATACGATTCGAGCCGCCCACGGCGCCTCACATCGAGCGTCGCGCAATGGAAGGACCCGGCGAACGGGGCGTAGTGCAGGAAGTCACACGGGATCGGCTCGAAGCCCCACCGTTCCAGGGCGCGCAGCATGCCGGTGTGGTGGCGCTCCGCGATCACCCGCGTCTCGTCGACCATGAGCACGTTCATGTTCAGCCATTTGCCGCACAGCGACGTGATCTTGAGCAGGCGGCCGTCGGGCGGCGTGGGCTCGGGCGCGATCAGGACGTCCCACGAGCGCAGCACCTCGGGCAGGCGGTCGACGTCGATGTACTCGGGGTTGACCAGCACCTTGCCGGGTGCGAGCGGGAGGAACGTCGTGTCGATGTGCATGGGCGTGCGGCAGCGGCTCTCGATCTCGTGGATGCGATAGGCCGGTTCGAGATGGCGGCGCAGCCATGCGATGCCCATGGCGTTGGTGACGTTGCTGCGCGTGACGAACAGGTCCCGCCCCGCCCGGACGAAGTCCGCGGCATCGAACACCGGCTCGAATTCGGTGAGGATGTACCGCATGGGCTCGCCGGGCCCGGGGACACGGAAATCCGACTCGAACAGCGCATCGGTGAGCTGGGGCCTGGGCGCGGCCGTCCAGCGCGCGCCGAGCCGGAAGTAGTCCTTGAGGATCGTGCGGTAGGCGTGGGTCTCGAAATACCGGCAGGGCCACGCCATCGGGGTCTCGATGATCTCGTCGCCGATCACGAGCATGCTGTCGCGCGGGCAGCTGTTGCCGAAACCGCGTGACGACCAGTCGGGCGTGCCGAAACGCCGGCCGTGGTCGACCGCGTCCGGGCGCTTGACCGTGATGTCGAGGGACTCCAGCAGTGCGACGAACTGCTGTAGCTCCTGCTGTGCCGGCTCGACCAGCACGTTCGGGTACTTGAGGCCGGCGGCGAGCCTCTGCAGCCGCGCCGCCCACGGCGGGATGTTGCAGGACACGACCGGATGGCTGGAGGGGATCGTCACACCGTCGAGCCTTCCGACGATGACCTCCTCCAGCGGGTCCCACTCGTTGTGCGAGTTGACCGGCGAGGCCGGGGGTTCCGCACGGGGTTCCGCACCCATCACCACAGCCCGTCACGTTACCCAAGGGCGCGCCCCGCGGCGCTCCGACACGCACTGCCGCTGGCCGGCCCTACCGCCCCTCCCCCGCCCGGAACGGTGCGAGGGCCGCCTCCTCGTACGGGGCCGGGCTCGCGCTCGGCTCCCCCGCGAACGGCCGGTCCAGGACCGCCACCGGCAGCAGGCGCTACGTGGCCGGCAGTGCCTGAGGGCCCGTCCGGAGGGCGCCGCCGGTGCCCGCGAGTGAGGTCTCGGTGGACTTGACTGCGGCGCCGGCCACGGTGCCGGTGACTTCCAGGGCGGTCTTGGCGTCCTGTACGGCCTGGTCCGGGTGGTCGACGGCGTCGCCGACGCGTGTGGCGAGCGGGGCGGCCGCCTGGAGGGTGGCGTTGTCGGCGTGGGCGGCGCCCGCGGCGAGGCCGAGGGCTGCGGAGGAGAGGGCGAGGGCGGCGAGCGCGCGCTGCACGGCGCGCTCGGTGTGGCCGGCGTTCGCCGCGTGCTTGACGTGCTTGGCGTTCATGCCCGGTCAAACGATCCGCCGGGCCCGGGAGTCACCCCCGGGCCCGGCGATCGCGGCGGGCGCCGGTGCACCCGCCCGGGCTCAGTCCCCGACCACCAGCGACGGCGTCGACTTCGTCAGGACCTCGCCGCGGAAGAAGGCCGGGCTGCGGCGTTCGGTGACCGCCATGACGACGAGTCCGAGGCCCAGGAGGCCGACGCCGATGATGAAGACGCTGCCGACGCCGAGGACGGTGGATCCGGAGCCGTACGCCGGGTCCCACATGTCGATCAGGGTCTTGAAGAAGACGGCGGCGAGCAGCAGTCCGCCGAGGACCGGGAAGACGCCCTTGAGGAAGAGGTCGCGGGTGCTGCGGCGCAGCTCGCCGCGGAAGTACCAGGTGCAGGCGAAGGCGGTCAGGGAGTAGTAGAAGCAGATCATCAGGCCGAGCGCGAAGATGGTGTCGGTGAGGACGTTCTCGCTGACCAGGGTCATCACGGTGTAGAACGCGCCGGTCGCGACGCCCGCCATGACCGTGGCGCGGCCGGGGGTCTTGAAGCGGGGGTGGACCCTGGCGTAGGCGGGCGGCAGGGCCTCGTACGTGGACATGGCGAGGACCGTGCGGGCGACCGGGATGAAGGTGGTCTGCAGGGAGGCGGCGGCCGAGGCGAGGACGGCGACGAAGAGCAGGACGCCGAGGACGGGGCCCATGACGGGGCCGGCGAGGGCCGCGAAGACGTTGCCGGAGGTGTCGGGGTTGCCGAGGCCGAGGCCGGTGGCGCCGGAGCCGACGGCCATCTGGGCGGCGATGCCGGTGGCCAGGTACGAGCCGACGAGGACGACCATGGCGATGAGCGAGGCCCGGCCGGGGGTCTTGTCGGAGCCGGTGGTCTCCTCGTTGGTGGCCAGGCAGGCGTCCCAGCCCCAGTACATGAAGATCGAGAGGGAGAGGCCGGCGGTGAAGGCGGCCATGGATTCGACCGCGAAGGGGTTCATCCACTGCCAGGAGAAGTCCAGGCCGGTGTCGAAGGCGCCGGGGGAACCTGCGCCGCCCGTGGTGGCCTTCCGGAAGGCCATGACGACGAATACGGCGAGGACGGCGAGCTGGAGGCCGACCAGTGCGTACTGGACGCCCTTGGTGGCGGTCATGCCGCGGTAGCTGATGGCGGTGGCGACGGCGACGAGGGTGAGACAGGTCGCGATGTGGACGAGCTTGTTGTCGTCGAGGGCGGCGACCGATTCGCTGCCCGTCACCTCCCCGGCCAGCAGCCAGAAGTAGGAGGTGGCGACGCCGGCGAGGTTGGAGAGCACGATGATCGTGGCGATCACCAGGCCCCAGCCGCACATCCAGCCGATCCGGGGGCCGAAGGCCTTCACGGTCCAGGTGAAGGAGGTGCCGCAGTCGGGCATGGCCTTGTTGAGCTCGCGGTAGGCGAAGGCCACCAGGAGCATCGGCAGGAAGCCGGCCAGGAAGACGGCGGGCATCTGGACGCCGACCTCGCCGGCTGTGGAGCCGAGGGTCGAGGTCAGGCAGTAGACGGGGGCGACGGTGGAGATGCCGATGACGGCGCTGCCCACCAGTCCCACGGACCCCTTGCCGAGGCCCTTGCCGCGTACGTCGGCGACGTCGCGTGCCGTTTCTTCGGCTCCGGGCCGAACGTCCAGCTGAGTCATGGCACAGGACGGTAGATCCTGCGGTTTCCATATCCGGAGGGCTAAGATCCGGAACTCGGGACGGCGGATCTCCTTGGAATCCAGAGACCGAAGCCGGGGCGAATCGGCAATGAAAGGTCCACATGCCGGTGTTACCCCCGGTTCAGAGGGGCTCAGAACCGGGTTCCGTCATACGGAAACCGCAGCCATGCCCGTTTTGCCCGTTCCCAAACTTTCCCGCGCCAGTTTTCGGCCGCAGCGTTTGGCGCGGACATGCCGGTCGCCCTAGGCTCCCGACGATCAAGGTCATCGACACGGGGGACACAAGGTCATGAGCTCCAGGACAGTCACCAGGGCGGCCGCCGGCGCCACGGCCCTCGCCGCACTCCTCACCCTCACCGCCTGCGGAGGCGACGACGACGCCGTCGGCTCCGGCATCGCCGCGATCGGCGGCCTCGAAGGCGGGAACGGAAACAGCGGCGACGGCGGGAACGCCAAGAAGGGCAACGGCCTCGGCTTCAAGGGGCTGCCCAAGGCCGGCTCGATGGCGGAGGCCGCCCGCATCGTCAACGGCTACACCAAGTGCGACCGGATCAGCTCCACCAAGAGCGACTCGTCGACTTCCGGCAGCGACCCGGACGCCAAGTACGACAGCAAGACCTACTCCGTCACCGAGCGCGGCTACTGCGGACGCCGCAACGTCACCACCATCTTCATGATCAAGGACCCCAAGGTCTTCCAGGCCGCGTTCAGGGCCGAGGTCGAGAAGGACCACGCCGACGGCAAGAACGGCGATGTCAACAGCGGCCCGATCATCGGCCAGGACTTCGCCGTGGGATCCGAGAGTTCGGACGCGATGGCCGCCCTCCTCGCCCCCGGGAGCGGCATGCTGCTGCTCAACTGCCACCCCGGCTTCAACCCGCCGAGCGGATTCCGCAAGGAGCCGTCCCTGGTGAAGGGCTGCGTCCTGACCGACTACTACAAGGACTGAGCCGCACACGGACCACTGCACCGGCTGAGCCGCCACACGAGGACGGAGGGCACGCCGACGGGTCGGGGCGGCGGACCTGCCCCGGCCGGGACCGCCCCCCCTTTCGGCCCGCCCCCACGATTTCAGCCCGCCCACACGATCGACTGCATCTCGCTGTACGCGTGCAGCGCGTACGAGCCCACGTCACGGCCGACCCCGGAGCGCTTGAAGCCGCCGAACGGTGCCTCCATGTTCCGGCCGACGGTGTTGACCCCGACCCCGCCAGCCCGCAGCCGGCGCGCCACCCGGAACGCGCGCGCCGCGTCCCCGGACCACACGTAGCTCAGCAGCCCGTAGTCGCTGTCGTTGGCCAGGGCGACGGCCTCGTCCTCCCCGCCGTCCTTCCCGCCCTCGAACGGCACGACCACCACGACCGGCCCGAAGATCTCCTCCCGGACCACCCGCATGTCGCTCGTGCAGTCCACCAGCAGCGTGGGCGCGACGTAGAACCCGCGGCCCGGGGCACGGCCACCGCCGCGCCCGCCACCCGCGCCGCCTCCACCGCCGCCCACCACCGGGCGCGTCCCGCCGTACGCCAGGCGAGCGCCCTCCTTGCGGCCCAGCTCGACGTACGCCTCCACCCGGTCCCGGTGCGCGGCCGAGATCACCGGGCCGACGACCGTGCCCTTCACCGCCGGGTCGCCGACCTTCATGAAGCCCAGGTAGGCGGTCAGCTTCTCGACCAGCCGCGCGTACACCGCCCGGTGCACGATCACCCGGGTCGGCGCGGTGCAGATCTGGCCGCTGTAGAAGGAGAAGGTGGTGCCGATCCCGGCCACCGCCGCGTCCAGGTCCGCGTCCTCGAAGACGACCGCCGCGCCCTTGCCGCCGAGCTCCATCAGCTGCCGCTTCATGGAACGGCCGCAGACCTCCGCGATGCGCTGCCCGACCGCCGTGGAGCCCGTGAAGGACACCATGTCCACGTGGGGGGAGGCGACCGCCGCCTCGCCGACCTCCACCGCCTGCCCGCCGACGACGTTGACCACGCCCCGCGGCACCCCGGCCTCCGCCAGCGCCTCGGCCATCCGGAACACCGACAGCGGATCCTGCGGGGCCGGCTTGACCACCACCGTGTTGCCCATGGCCAGGGCCGGGGCCACCTTGCCCGCCGGGTTCGCCCACGGGTTGTTGTACGAGGTGATGCAGGTGACCACCCCGACCGGCTGACGCACCTCCAGCGCCCCCAGCACGGCCGCCCTCCCCATCGGGCCGGCCTCGGTGACCTGCGGCGGCAGTCCCCGCTCGACCGGTTCCAGGGCGCCCTTCGCGTACCGCCGGAAGCGGGCCGCCCCCACCCCGACCTGCATCCCGCGCGCGATGCCCGTCGGGGCGCCCGTCTCCGCCCGGGCCAGCTCCACCCACGGCTCGAACTCCCGCTGGATGATGTCCGCGGCCCGGTCCAGGATCGCCGCCCGCTGCTCCGGCCGCGTCCGCGACCATCCCTCGAAGGCCTCGGCCGCCGCCGCGGCCGCCTCCAGGACCTGCGCGGGCGAGGCCTCCGGCGCGAGGCCGACGACCGACTCGTCCGCCGGGTTGACCACCTCGTAGTGGCCGCCCGTCGGCTCCACCCACTCGCCGCCGATGAACAGCCGCTGCTCCCGCCGCCCCTTCGCCTGCCGCTGACTCTTATACACATCTTCCGAGCCCACGAGACCGG
>NZ_JACBGN010000038.1 GCF_013401435.1 Streptomyces sp. BR123
CCGGCCTACGCCGCGAGCGTCGTCGGCAGCGTCAGACGTGTATAAGAGACAGGGTCCGGACACGGCCAAGGGCCCCTCCCCCGCCGCCGAAGCGGAAGGGAAGGGGCCCTTGAGCCGAACACGGAGCCCGCTCGCGCGGACTGCCGGGTCAGAGCGTGAAGGACTTACTTCACGATCTTGGTGACCTGGCCGGCGCCCACGGTGCGACCACCCTCACGGATGGCGAACTTCAGGCCCTCCTCCATGGCGACCGGCTGGATCAGCTGGACGGACATCTCGGTGTTGTCGCCCGGCATGACCATCTCGGTGCCCTGCGGCAGGGTCACAACGCCCGTCACGTCCGTGGTACGGAAGTAGAACTGCGGACGGTAGTTGTTGAAGAACGGCGTGTGGCGGCCACCCTCGTCCTTGGACAGGATGTAGGCCTGGGCCTCGAACTCGGTGTGCGGGGTGACCGAGCCCGGCTTGATGATGACCTGGCCGCGCTCGACGTCCTCGCGCTTGATGCCGCG
Source organism: Streptomyces sp. BR123 (assembly GCF_013401435.1). Lineage (GTDB taxonomy): Bacteria > Actinomycetota > Actinomycetes > Streptomycetales > Streptomycetaceae > Streptomyces. The sequence continues at coordinate 513 of NZ_JACBGN010000038.1, forward strand.
GAGCAGCAGACCGACGTTCTCACCGGCCTGGCCCTCGTCGAGCAGCTTGCGGAACATCTCGATGCCGGTGACCGTGGTGGTGGTCTTCTCGTTCTTGATGCCGATGATGTCGACGGTCTCGTTGACCTTCAGGACACCACGCTCGATACGACCGGTGACGACGGTGCCACGACCGGTGATCGTGAAGACGTCCTCGACGGGCATCAGGAACGGCTTCTCGGTGTCACGCGGCGGGGTCGGGATCGACTCGTCCACGGCAGCCATCAGGCCGAGGAGCTTCTCGCCCCACTCCTTGTCGCCCTCGAGCGCCTTCAGCGCCGAGACGCGGACGACCGGCAGGTCGTCGCCCGGGAACTCGTACTCGGAGAGGAGCTCGCGCACCTCGAGCTCGACGAGCTCCAGGATCTCCTCGTCGTCCACCATGTCGGCCTTGTTCAGGGCGACGACGATGTACGGAACGCCGACCTGGCGGGCCAGGAGCACGTGCTCCTTGGTCTGCGGCATCGGACCGTCGGTGGCGGCGACCACGAGGATGGCGCCGTCCATCTGCGCGGCACCGGTGATCATGTTCTTGATGTAGTCCGCGTGACCCGGGCAGTCGACGTGGGCGTAGTGACGCGCCTCGGTCTGGTACTCGACGTGCGCGATGGAGATGGTGATACCGCGCTGGCGCTCCTCGGGAGCCTTGTCGATCTGGTCGAAGGCCGAGGCCTCGTTCAGGTCCGGGTACGCGTCGTGCAGCACCTTGGTAATGGCGGCCGTGAGGGTCGTCTTACCGTGGTCAATGTGACCGATGGTGCCGATGTTGACGTGCGGCTTAGTCCGCTCGAACTTCGCCTTCGCCACGGGGGTCCTCCTGGAGAGTGGTTCTGTACGCCTTACTCATCGGCGCCAGGTGATCTTTGCTGGAAAGCCGGTCCCCGGGGCAACAGGTTTTTTGAATCCCCTGTTGCCCCAGAGGTTCCGGTGACAAGCCTAAAGCGTGTGCTCGGGAGAGTTACTCGCCCTTGGCCTTCGCGATGATCTCCTCGGCGACGTTCCGCGGAACCTCGGCGTAGGAGTCGAACTGCATCGAGTAGCTGGCGCGACCCGAGGTCTTGCTGCGGAGGTCTCCGACGTAGCCGAACATCTCCGAAAGCGGCACGAGGCCCTTCACGACGCGGGCGCCGTGACGCTCCTCCATGGCCTGGATCTGGCCACGGCGGGAGTTGATGTCGCCGATGACCTCACCCATGTAGTCCTCGGGCGTGGTGACCTCAACGGCCATCATCGGCTCGAGCAGCACGGGGGACGCCTTGCGCGCGGCCTCCTTGAAGGCCTGCGAACCGGCGATCTTGAACGCGAGCTCGGAGGAGTCGACCTCGTGGTAGCCACCGTCGAGAAGCGTGACGCGGACGCCCGTCATCTCGTAGCCGGCCAGGATGCCGAACTGCATGGCCTCCTGCGCACCCGCGTCGACCGAGGGGATGTACTCCTTCGGCACGCGGCCACCGGTGACCTTGTTCACGAACTCGTACGCCGGACCGTCGGACTCGGTGATCGGCTCGATCGCGATCTGCACCTTGGCGAACTGACCGGTACCACCGGTCTGCTTCTTGTGCGTGTAGTCGTGGCGCTCGACCGACTTGCGGATGGTCTCGCGGTACGCGACCTGCGGCTTGCCGACGTTGGCCTCGACCTTGAACTCGCGCTTCATACGGTCGACCAGCACCTCGAGGTGCAGCTCGCCCATACCGCCGAGGATGGTCTGGCCCGTCTCCTCGTCCGAGTGAACGTGGAAGGAGGGGTCCTCCTCCGCGAGGCGCTGGATGGCGACACCCAGCTTCTCCTGGTCACCCTTGGACTTGGGCTCGATGGCGACCTGGATGACCGGGGCCGGGAAGTCCATGGACTCCAGGATGACCGGCTGCTTCTCGTCGCACAGCGTCTCACCGGTGGTGGTCTGCTTCAGGCCCATGACGGCGACGATGTCGCCGGCGCCCACCGAGTCGATCTCCTCACGCTTGTTGGCGTGCATGCGGTAGATCTTGCCGATGCGCTCCTTCTTGCCCTTGACGGAGTTCTGCACCGCAGTGCCGGCCTCCAGGCGGCCCGAGTAAACCCGGACGAAGGTGAGCTTGCCGAGGTGCGGGTCGCTCATGATCTTGAAGGCGAGCGCGGCGAGGGGCTCGTCGTCCGACGGCTTGCGCTTCACGACGGTCTCGGCGTCGCGGACGTCGTGGCCCTCGATGGCCTCGATGTCCAGCGGCGACGGCAGGTAGCGGACGACGGCGTCGAGCAGGGGCTGAACGCCCTTGTTCTTGAACGCCGTGCCACAGAACACCGCGGTGATGGTGGAACCGCCACCCTTGCCGGAGCCGATGATGATGCGACGGACGGCGGCGTGCAGCTGCTCCACGGACGGCTCGTCGCCGTTGAGGAAGAGCTCCATGATCTCGTCGTCGTTCTCGGCGACGGTCTCGACCAGCTTGCCGCGCCACTCTTCAGCAGCCTCGGTGTGCGTGGCCGGGATGTCGACGACGTCGTACATCTCGCCCTTGGTCGCCTCGGCGGACCAGACGAACGCCTTCATCGTGACGAGGTCGACGACACCCTGGAAGTCGGCCTCGGCACCGATGGGGAGCTGCATGACGATCGGGACGGCGCCGAGGCGGTCCTTGATCATGTCGACACAGCGGTGGAACTCGGCGCCGGTGCGGTCGAGCTTGTTGACGAAGCAGATGCGCGGCACGCCGTAACGGTCGGCCTGACGCCAGACCGTCTCGGACTGCGGCTCCACACCGGCGACACCGTCGAACACGGTGACGGCACCGTCGAGGACGCGGAGCGAACGCTCCACCTCGACCGTGAAGTCCACGTGACCCGGGGTGTCGATGATGTTGATGGTGTGGTCGACGTTCTCGAGCGGCCAGTGGCAGGTCGTCGCGGCAGACGTGATCGTGATGCCGCGCTCCTGCTCCTGCTCCATCCAGTCCATCGTGGCAGCGCCGTCGTGGACTTCACCGATCTTGTAGGAGACACCGGTGTAGAACAGGATGCGCTCGGTGGTGGTCGTCTTGCCCGCGTCGATGTGGGCCATGATGCCGATGTTGCGCACCTTGGCCAGGTCAAGCGAAGTGGTAGCCATAAGGCTTCAGTCTTCTCTCGGTCTCGATGTGGGTTGCGACTACCAGCGGTAGTGCGCGAAGGCCTTGTTGGACTCGGCCATCTTGTGCGTGTCCTCACGCTTCTTCACGGCCGCACCAAGGCCGTTCGACGCGTCGAGGAGCTCGTTCATGAGGCGCTCGGTCATGGTCTTCTCGCGGCGGGCGCGGGAGTAACCCACGAGCCAGCGCAGCGCGAGGGTCGACTGGCGACCCGGCTTGACCTCGACCGGAACCTGGTAGGTCGCACCACCGACACGGCGGGACTTGACCTCGAGCGACGGCTTGACGTTCTCCAGCGCGCGCTTCAGCGTGATGACCGGGTCGTTGCCCGTCTTCTCGCGGAGGCCTTCCATGGCGCCGTAGACGATGCGCTCGGCGGTGGAGCGCTTGCCGTTCAGCAGGATCTTGTTGATCAGGGAGGTGACAAGAGGAGACTGGTAGACCGGGTCGATGATGACCGGGCGCTTCGGGGCGGGGCCCTTACGAGGCATTCTTACTTCTCCTTCTTGGCGCCGTAGCGGCTGCGGGCCTGCTTGCGGTTCTTGACAGCCTGGGTGTCAAGCGCACCGCGGATGATCTTGTAACGAACACCCGGCAGGTCCTTCACACGGCCACCACGCACGAGCACGATGGAGTGCTCCTGCAGGTTGTGTCCCTCACCCGGAATGTAAGCGGTGACCTCGATGCCGGAGGTCAGACGCACACGCGCGACCTTGCGGAGCGCCGAGTTCGGCTTCTTCGGGGTGGTCGTGAACACACGCGTGCAGACGCCGCGACGCTGGGGCGAGGCCTCAAGCGCGGGCGTCTTCGTCTTCTCGACCTTGTCCTGCCGGCCCTTACGGACCAGCTGCTGGATCGTAGGCACTACTTCTCCGGTTTCTGTGTGCCGTGTAGTAAAGCTAACCTGGAACTTCTGCCGACCCACGCGGTCGGGTGTGTCGGATCCGGCAGGCCCTCCCGCAAACGCGTTGAGGCACGTGGATCTCGGTGGCCGGTGCGACTCGCGTGCGGTTGATGGACACGCACGGGAGCCCAGGCACACCCCAGGCACAAGGTCTGAGCGTACCCACCGCATCCACTCCGGTCAAAACAAAGGCCCCACCGCAACCCCCGCGACACCCCCGCCGGTCATGCGCCACTTGGGCCCCGGCCGCCCGGCAGGCACCCGGCCCCCGGATGTGGTATAGGCCGTCGGCGGGCGCCCGCCGCACCCGCCGGGCCGCTCCCTCCCGGCAACTAAGATGCGTCAGCGATCCAGACCGAACGGCACCACACTCAGGGAGCGGGACATTGCGGACGGTCACCCCGGAGCCGACGGCCGCCCACAGCCCGGTCCCCGCCGAACCCGGTCCCCGCCGCCGGCTGCCGCGACCCGACCGCCTGTACGGGCCGCTGCTCGCCTTCGTCATCACCGCCGGCGCGTTCTGCGCCTCCTGGGCGGCCCGCGGCACCTTCCCCTTCGGCAACACCGGCCGGGCCATCAACGACCAGGCCAACCAGTACGTGCCCTTCCACCGGGGGCTGTGGGACCTGGTCCACGGGCAGGCCGCCGGCGACCTCCTGTTCAGCTGGCGCGGCGGCTTCGGACAGCAGTTCCTGTCCGACTACTACACCTACCTCGGCAATCCGTTCTCCTGGCTCGCCGTGCTCGTCCCGCGGGCCCACGTCGACCTCGCCGTCTTCCTGGTCACCCCGGTCACCATGGGCACCGCCGCCGCCGTGATGTCCGTCTACCTCGGCCGGCTGCACCCCGGGCCGTGGTGGCAGCGCGGGGTGCTCGGCGCCTGCTACGGGCTGTGCGGCTGGGCCCTGAGCGACGCCTCGTACATCCCCATGTGGCTGTGGGGCCTGGTGGCGTTCCCGCTGCTGGGCATCGCCGTCGAGTGGTGCCTGCAGGGCCGCCGCTGGACGGGCGCCGCCCTGTTGGTCGCGCTCGCCTGGTTCGGCAACTTCTACACCGCGATGATGGCCACGATGGCCGCCTGCGTGCTGCTCGCCGTCCGCGCGGCCACGCTGGACCTGACCGGCCGGCAGCGGCTGCACGCCCTGTGGCGGGCCTCGACCGCCGCCGCGACGGGCATCCTGCTCACCCTGCCGCTGCTCCTGCCGTCCTTCCTGTCCAGCGGCGCCGCCCAGCCGACGCAGGCCGCGGCCTTCGACCCGGTGCGCATCGAGGTCTTCCTGTCCGGGATGCTGCCGGCCACCCACCTCTGGGGCGGCCGGCCCCGGCTGTACGTGGCCTCGCTGGGCCTGATCCTCGCCGGGTCCTTCCTGTTCAACGCGGCCATCGCCCGCAGGACCCGACTGGTGTGGGCGGCGGCGACGCTGCTGGTCCTCGCCTCTTTCCAGTTCCCGCCCACCCAGTACCTGTGGCACGGGCTCGCGGTGCCGAACGGCAACCCGTACCGGGAGGCGTTCGTCTTCAGCGGGATGGTCGTGGTCCTGGCCTGGCTGTCCCTGGCCCACCGGCCGCGCCCCCTCCACCTCGCCTCGGCGGCGGGCCTCCTGGTCGCCGCGGCCCTCCTGCTCCGGCACACCGACGATTTCGGCGGCTGGACCTGGCGGGCGGTCCTCGGCGGCGGCGCCGTCTCGCTCCTCGCCCTGGTCCTGGCCGTGTCGGCCCGGGGCGACCGGCGCCGCTTCCTGGTCCCCGCGGCCGCCCTGCTCATGGCCGGCGTGGTCTTCGCCGAGTCCACGGCGGCCGCCGCCGGCGCCGACGCCCGCCGCTCCCGGGAGCGCTGGGCCAAACCGGTCGCCACCTCGAACCGCTCCATCAGCGCGCACCACGACGCCGTCCGCGGCGTGAACGGCTGGCCCCGCTACCGGACCGACTCGGGCGCGCCGCAGACCTCGTACAACGACGCGCTGGCGCTGGGCGCGGAGGGCCCGCAGTACTACAGCAGCTACCTGCCGGCGGCCACGTACGAGGCGCTGGAGCCCCTCGGCTACGGCTTCAAGAACGACGGCCGGACCTTCTTCGGCGCCGACAACCCGGTCCTCGACGCGATCTTCTCGATCGGCGCACGCGTCAGCCCCGGCCCGGCGAAGGACACCTGGGCGGCGGCCCGCTTCCCGGCTCCCCCGCTCGTCACCGTCCGCAGCGGGACCTTCACCTCCCCCAACCCGGCCGGCAGCGTGTACGCCCGCCAGGAGAACGTCCTCGGCACGGCCGTCTACCAGGTCCCGCGGACCGTCCGGGGCGGCACGGCCACGGAGCAGACGTACGCCGCGCAGTGCACCCCCGGCTCGGAGGCCTACTGGTTCTCCCCCGAGCTGTACGGCACCCTCGCCTCGGGCGGCACCCGGCGGCCGCTGGAGGACCGGATGACGGGCGTCGTGAAGCTGGGCCCGGTCCCCGCGGACGGCACGGTGGCCGTGACGGTGCGGACCCGGACCGAGGGCGCCGGCGCCGGGGACCACCCGATCGGCTGCCTGGACCGCGCCAGGCTGGACGAGGCCGTCCGCGGCCTCATCCGGACGGGTGCCACCGACGTCGCCACCGGCGGGCACGGCATCCGGGCCGCCCTCCCCGCGGGCACCACCGGCACGGCCGTCTTCGCCATGACCGCCGTCCCCGGCTGGCGGTGCACCGCGGACGCGAAGCCGGTGACCCCCGGCTCCTTCCACGGCCTGCTGGCCCTCCCCGTCACCCCCGGCACGACCGGGCTCGACTGCACCTTCACCCCGAAGGGGCTCACCGCGGGCCTGGCCGGCGCCGGCCTGTCCCTGCTGGCCCTGACCGGGGTCACCCTCGCCGGTCTCCGCCGTCGGCGCCGGGCCTGAGGGCCGGGGGCCGCCGCCCGCACCGCCACGGCCCGTACGCCCGTACAGCCCTCGTACGGAAAACGAGGAAGCCCCCCGCCGCTCCTTCCGGAGCAGCGGGGGGCTTCCTCATGGGCGACTCTCAGCCGTTGTACGGGCCGTAGTCGTAGTCCTCCAGCGGGACGGCCTGGCCGGAGCCGGTGCCGAAGGGCGAGTAGTCGATGTCGTCGTAGCCGACGGCCGAGTACATCGCGGCCTTCGCCTCCTCGGTGGGCTCGACCCGGATGTTGCGGTAGCGGGCGAGGCCCGTACCGGCCGGGATGAGCTTACCGATGATGACGTTCTCCTTGAGGCCGATCAGGGAGTCCGACTTGGCGTTGATCGCCGCGTCGGTCAGAACCCGGGTCGTCTCCTGGAAGGACGCCGCCGACAGCCAGGACTCGGTGGCGAGCGAGGCCTTGGTGATACCCATCAGCTGCGGACGGCCGGAGGCGGGGTGACCGCCCTCGGTGACCACACGACGGTTCTCGGTCTCGAAGCGCGAACGCTCGACGAGCTCGCCCGGAAGCAGCTCGGCGTCGCCCGACTCGATGATCGTCACGCGGCGGAGCATCTGCCGGATGATGATCTCGATGTGCTTGTCGTGGATCGACACGCCCTGCGAGTTGTAGACCTTCTGGACCTCGCCGACCAGGTGGACCTGGACCGCACGCTGGCCGAGGATGCGCAGCACGTCGTGCGGGTTGGTGGCACCCGCGGTGAGCTTCTGGCCCACCTCGACGTGGTCGCCCTCGTGGACGATGACCTTGGCGCGCTTGGAGATCGGGAAGGCCGTCTCGTCGCTGCCGTCGTCCGGCGTGATGACGATCTTCTTGGTCTTCTCGGTCTCCTCGATCCGCACGCGGCCGGCGGCCTCGGAGATCGGGGCGACACCCTTCGGGGTACGGGCCTCGAAGAGCTCGACGACACGCGGCAGACCCTGCGTGATGTCGTCACCGGCCACACCACCGGTGTGGAAGGTACGCATCGTCAGCTGGGTACCGGGCTCACCGATGGACTGGGCGGCGATGATGCCGACCGCCTCACCGATGTCGACCAGCTTGCCGGTGGCCAGGGAGCGGCCGTAGCAGAAGGCGCAGGTACCGACGGCGGACTCACAGGTCAGGACCGAGCGGGTCTTGACCTCCTCCACGCCGGCTGCGACGAGCTGGTCGATGAGGACGTCGCCGAGGTCGACGTTGGCCGGGGCCAGGACCTTGCCGTCGACGACGACGTCCTCGGCGAGCATGCGCGCGTACACCGAGGTCTCGACGTCCTCGGCCTTGCGCAGGACACCGGTCTCGTCCCGGACGGCGATCTTCAGCTTCAGGCCGCGGTCGGTGCCGCAGTCCTCCTCGCGGATGATCACGTCCTGCGAGACGTCCACCAGACGACGGGTCAGGTAACCCGAGTCGGCGGTACGCAGGGCGGTGTCGGCCAGACCCTTACGGGCACCGTGGGTGGAGATGAAGTACTCCAGCACGGAGAGGCCCTCACGGAACGAGGCCTTGATCGGACGCGGGATGGTCTCGTTCTTCGCGTTCGACACCAGACCGCGCATACCGGCGATCTGCCTCATCTGCATCATGTTTCCTCGGGCACCCGAGTCAACCATCATGAAGATGGGGTTGGTCTTGGGGAAGTTCGCGTTCATCGCCTCGGCGACCTCGTTGGTCGCCTTGGTCCAGATCGCGATGAGTTCCTGCGTGCGCTCGTCCTTGGTGATCAGACCGCGCTCGTACTGCTTCTGGACCTTCTCGTCCTGGGCCTCGTAGCCCGCGACGATCTCCTTCTTGGCCTCGGGGACCACGACGTCGGAGATGGCCACGGTGACGCCGGAACGGGTCGCCCAGTGGAAGCCGGCCGCCTTCAGGTTGTCGAGCGTCGCCGCGACGATGACCTTGGGGTAGCGCTCGGCCAGGTCGTTGACGATCTCGGAGAGCTGCTTCTTGCCCACCGAGTAGTCGACGAACGGGTAGTCCTCAGGCAGCAGCTCGTTGAAGAGCGCACGGCCCAGCGTGGTCTTCAGACGGAAGCTGTCGCCCGGCTGGAACTCCGGCTCACCCTCCTCGGCGACCGGGGCGACCCAGCCGCGCGGCGGGATGGTGCCCACCGGGAAGCGGATGTCGACCTGCGACTGCAGCGAGAGCTCGCCGGCGTCGAAGGCCATGATCGCCTCGGCGGTGGAGCCGAAGGCACGGCCCTCGCCCTTGACGTCGCGCAGCTCGCCGTCCGTGGTGAGGAAGAACAGACCGAGGACCATGTCCTGGGTCGGCATCGTCACCGGGCGGCCGTCGGCCGGCTTGAGGATGTTGTTCGAGGACAGCATCAGGATGCGGGCCTCGGCCTGCGCCTCCGCGGACAGCGGCAGGTGCACGGCCATCTGGTCACCGTCGAAGTCCGCGTTGAACGCGGTGCAGACGAGCGGGTGGATCTGGATGGCCTTGCCCTCGACCAGCTGCGGCTCGAAGGCCTGGATGCCGAGGCGGTGCAGCGTGGGCGCACGGTTCAGCAGCACCGGGTGCTCGGCGATGACCTCTTCGAGGACGTCGTACACGACGGTGCGGCCGCGCTCGACCATGCGCTTGGCCGACTTGATGTTCTGCGCGTGGTTCAGGTCGACCAGGCGCTTCATCACGAACGGCTTGAAGAGCTCCAGCGCCATGGCCTTGGGCAGGCCGCACTGGTGCAGCTTGAGCTGCGGGCCGACGACGATGACGGAACGCGCCGAGTAGTCGACTCGCTTGCCGAGCAGGTTCTGGCGGAAGCGACCCTGCTTGCCCTTCAGCATGTCGCTGAGGGACTTCAGCGGACGGTTGCCGGGGCCCGTGACCGGGCGGCCGCGGCGGCCGTTGTCGAACAGCGCGTCGACGGCCTCCTGGAGCATGCGCTTCTCGTTGTTCACGATGATCTCGGGGGCACCGAGGTCGAGGAGGCGCTTCAGGCGGTTGTTGCGGTTGATGACACGGCGGTACAGGTCGTTCAGGTCGGAGGTCGCGAAGCGGCCACCGTCCAGCTGCACCATCGGACGCAGGTCCGGCGGGATGACCGGGACGCAGTCCAGGACCATGCCCTTGGGGCTGTTGCTGGTCTGCAGGAACGCGGAGACGACCTTCAGGCGCTTCAGCGCACGGGTCTTCTTCTGGCCCTTGCCGGTGCGGATGATCTCGCGGAGGCGCTCGGCCTCCTCCTCCAGGTCGAAGGACTCCAGGCGCTTCTGCAGCGCCGCGGCACCCATCGAGCCGTCGAAGTACGTGCCGAAGCGGTCACGCAGCTCGCGGTAGAGGAGCTCGTCGCCCTCCAGGTCCTGGACCTTGAGGTTCTTGAAGCGGTTCCAGACCTCGTCCAGGCGGTCGATCTCGCGCTGGGAGCGGTCGCGGAGCTGCTTCATCTCGCGCTCGGCGCCCTCGCGCACCTTGCGGCGCACGTCGGCCTTGGCGCCCTCGGCCTCGAGCTCGGCCAGGTCGGACTCGAGCTTCTTGGCGCGGGCCTCCAGGTCGGAGTCGCGGCGGTTCTCGATCTGCTGGCGCTCGACGGAGACGTGGGCCTCCAGCGACGGCAGGTCGCGCTGACGGCGCTCGTCGTCGACGAACGTGATCATGTAAGCGGCGAAGTAGATGACCTTCTCGAGGTCCTTCGGCGCGAGGTCCAGCAGGTAGCCGAGGCGCGACGGAACGCCCTTGAAGTACCAGATGTGGGTGACGGGGGCGGCAAGTTCGATGTGGCCCATCCGCTCACGGCGCACCTTGGCGCGCGTGACCTCGACGCCACAGCGCTCACAGATGATGCCCTTGAAGCGGACACGCTTGTACTTGCCGCAGTAGCACTCCCAGTCCCGGGTCGGACCGAAGATCTTCTCGCAGAAGAGTCCGTCCTTCTCGGGCTTCAGGGTGCGGTAGTTGATGGTCTCCGGCTTCTTGACCTCGCCGTGGGACCAGGTACGGATGTCGTCCGCGGTGGCAAGGCCGATCCGCAGCTCGTCGAAGAAGTTGACGTCGAGCACTGTGCGTCAATCCCTCTTTCGGGGTCGTGTCTCAATCATGGTCTGAACGGTCCCGGGGATGGCCGGGGGCTGCGGTTGCGAGCCCCCGGCCAGGCCCGTCAGACCTCTTCGACGCTGCTCGGCTCGCGCCGGGACAGGTCGATACCCAGCTCCTCCGCGGCGCGGAAGACGTCCTCGTCGGTGTCGCGCATCTCGATGGACATGCCGTCCGAGGACAGCACCTCCACGTTGAGGCAGAGCGACTGCATTTCCTTGATGAGCACCTTGAAGGACTCGGGAATGCCCGGCTCGGGGATGTTCTCGCCCTTGACGATGGCCTCGTAGACCTTCACGCGGCCGGTGACGTCGTCGGACTTGATGGTCAGAAGCTCCTGGAGGGCGTACGCGGCGCCGTACGCCTCGAGCGCCCACACCTCCATCTCACCGAAGCGCTGGCCACCGAACTGCGCCTTACCACCCAGCGGCTGCTGCGTGATCATCGAGTACGGACCGGTCGAACGGGCGTGGAGCTTGTCGTCGACCAGGTGGTGGAGCTTGAGGATGTACATGTACCCGACCGAGATCGGGTCCGGGAACGGCTCGCCGGAGCGGCCGTCGAACAGGCGCGCCTTGCCGGTCGGGAGCACCATGCGCTCGCCGTCGCGGTTCGGGATCGTGTGCTGCAGGAGGCCGGCCAGCTCGTCCTCGCGGGCACCGTCGAACACCGGGGTGGCGACGTTGGTGCCGGGGGCGACCTGGTCCGCGCCGATGACCTGCAGACGCTGGGCCCACTCGTCCGCGAGGCCGGAGACGTCCCAGCCGCGGCTGGCGAGCCAGCCGAGGTGGATCTCCAGGACCTGTCCCGGGTTCATTCGGGACGGGACACCGAGCGGGTTGAGGATGATGTCGACCGGGGTGCCGTCCTCGAGGAAGGGCATGTCCTCGATCGGGAGGATCTTGGAGATGACACCCTTGTTGCCGTGGCGGCCGGCGAGCTTGTCACCGTCGGTGATCTTGCGCTTCTGGGCGACGTAGACGCGGACCAGCTGGTTCACGCCCGGGGGAAGCTCGTCCCCCTCCTCGCGGTCGAAGACGCGGACGCCGATGACCTTGCCGATCTCACCGTGCGGCACCTTCAGGGAGGTGTCACGGACCTCGCGGGCCTTCTCACCGAAGATCGCGCGGAGCAGGCGCTCCTCCGGGGTCAGCTCGGTCTCGCCCTTCGGGGTGACCTTGCCGACCAGGATGTCGCCGGCGACGACGTCCGCACCGATGCGGATGATGCCGCGCTCGTCGAGGTCGGCGAGGACCTCCTCGGAGACGTTCGGGATGTCCCGGGTGATCTCCTCGGGGCCGAGCTTGGTGTCACGGGCGTCGACCTCGTGCTCCTCGATGTGGATCGAGGAGAGGACGTCGTCCTGGACGAGGCGCTGCGACAGGATGATCGCGTCCTCGTAGTTGTGGCCCTCCCACGGCATGAACGCGACGAGCAGGTTCTTGCCCAGCGCCATCTCGCCGTTCTCGGTCGCCGGACCGTCGGCGAGGACCTGGGACTCCACGACCCGGTCGCCCTCGTTGACGATCACCTTCTGGTTGACCGAGGTGCCCTGGTTCGAGCGGGAGAACTTGGCGACGCGGTACGTGGTGTACGTGCCGTCGTCGTTCGCGACGGTGATGTAGTCGGCCGAGACCTCCTGGACGACACCGTTCTTCTCCGCCTTGATGGAGTCGCCGGCGTCGACGGCGCAGCGGTACTCCATGCCGGTGCCGACGAGCGGGGCCTCCGCCTTGATGAGCGGAACGGCCTGGCGCATCATGTTCGCGCCCATGAGGGCGCGGTTGGCGTCGTCGTGCTCCAGGAAGGGGATCATCGCGGTGGCGACGGACACCATCTGGCGCGGCGAGACGTCCATGTAGTCCACGTCGGCGGGCTCGACGTAGTCGACCTCGCCGCCACGCTTGCGGACGAGGACGCGGCCCTCGGCGAAGCGCAGGTTCTCGTCCAGGCGGGCGTTCGCCTGGGCGATGACGAAGCGGTCTTCCTCGTCGGCGGTGACGTAGTCGACCTCGTCGGTGACCTGGCCGTCGACGACCTTGCGGTACGGCGTCTCGATGAAGCCGAACGCGTTGACGCGGCCGTACGAGGCGAGCGAGCCGATCAGACCGATGTTCGGGCCTTCGGGGGTCTCGATCGGGCACATGCGGCCGTAGTGCGACGGGTGGACGTCACGGACCTCGAAGCCCGCCCGCTCACGGCTCAGACCACCGGGGCCGAGCGCGGAGAGACGGCGCTTGTGGGTGAGACCGGACAGCGGGTTGTTCTGGTCCATGAACTGCGACAGCTGGCTGGTGCCGAAGAACTCCTTGATGGAGGCGACGACCGGCCGGATGTTGATCAGGGTCTGCGGCGTGATCGCCTCGACGTCCTGGGTGGTCATGCGCTCGCGGACGACGCGCTCCATGCGCGCCAGACCCGTGCGGACCTGGTTCTGGATGAGCTCGCCGACGTTGCGCAGGCGGCGGTTGCCGAAGTGGTCGATGTCGTCGGTCTCGACGACGATCGAACGGCCGGACTCGCCGATGGTCTCGCTCTCGCCCGCGTGGAGCTTCACGAGGTACTTGATCGTCGCGATGATGTCGTCGACGGTCAGCACGCCGGCGTCGAGCGGCTCGTCGGCGCCGAGCTTCTTGTTGACCTTGTAGCGGCCGACCTTCGCCAGGTCGTAGCGCTTCGGGTTGAAGTACAGGTTCTCGAGCAGCGTCTGCGCGGCCTCACGGGTCGGCGGCTCGCCCGGACGCAGCTTGCGGTAGATGTCGAGCAGCGCGTCGTCCTGGCCCTGGGTGTGGTCCTTCTCCAGGGTGGCGCGCATGGACTCGTACTCGCCGAACTCCTCGAGGATCTGCTCGGTGGTCCAGCCGAGGGCCTTCAGGAGGACGGTGACGGACTGCTTGCGCTTGCGGTCGATGCGGACACCGACCATGTCGCGCTTGTCGACCTCCATCTCCAGCCAGGCACCGCGCGACGGGATGATCTTGGCGGAGAAGATGTCCTTGTCGGACGTCTTGTCGATGGAGGAGTCGAAGTAGACACCGGGGGAGCGCACCAGCTGCGACACGACGACACGCTCGGTGCCGTTGATCACGAAGGTGCCCTTGTTGGTCATGAGCGGGAAGTCGCCCATGAAGACCGTCTGAGACTTGATCTCACCGGTCTCGTTGTTCGTGAACTCGGCCGTGACGAAGAGCGGCGCCGCGTACGTGAAGTCGCGCTCCTTGCACTCGTCCACCGAGTTCTTCGCCGGCTCGAACCGGTGGTCGCGGAAGGTCAGCGACATCGACCCGGAGAAGTCCTCGATCGGCGAGATCTCCTCGAAGATCTCCTCAAGACCGGACTTCGTGGGAACGTCCAGTCCACTCTCGAGCGCCGACTCGACGCGAGACTTCCAGGCGTTGTTGCCGAGCAGCCAGTCAAAGCTCTCGGTCTGCAGCGCCAGGAGGTTCGGAACCTCGAGCGGCTCCTTGATCTTTGCAAAGGAGATGCGCAGCGGGGCGGTGCTGGCACCGTTGTTCGTATTGGTCGAGGCGTTGCGCGAGGCGGCCAAGAGGGGGTCCTTCCGAGGGCTCGGACTCACTACGCGCGTACCGGTCCCAGCCGACACAGGAGACGCACTCCCCGAACTGGTTGAAATGCCAGGTCAGGGCGTATCAATCAAGTGTGCTCGAGCGTGGGCATGCCCCTGGCGACGGGCAGGGGACAGCTAACAGGCAGCGCAAAGGGTCAGTGTAGCCACTTGGCTCACTGATGTCCAGACCAGGTTTCCGGAAACCGGCAACAGGCCTTCCCCACGTCGTCAAAACCAACCGCTGCGTCCAACGTCACGGCTCTCGTACACAGAGCGCGTATCAGTACTGCCCTCTTCGTAGTCGATCCATGCCTGGGATCCTCGATCGGTCTCCCGATCGCGGATCGAGCCGGCGACGGTCCTGAGAATTGCGCGCCGCGTGCCGTTCGTCAAGGCCCCCTGCTCCGTGCGGATCATCTCGGCCCCGTCGCGGGACCCTGGCACGGGGCAACGATGATCACCCTACTCCCCAACGGCGACAGGGCAAGTCAGGCACCGCCGGAGACGCCGAAGGGCGACCACCCTTACGGGTGATCGCCCTTCGCAGAGGCCGTCAGGCAGCCTCAGAGGTGTTACTTGACCTCGACGGAGGCACCGGCGCCCTTGAGGGCCTCGGCGGCCTTGTCAGCGGCCTCCTTGTTGACCTTCTCGAGGACCGGCTTCGGGGTGCCGTCGACGAGGTCCTTGGCCTCCTTCAGACCCAGGGAGGTCAGCTCACGCACGACCTTGATGACCTGGATCTTCTTGTCGCCGGCGCCGGTGAGGATGACGTCGAACTCGTCCTTCTCCTCCTCGGCCTCGGCCGGGGCACCCGGGACGCCGGCGGCGGCAACGGCGACCGGGGCGGCGGCGGTGACGTCGAACTTCTCCTCGAAGGCCTTCACGAACTCGGCGAGCTCGATGAGGGTCATCTCCTCGAACTGAGCGAGCAGGTCGTCCTGAGACAGCTTCGCCATGATGGGCGATCCTTCCACTAATTCGGCTGGTGCCGAGATGTATCGAAAGGCGGGCGTAACGGCCCGCTACGACCCGCGCACTAGGCGGCGCGGATCAATGCGCGAGCCGAATTACTCGGCACCGCCCTGCTCGTCCTGCTTGGCACGAAGCGCTTCCACGGTGCGGACGAGCTTCGACGGCAGCGCCTGGAAGAGCGCGGCAGTCTGGGACTGCTTGCCCTTCATGGCACCGGCCAGCTTGGCGAGCAGAACCTCGCGGGACTCGAGGTCCGCAAGCTTCTTGATCTCGTCGGCGGACAGCGCCTTGCCTTCAAGGACACCGCCCTTGATGACGAGCTTCGGGTTGTCCTTGGCGAAGTCACGCAGAGCCTTCGCCGACTCCACCGGGTCCCCGGTGACGAAGGCGACCGCGGTCGAACCAGCAAGGTGCTCGTCCAGCGCGGTGATCCCGACCGAGTTGGCCGCAATCTTGGTCAGCGTGTTCTTCACCACGGCGTACTGGGCGTTCCCACCGAGCGAACGACGCAGCGTCTTGAGCTGCGCAACGGTGAGCCCCGTGTACTCGGTCAGCACAGCGGCGTTCGAGCTGCGGAACATGTCCTCCAGCTCGGCTACCGCGGCAGCCTTGTCGGGCCTTGCCATAGAGCGTCGGCCTCCTTCCGGGTGATGAGGACCGCGCAGAAGGGGCTGGACAAAACAAAGCGCCCCGGGCGCAGGCGCACGGGGCAACGCTCGACCAGGATCAAGATCCTGGGAGCCTTTCCACATTCACCTGCGCGGGTCGCCCGCTTTCAGCGGATCCTTCGGCCACCGCGCCCTTGCGGGCGCGGCAACGACCAGCGGTCTTTGGCTTCCGTGGAAGGTTACGGCACCGTCCCCCCGTCGAGCAAATCGGGCAGCCGCCGGTGCCGGGGCGGGTCTGCACGGTGCGCGCAGCCGCTGCGCGCAGGGGGCGGCGGGGCACGGTGGCGGACGGCTGCCGTGCGGGCGCCGCAGCGCCCGGATGGCAGCCGTGCAGGCGCCGCAGCGCCCGGATGGCAGCCGTGCAGGCGCCGCAGCGCCCTTCCTGCCGCGCGACGGCCCCGCACGGGGATACGAACGGGCCCCCGCCCTCCCGAGGGAGTGTGGGGGCCCGTTCAGGCGCTCAGCCGGTCAGGTGGGCCGTACGGCCCGCCCGATCAGACAGCAGCCGGGTCTTCCTCGACGAGGAGGTTCCGGGTGCGGTTCGGGTCGAGCTGGATGCCGGGGCCCATGGTGGTGCTCACGGCGGCCTTCTTCAGGTAGCGGCCCTTGGCGGCGGACGGCTTCAGACGGAGGATCTCCTCCAGCGCCGCGCCGTAGTTCTCGACCAGCTGCTCATCGGAGAAGGAGACCTTGCCGATGATGAAGTGCAGGTTCGAGTGCTTGTCGACGCGGAACTCGATCTTGCCGCCCTTGATGTCGGTGACGGCCTTGGCCACGTCCATCGTCACGGTGCCGGTCTTCGGGTTCGGCATCAGACCACGCGGACCGAGCACGCGGCCGAGGCGGCCGACCTTGCCCATGAGGTCCGGGGTGGCGACGACCGCGTCGAACTCGTTCAGGCGGTTGCCCTTGGCGATCTCGTCGATCAGCTCGTCGTTGCCGACGATGTCGGCGCCGGCGGCCTCCGCGGCCGCAGCACGGTCACCGGTCGCGAAGACCAGGACCCGGGCGGTCTTACCGGTGCCGTGCGGGAGGTTCACGGTGCCACGGACCATCTGGTCGGCCTTGCGCGGGTCAACACCCAGGCGGAAGGCGACCTCGACGGTGGCGTCGAACTTGACCGAGGAGGTCTCCTTGGCGAGACGGACGGCCTCGAGCGGGGCGTACAGCTTCTCCCGGTCGACCTTGGCGTCCGCAGCGCGGAGAGTCTTGCTGCGCTTCACTTCTGCTCCTGTTTTTTCGCTTCAGGCATGGAGTTGTGGTGCGGACCAGCGCTTGGCCCTACCACGGGTGGTACAGGGGGTGGCTGAGATCAGCCCTCGACGGTGACGCCCATCGAACGCGCGGTGCCAGAGATGATCTTCATGGCGGCGTCGACGTCGTTGGCGTTCAGGTCGGGCATCTTCAGCTCGGCGATCTCGCGGACCTGGGCGGCCGTCAGCTTGGCGACCTTGTCCTTGTGCGGGGTGCCGGAGCCCTTGTCCACGCCCGCAGCCTTGAGGATCAGCTTGGCGGCCGGCGGGGTCTTGGTGACGAAGGTGAAGGAGCGGTCCTCGTAGACCGTGATCTCCACCGGCACGACCATGCCGCGCTGCGACTCGGTCGCGGCGTTGTAGGCCTTGCAGAACTCCATGATGTTGACGCCGTGCTGACCCAGCGCGGGGCCGACCGGCGGGGCCGGGTTGGCCGCACCGGCGTTGATCTGGAGCTTGATAAGCCCCGTGACCTTCTTCTTCTTGGGAGGCATTGCTCTCTCCGGGTCCTAGTGAGAGTTTTCCGCCGCCGATCCGGGTCATCCGGATGGAGGCATACCGCACCACGATAGCGGGTATCGGTGCGGGGCTTGAAACCGAGCAGGTCAGACCGCCCTTTGCAGGGGGGTCTGACCTGGCCGGAAGCTGTGGCTCAGAAGATCAGTTCTTCTGGATCTGGTCGAAGCTGAGCTCGACCGGGGTCTCGCGGCCGAAGATCTCGACGAGGCCCTTGACCTTCTTCGAGTCGGGGTTGATCTCGTTGATGGTCGCCTGCAGCGTCGCGAACGGGCCGTCGGTGACGGTGACCGAGTCGCCGACCTCGAAGTCCAGGACCTCGATGGTGCGCTTGACCGCGGGCGCCGGGAGGCCGGCCTCCTCGGCGGCCTGCTTGGCGGCCTTCTCCTGTGCCTCCGGGGCGAGCATCTTGACGATCTCGTCCAGGGTCAGCGGGTACGGGTCGTAGGCGTTGCCGACGAAGCCGGTGACGCCCGGGGTGTTGCGGACGACGCCCCAGGACTCGTTCGTCAGATCCATGCGGACGAGCACGTAGCCGGGCAGCTTGTTCTGCCGGACGTTCTTGCGCTCGCCGTTCTTGATCTGGACGATCTCTTCCTCGGGCACCTCGGCCTGGTAGATGAACTCCTCGACGTTGAGCGAGACGGCGCGCTGCTCCAGGTTGGCCTTCACGCGCTTCTCGTAGCCCGCGTAGGTGTGGATCACGTACCACTCGCCGGGCAGCGTGCGCAGCTCGTCGCGCAGGGCCTGGATCGGGTCGACGTCCTCCGCCTCGGCGGCCTCCTCGGCCTCCTCCGCGGGCTCGGTCTCGGCCGCGGCCTCGGCGGCCTCGTCCTCGTCGGCGTCGGCGTCGGCGTCGTCCTCGACGTGCAGCGCGGCCTCCTCGGCAGCGGCACCGGCCTCGGCGTCGGCGAGCTCCGCCTCGTCGGGGTCCACAGCGTCTGCCGCCTCGACGATGTCGAGCTCGTCCTCGACGGACTCGACGGAGTCGTGGCTCGCGTTCAGGTTCGGGTCAGACACGGTGGCTGCTTCTTCCTGGATACAAAAGGTGGTGGAACATGCGAAAACGGGCGGCACCCATCAAGGCGCCGCCCTCCGCGAGGATCAGCCGAAGACGAACTTGATGGCTTCCTGGAACCCATAGTCAATCACGGTCACCAGACCGATCATGATGACGACGAAGACAATCACCACGGTGGTGTACGTGGTGAGCTGGTTACGGGTCGGCCAGACGACCTTGCGGAGCTCCGCGACGATCTGGCGGTAGAACAGCGCGAGCCGTCCCAGAGGGCCCTTCTTGCCGCGCTTGCCGCCCTTGCGGGTCTTCTTCTCGGCGGTGCCGTCCTCGGCGTCAGGCTTGTCGATGGAGCCCAGGGCGTCCGTCACGTCTCTCACCTGAATCCGGGTCGGGGCCGTGGCCGCGCCCGGTTGCGCCGCACGGCGTTGCATCTAAGTACGTACCTGCGCACACATCCGAGGAGGAGTGTGGAGCAGGGCCGGAGGGACTCGAACCCCCAACCGCTGGTTTTGGAGACCAGTGCTCTACCAATTGAGCTACGACCCTTTGCGTTCCCCAACCTACCGCATGCAGGCGAATGCACGGAGTGCTCACGCTCTGTGTGGTCGGCGAGGTCCAACGACAGGTGAGTGTACGTGTTCCACGCCCTGACGTCGAACAGAGCGCAGATCCGGGTGGTCCGTCCGATGTCCGGAACGGTGTGCGGGGCCTCCGGGGCTTCTGGGACGATTGGCCGCATGACCTCTGCTACGCCTTCCTCCGAGCGCCGGGTGTCCGCCCGTATCGGCGCCATCTCCGAGTCCGCCACCCTCGCCGTCGATGCCAAGGCCAAGGCCCTCAAGGCCGCCGGGCGCCCGGTCATCGGCTTCGGCGCGGGTGAGCCCGATTTCCCGACCCCCGGCTACATCGTCGAGGCCGCGGTCGAGGCCTGCCGCGACCCGAAGTTCCACCGGTACACGCCGGCGGGCGGCCTGCCCGAGCTGAAGAAGGCCATCGCCGAGAAGACGCTGCGCGACTCCGGTTACGAGGTCGACGCGTCGCAGGTGCTGGTGACCAACGGCGGCAAGCAGGCGATCTACAACGCCTTCGCCGCGATCCTGGACCCGGGTGACGAGGTCATCGTCCCGGCTCCGTACTGGACCACCTACCCGGAGTCGATCCGGCTGGCCGGCGGTGTCCCGGTCGAGGTCGTCGCCGACGAGACCACCGGCTACCGGGTCTCCGTCGAGCAGCTGGAGGCCGCGCGCACCGAGCGCACCAAGGTCGTCCTGTTCGTGTCCCCCTCGAACCCGACCGGCGCGGTCTACAGCGAGGCGGACGCGAAGGCGATCGGCGAGTGGGCCGCCGAGCACGGCCTGTGGGTGCTGACCGACGAGATCTACGAGCACCTGGTGTACGGCGAGGCGAAGTTCACCTCGCTGCCGGTGCTGGTGCCGGCCCTGCGCGACAAGTGCATCGTCGTCAACGGCGTCGCCAAGACGTACGCCATGACCGGCTGGCGCGTGGGCTGGGTCATCGGCCCGCAGGACGTCATCAAGGCCGCGACCAACCTGCAGTCGCACGCCACCTCGAACGTCTCGAACGTGGCCCAGGTCGCCGCGATCGCCGCCGTCTCCGGCAACCTGGACGCCGTGGCCGAGATGCGCAAGGCCTTCGACCGCCGCCGCCGGACCATGGTGAAGATGCTCAACGAGATCGACGGCGTCTTCTGCCCGACGCCCGAGGGCGCCTTCTACGCGTACCCGTCGGTCAAGGAGCTGCTCGGCAAGGAGATCCGCGGCAAGCGCCCGCAGACCTCCGCGGAACTCGCCTCGCTGATCCTCGACGAGGCCGAGGTCGCCGTCGTCCCGGGCGAGGCCTTCGGAACCCCCGGCTACCTGCGTCTTTCGTACGCCCTGGGTGACGAGGACCTGGTCGAGGGCGTGTCGCGGATCCAGAAGCTGCTGGCCGAGGCGAAGGCCTGAGGCTGGGCCTGAACCGGTCGGCCGACCGGAGCGGCGCCGTCCCCTGCGGGGCGGCGCCGCTTTTTGCCTTCCGCGGGTCCGGGGGCCGCGTAACGGGGGCTTCGAGGACACGTTTTTGCGTTCGGGCAAGGTCCCGTTCAGGGAATCCGGTTCCGAACGGGTGACGGGTACGGCAGGATCGGCTGATGGAGCACGTACGCGATCTGACGCTTCTGCCGAAAGCCCATCTGCACCTGCATTTCACCGGGTCCATGCGGCCGTCGACCCTGCTGGAGCTCGCCGACAAGTACGGCGTGCGCCTGCCCGAGGCGCTGACCGGCGGCGAGCCGCCGAAGCTCCGCGCCACCGACGAGCGCGGCTGGTTCCGATTCCAGCGGCTGTACGACACCGCCCGCTCGTGCCTGCGGCAACCCGAGGACATCCAGCGCCTGGTCCGCGAGGCCGCGGAGGAGGACGTCCGCGACGGCTGCGGCTGGCTGGAGATCCAGGTCGACCCCACCTCGTACGCCCCGCACCTGGGCGGTCTGATCCCGGCGGTCGAGGTCATCCTGGACGCGGTCGAGTCGGCGTCCCGCCACACCGGGCTCGGCATCCGCGTGCTGATCGCGGCCAACCGCATGAAGCACCCGCTCGACGCCCGCACGCTCGCCCGCCTGGCCGTCCGCTACGCCGACCGGGGCATCGTCGGCTTCGGACTGTCGAACGACGAGCGCCGCGGCATGGCCCGGGACTTCGACCGGGCCTTCGCCATCGCCCGGGAGGGGGGCCTGCTGGCTGCCCCGCACGGCGGGGAGCTCACCGGCCCGTCCTCGGTCCGGGACTGCCTGGACGATCTGCACGCGGCGCGGATCGGGCACGGGGTGCGGGCCGCCGAGGACCCGAGGCTGCTGCGGCGGCTCGCCGAGGCGGGGGTCACCTGCGAGGTGTGTCCTGCGTCGAACGTGGCGCTCGGGGTGTACGAGCGGCCGGAGGACGTGCCGCTGCGCACGCTGTTCGAGGCGGGGGTGCCGATGGCGCTGGGCGCGGACGACCCGCTGCTGTTCGGTTCGCGGCTGGCGGCGCAGTACGGGATCGCCCGCCGGCACCACGGGTTCACGGACGCGGAGCTCGCGGAGCTGGCCCGCCAGTCGGTGCGGGGGTCGGCCGCGCCGGACGACGTGCAGGACAAGCTGCTGACCGGGATCGACCACTGGCTGGCCGGATAGCCGACCGGTCCCCGGCCGGTCGGCCCGGCCGGTCCGCGCGGTCGGCCCGGCCGGTCAGCGGGTGAGCCGCAGGTCGCCCTGCCAGCAGTCGGCCCGGACCCTGCCGCCGTCGCCGAAGCCGATCTCCAGCTGGGTGCGGCCGGTCTCGGGCACCGCGAACTCGGACACCCGCGCCACGGTGTCGCCGAGGTGGCGCAGGAAGGGGTGGTCGCCGAGGTCCTCGCCGACCTCTATGCGGCCCCACTCCCCCATGTCGTGGGACGCGTGGGGGGCGGCGGACTCGACGATCAGGCAGCCGTCGGACCCGGTGCTGATCCTGGTGGAATCGCCCTCGCTGTCGATGAGCCAGACGTCCAGGGGCGCCTCGGAGCGTTCGCCCTCGCAGACGTGCCAGGACGCGACGATGCGGCTGATCGTGCGTCCCACCAGGCGGGTGGGGTCCGTTCCGGCCCCGTGCCGTGGACAGAGCATGGCGGCCGGGGCTCCTCAGATGCTGACGCCGACCGTCACCGGCTCGTTGACCAGGGTGACGCCGAAGGCCGCGTGGACGCCCGCCACGACCTCGCGGGCCAGGGTGAGCAGGTCCTCGGTGGTGGCCTCGCCGCGGTTGGTGAGGGCGAGGGTGTGCTTGGTGGAGATCCGGGCGGGGCCGGTGCCGTAGCCCTTGGTGAAGCCGGCCTTGTCGATGAGCCAGGCGGCGCTGGTCTTCGTACGGCCCTCGCCGGCCGGGTAGGCGGGCGGTGTGGTGTCGGGGCCGAGGCGCTCCTGGGCGCGGGCGAGGAAGGCGGCGTACGCCTCGTCGGTCAGGATCGGGTTGTGGAAGAAGGAGCCGGCGGACCAGGTGTCGTGGTCGGCGGGGTCGAGGACCATGCCCTTGCCGGCGCGCAGGCGCAGCACGGTCTCGCGGGCGGCGGCGGCCGGGACGCGGTCGCCGGCCCCGACGCCGAGGGCGCGGGCGGTCTCCGGGTACTTGATCGGCGCGGAGAGGCCGCCGGCGTCCTCCAGGGCGAAGCGGACGCGCAGGACGACGTACCGCTCGGGCTGGTGCTTGAAGAGGCTGTCGCGGTACGAGAAGGCGCACTCGGCGGCGGTCAGGGTGACGGTCTCGCGGAGGGTGCGGTCGTAGGCGACGACCTCGGTGATGGTGTCGCAGACCTCCTGGCCGTACGCGCCGACGTTCTGGATCGGGGTCGCGCCGGCGGAGCCGGGGATTCCGGCGAGGCATTCGATGCCGGCGAGGCCCGCCTCGACGGTGCGGGCGACGGCGTCGGACCAGTTCTCGCCGGCGGCGAGTTCCAGGGTGGTGCCGTCGAGGTGGAAGCCGGTGGTGGCGATGCGCAGGGCGGTGCCGTCGAAGCCGCGGTCGCCGATGACCAGGTTGCTGCCGCCGCCGATGACGAGGAGCGGGGTGCCGCTCTCGTCCGCGGCGCGGACGGCCTCGACCACCTCGGCGTCGGTGGTCGCGGTGACCAGCCGGGTGGCGGGCCCGCCGAGGCGGAACGTGGTCAGCGGGGCGAGGGGGGCGTCGTGGAGTTCCTGCACGTGGACAAGAGTACGGTCCGCGGCCGCGGGTTCCCGGCGGGGCCACGGACCGTACGTCCCGGCGGTCAGTACCGGGCCTGCTCGGCGGCGAGCCGGCGCTCGGCCTCCTCCCAGCCGATGGGCAGCTCGGAGGCCGGGGCGGTCCAGAAGGTGAAGGCCGAATCCTTCATGAACGCGGCGGCGGCGCGGGCGTTGGAGCGGTGCGGCTCGCTGCGGGCGAACCGGTGGAGGGCGTCGCGGTTCTCCCAGGCCGAGAGGGTGAGGAACGTCCGGGCTCCGATCCGGGCCCGGAGGGCGGCGCCGTGGGCGCCGGGGGCCTTGCGGATCTGCAGCACGATCCCGGGCGACCTGAGGGCGAAGCGGAGGGCCCCGAGCAGGGTCTTCGTCTCGAAGCGGGAGGCCATGACGTAGACCTCGGCGTCGGGGGCGGGAGCGGTGGGGGTGGTCCAGGGCATGTCGGGCACGGCTGAGCTCCTTCGTACGGGTCGTGCACGGACAGGAGTGGAGTGGAGCGGGCTGTACGAGCTAGTGATTGATGACTAACTTCTGCGCGCAAAGCGGAGGCCCGGTGTGGGGCGAGCGCACAGGACCCGGCGGGCCGGACCTCACGCGCCCTCGCCGGCTCCGGTTTCGCCTTCGGCCCGGGCCTCGGCTTCGGCTTTGACTTTGCCTTCGGGGTCCAGCCCCGCCCAGACCCGGTGTTCCGGCGGGAACCCCATGGCGGCCAGGGCGTTGATGAGCATCCCGTACGCCATGAAGCCGGTGGTCTCGGTGACGTCCCCGCCGAGCGGCAGGTGGACGGCGTCCCAGAGTCGGAGCCAGCCGGCCCGGACCAGTTCGCCGAACTCCCGGTCCCCGTCCCGCTCGGCGGCGGCCACGGCGACGTACATCTGCATCTGGAGCTGGAGTTTGTCGGGGTCCTCGGCGATCAGCCGGGTGTAGGCCCCGGCCATGGCGGCCAGCGCCTCGGCACCGTGGAGCCCCTCGGCGGCCCGGTCGAAGACCCGGCGGGTGTCCTCCAGGCAGCGGGTGGCCGCGGCGACGAAGATCGCCTGCTTGTTGGGGAAGAGCCGGAAGAGGTACGGCTGAGAGACACCGACGCGCTTGGCGATCGCCTCGGTGGAGGTGCCGTGGTATCCGCCGCGGGCGAATTCGTGCATCGCCGCGCGAATGACGCTCTCGCGCCGTTCCTCTGCGCTCATCCTCACCATGGAGACAAAGTTAGTGTCCAATCACTTACTTTGCAAGGGGTGGGAAAGGGGCGCCCACGACGGTGCTGCGGACGCCCCTGTTGCCCCGACTGCGCCGACCGGCTGCCTCAGGCCAGCCGGACCACGGCCCGCGACATGCCCAGCACCTTCTGGCCGGCGCTCATCGCGGTCAGGTCCACCCGGACCTTGTTGTCGTCGAGCTTGGCGGCGACCTTGCCGCTGACCTCGATCAGGGCGCCGGTGTCGTCGTTCGGGACCACGACCGGCTTGGTGAAGCGGACGCCGTACTCGACGACCGCACCCGGGTCGCCGGTCCAGTCGGTGACGACGCGGATGGCCTCGGCCATGGTGAACATGCCGTGGGCGATCACGTCCGGGAGGCCGACCTCCTTGGCGAACTTCTCGTTCCAGTGGATCGGGTTGAAGTCCCCGGAGGCGCCGGCGTACCGGACGAGCGTGGCGCGGGTCACGGGGAAGGACGCCGCCGGGAGTGCGGTGCCGACCTCGACCTCGTCGTACTTGATCTTCGCGGTCATCTCAGGCCTCCTCGGGGGCGCGGGAGACGAGCTTCGTCCACGCGGTCACCACGTGCTCGCCGGCGTCGTCGTGGACCTCGCCGCGGATGTCGATGATGTCGTTGCCCGCCAGGGTCTTCACGGCCTCGATGGTGGAGGTCACCGAGAGCCGGTCACCGGCCCGCACGGGGCGGTGGTAGGCGAACTTCTGGTCACCGTGGACGACGCGGCTGTAGTCCAGTCCGAGCTGCGGGTCGGCGACGACCCGGCCCGCGGCCGCGAAGGTGATCGCGAAGACGAAGGTCGGCGGGGCGATCACGTCCTGGTAGCCGGCGGCCTTGGCGGCTTCGGCGTCGGTGTAGACGGGGTTCTCGTCCCCGACCGCGACCGCGAACTCGCGGATCTTCTCGCGGCCGACCTCGTACGGATCGGTGGGCGGGTAGCTCCGCCCGACGAAGGACTGGTCGAGCGCCATGGCTCCCTACCTCCTGGGGAAAGTGACGGACACGGACACGGACAGGGACTCGAGGTCGCGGAAACGACACGAGGCCGCCCCCGTTGAAGGGGACGACCTCATGGCGTTGCCTGTGTTCGAGACTGCGCCGGTGTCAGCGGGTCTCGCGGTGCGCGGTGTGCGAGTTGCAGCGCGGGCAGTGCTTCTTCATCTCAAGACGGTCCGGGTTGTTACGCCGGTTCTTCTTGGTGATGTAGTTCCGCTCCTTGCACTCCACGCAGGCCAGCGTGATCTTCGGGCGGACGTCGGTGGCAGCCACGTGAGTGCTCCTTGACGGACTAATGGACGGATCGAACGCATAAAAGAGTAGCCGATCGGGAGACCGACCCCGCAATCGGCTACTGTGGGTAGCGGCGACCGGACTTGAACCGGTGACACAGCGATTATGAGCCGCTTGCTCTACCGACTGAGCTACGCCGCTTTGATGTGATCGGCTCCCCACCCGAGGGTGGGGGGCCTCTCTCACCAGAGCCCCAATGCGGAATCGAACCGCAGACCTTCTCCTTACCATGGAGACGCTCTACCGACTGAGCTATTGGGGCGAGCGAGGAAGACATTACACGGTTGCCAGCCGAACGCCCAAATCCATTGCCGGGGCTGACCCGGGACCCCCAGCCGGCGGGGTGGGCGGACGGACGGGCAGGCCGGCGCGGGGACCCGTACGCGGCCCCCGGCCCCGGCGTACGGCAGCCGGCCCGGCGGTGGCGGGCCGGTGGCGCGGCGGGGCGGCCGGTGGTGCGGCGGTACGACCAACGCGGCCTGCGTGCCTGCGTGAAGGCGGGGGCCTCGCGCCCTACGCTCGGGGCACGCTGCGTGATCTTGGGCTGCAGGCCGCAGGCCGGGGGCCGCACCACGCGGGGCCCCGCCCCGGCTCCCGGCCGCTCCGGCCCAGGACCCGCCCGAGCCACCGCACCACCGCACCACCGCAGGAGCGCGATGTCCGACAGCCAGCCGCAGCAGCCGCCCCCGTCCCCGCGCAGCGGCCGCGGCGAGGGCGGCCCGGGTTCCCCGCGCGGCAGCCGCGGCGAGGGCCCGGCGCCGGGCGCCCACGCGGGCGCCGCCGAGTCCGCGGCGCTGCTGCTCGCCGGGGCCCGCCTCACGGACGGCCGCACGGTCGACGTCCGCCTCGGCGGCGGCCGGATCCAGGCCGTCGGCGCCGCCGGCAGCCTGTCCTCCGCGGGGTCGGCCCGGGTGGACCTGTCCGGCTTCCTGCTGCTGCCCGCCCCCGCCGAGCCGCACTCCCACGGGGACACCGCCCTGACCGCCGACGCCGAGGGGCGGGTCTCGTACGCGCCGGACCAGGTGCAGCGCCGGGCCACCGAGGCCGCCCTGCTCCAGCTGGGCCACGGCGCGACGGCCTTGCGCTCGCACGTCCGGATCGGCGGTGAGCACGGCCTCGGGGCGCTGGAGGCCGTCCTCGCGGCCCGCCGCTCGCTGCGCGGGCTCGCGGACGTGAGCGCGGTGGCCGCGCCCCGTCTGCTGACCGGGACCTCGGGCGCGGACGGGCTCGCCGTGCTGCGGGACGCGGTCAGGATGGGCGCCTCCGTGATCGGTGGCTGCCCGGACCTCGACCCGGACCCGGCGGGCTTCGCGGAGGCCGTGCTGGAGCTCGCCGCCGAGCACGGCTGCCCGGTGGACCTGCACACGGACGGTGACGACCCCGGCCGGCTGGCCCGGCTCGCCGAGATGGCCGAGGAGATGCGGCCGGGCGTGACGATCGGCCCCTGCGGCGGCCTGTCCCGGCTCCCGCTGGAGGTGGCCCAGCGGGCCGCCGACCGGCTGGCCGCGGCCGGCGTACGGGTGACCTGCCTGCCCCAGGGCGACTGTGCGGCCCTGGAGCGGCGGGGCCTGCGCACCGCCCCCGTACGGCTGCTGCGTGCCGCCGGGGTGCGGGTCGCGGCCGGCAGCGGGGCCCTGCGCGACGCCGGGAACCCGGTCGGGCGGGGCGACCCGCTGGAGGCCGCGTACCTGCTGGCCTCCCAGGGCGGGCTGCGGCCGACGGAGGCCTACGACACGGTGAGCGCCGCCGCCCGGGAGGCGATGGGCCTGCCGGAGGTACGGGTGGAGGCCGGGTTCCCGGCGGAGCTGCTCGCGGTGCGCGGGGACCGGATCGCCGGGGTGCTGTCCCTCGCGTACAGCCGGATCGTGATCCACCGCGGCCGGGTGGTCGCCCGGACGAGCGCCGTACGGGAGTACTGCGACTCGGCGGTCGCGGTGGCCCTGGACCTGCCCCGGCAGGGCCGTATGGAGCCGGGTGCCTGAGCGTCCGGCGGGTATGCGCGGGCGGCCGGGCCCGGGTCGTCGTACGGTCGGCTCATGCGCATCGTCATCGCGGGTGGACACGGTCAGATCGCGTTGCGGCTGGAGCGGTTGCTCACCGTGCGCGGGTACGAGGTCGCGGGCATCATCCGCGACCGGACGCAGGGCGACGACCTCCGGGAGGCGGGCGCCGAGCCGGTGCTGTGCGACCTGGAGTCGGCGACGGTCGAGCACGTGGCCGGCATCCTGCAGGGCGCGGAGGCCGCGGTGTTCGCGGCGGGCGCGGGCCCGGGCAGCGGCATCGCCCGCAAGGACACGGTGGACCGGGGCGCGGCGGTGCTGTTCGCCGATGCGGCCGAACGGGCAGGGGTGCGGCGCTTCCTGATCGTGTCTTCGATGGGTGCGAACGCGCAGCACGAGGGCGACGACGTGTTCGACGCCTACCTGCGGGCGAAGGGCGAGGCGGACGACCACGTCCGTACCCGCCTCGGCCTGGAGTGGACCGTCCTGCGCCCGGGGTCGCTGGTCGACGACCCCGGGACGGGGCTGGTGCGCCTGGAGGCGCACGCGGGCGGCGGCGCCGTGCCCCGCGACGACGTGGCCGCGGTGCTGGCGGAGCTCCTCGAAACGCCGGCGACGGCGGGCCTGACCCTGGAGCTGGTCGCCGGCTCGGTCCCGGTGACGGTGGCCGTCAAGGACGTGGCGGGCAACTGAGCAGAAGCCCGGTGACGACCGGTGACGGCCGGTCAGAGGTCGGCGGCGGCCTCGTCGTCGGACCGCCCGACGGAATCCTGTTCGCCGTGCTCCCCGCGGGCAGCAGGGCCTCGTACGACGGCTCGCGGACCAACGCAGCGCCCCCGCTCACGGGCTCTCCAGTCGCCGGCGCCACCACGGATCGCCCGGGGCGGCGTACGGATCGGGAAGCGTACGGGCGAGGAACCGCTCGTCGAGCGGCGTGAGCACGGCTCGCAGCTGTCGCGCCGCCCCCGGCGGGAGCGCGCGGCCGATGTCCTCCAGCACCTGCCGGTGGTCCCCGCCCCAGGGCGGCTCACAGCACGGGTAGTGCATCCGGAAGTCCGGGTAGACGAACCGGGGCCCTGGGCCGTGCGCGAGCTCGCGCCAGCCGAGCCACGCGGCGTGCGTGGCGCCGGGCTCGTACAGGCGCCGCTCGACGCGGCCGATCCCGGCCAGGAACGTGCCGGAGATCCCGGGGATGGCCCGCCCGCCGTGCGGCGGGCGCGGGATGCGCTGCAGGTCTCGCCGGACCTGCGCGGGTGCCTTACGCGGCATGGGCCTTTCGGCCGGGAATGCGGTTCACGCGGCCATCATGCCCGTATCCGGCCTCCGGCCGCGCCGTATTTTCCGTCGGCGCCGGTCCCCATGCAGAACGGCCCCTGACCGCGTTTCCGCAGATCAGGGGCCGTTCTCTCCATGTGGCGGCGCCAGGATTCGAACCTGGGTAGGCTAAGCCGACGGATTTACAGTCCGCTCCCATTGGCCACTCGGGCACACCGCCATGGGATATCGCCTTCGAGACCGCTTTGCGGCGGTGCTCCCTGGCAACGACGTAAACAATACCCGATGCTCCGGGATGCTTCGCCACCTGATTGATCAGCGCTGTCGGCGGGTGCGGTGGCTAGGCTTTGCCGAGCGGGCCGGGTACGGCCGGCCGCGGCCCCACCGGGGCATCGACAGCCGACATCAAGGAGCCACAGCACATGGCCGACTCCAGTTTCGACATCGTCTCGAAGGTCGAGCGGCAGGAGGTCGACAACGCCCTCAACCAGGCCGCCAAGGAACTCTCGCAGCGCTACGACTTCAAGGGCACCGGCGCCTCCATCTCCTGGTCCGGCGAGAAGATCCTGATGGAGGCGAACTCGGAGGACCGGGTCAAGGCCGTCCTCGACGTGTTCGAGACCAAGCTGGTCAAGCGCGGCATCTCGCTCAAGGCGCTGGACGCCGGCGAGCCGCAGCTGTCCGGCAAGGAGTACAAGATCTTCGCCTCGATCGAGGAGGGCATCTCCCAGGAGAACGCCAAGAAGGTGGCGAAGATGATCCGCGACGAGGGCCCGAAGGGCGTCAAGGCGCAGGTCCAGGGTGACGAGCTGCGCGTCAGCTCCAAGAGCCGCGACGACCTCCAGGCCGTCCAGGCGCTGCTGAAGGGCAAGGACCTGGACTTCGCGATCCAGTTCGTGAACTACCGCTGACAAACCTTCTGACCTGCACAAACGCAGTCAGGCCGGGCGAGCAGGGCACAACGGGGGCACATCGCCGGGGGTGAACTCCACCGCCGCCCTCGTTGTGTCCTCCTCGTCCGGCCGCAGGTGCCTGCACGTGTCGAGCGTGATCTACGGCTCGCGGCCGAGTCGGCGCGCGCGGGAGGACTGCCTCGCCCCGGGGCGGGCAGCATCACGTCATACAGGTCCGCGCCTGCCCACGGCCGCGTTCGTGCAGGCGCCGTGCGACGCCCTGCCCCCGCCACCGCTCGCGCACGGCAGGTTCCCGAGCCAGGGCTTACGGCCCGGCTCGGGGCGCGGCGCGCGCCTCCCGGGTCTCCCGTGTCGCGGCCACCTCGCCGTCGCGCAGTGCAACGACGAGGTGGACGGTATGGCAGGCTCCCGCCCGCGAGGTCAGCCGGTGCAGCCGGGAACGGTGCCCAGCGGGGCGCAGTTGTTCGGGCGGTTGCGCTTGACCCTGGTGTCGTTCAGGGTGACCGTGCCCGATTCCTCGTAGATGCCGCCCCCGTCGCCGGCCGTGTTGCCCGTGACCGTGCTCCGGTTCAGGGTGGTGGAGCCGACGGCGCTGAAGAGGCCGCCGCCCTGGGCGGTGCCGCCGTCCGGGGCGCTGGCGGTGTTCTCGGTGATGTGTGACCGCTCGGCCGTCACGGTGCCGCCGAGACCGTTGATGATGCCGCCGCCGAGGGCGGTGCCGCCGTCCGGGGCACTGGCGGTGTTGCCCTGTACCTCGGTGCTGTCCAGGGTGAGTGCACCGACGGCACCGATGCTGATCCCACCGCCCCGCGCCGTGCCGTTCGGGGCGGTGGCGCGGTTGTCGATGACGCGGCTGCGGGTCATGGACAGTGCGCCCCCGCTCCCGACCCCGCCGCCCAGGACGGTGCCGTCCGGAGCGCTGGAGGTGTTGTCGCGGATGACGGTGTCGGTCACGGCCATCGTGCCCGGCGAGGGGATGCCGTTCGTCAGAGCGCCGCGCACCGTACCGCCCGGGGCGCTGGCGTGGTTGTGGCTGATGGTGGTGTACTTGATCGTCGTCTGGGCGAAGCTGGCGATGCCGGCGCCGGAGGCGAAGTTGTCCACGTTCGCGGTGACGCGGACGGTGTTGTGGCGCACGCGGCTGTGGTTGACCGTCAGCGGGCCGTCATTGGCGATCCCGCCGCCCGCGGCAGCACTCGGCTCCGTCCCGGTGTAGCGGGCGGTGTTGCCGCTGACTTCGGTGTCGTTCAGGGTCGCCGTGCCGACGCTGTCGATGCCGCCGCCCTGGGCATAGACGTCGGACGTGGCGGTGTTGTCGATCACCCGGCTGTGGTTGACGGTCAGGATCCCCAGGTTGTTGATGCCGCCACCGCAGACCAGCCCCGGGGGGTCGGGGAATCCGGGGCAGTCCGTCGCCCTGCCGCCCTTGATCGTTGTCTGGTTGAGGGTCAGGGTGCCCCCGCTGTCCACCAGCAGGATGCGGAAGTCCGGCGCCGACGCATCACGCTTGATCGTGGCGCCGTTTCCTTCGATGGTGATGTCGCTGGCGATGGCCGGCAGGCCGTTGGCGGGGCTGCCGGGGTCGGGGGCCACCAGTTTGT
Organism: Streptomyces sp. BR123; assembly: GCF_013401435.1. GTDB lineage: Bacteria > Actinomycetota > Actinomycetes > Streptomycetales > Streptomycetaceae > Streptomyces. The sequence continues at coordinate 32,513 of NZ_JACBGN010000038.1, forward strand.
AGGTGCACTTGCGGGCCAGGCGGATGGTGTCGGCGCCCGGTGAGCTGTTCGCCCTGTTGATCGCCTCGACGAGGTCCGGGACCGAGCACCTCAGGGAGATGGGGGCGGCGTGGGCGAGCGGTCCCGGGAGCGCGACCGCAGCCGTGACCGCCAGGCCGGCTGCGACCAGGAGCGGAGCGGGAAATGATCGCCGCACATCGGGGAGAGGAGCCTTCGTTCGGCTGTTCTTCAAGGGCATGGGGCTCCTCTTTCTTCTGCACCGGATGGCAGCTCGGGGCGTGCGTCGTCCGTCGGCCTGGGGCCGGCCTCGGGCCGCCATGGCACGGGCCCGGACGGCGCGGTGTGCCGGAACCAGCCGATCACGCTCTCCTGCTGTCGGCTCCCCGACGTGGCGCAAGCCCGTCCGTGTCCACCGGACCAGAGCAACTCCGATGGTCCGTTCGTGCCGGCGGCAACGTCCGCCGCGGGTTCGGGAGCTTCCGCACTCACCTGACGTGCCCGGTGCCGGTGGCGACGGCGGCCGCGCTCGTGTCCAGGAACCTCTTCGAGGGGTGCCGGCCGGCCCGGGCGTCGCCACCGCCAAGGCGGCCTGGGAGATCCCGCGGGCAGGTCGAGCAGGTGGCGGAGGAGGGCGGGGAGCTGTGCGTACGGGTCCTGGGCAACGCCGGTTCCCTACGGCTGCCGAAGCTGCTCGACGCGCTGGACGCCGGGCAGCCGGTGGGGGCTGGACCCGAGCGGGCTGCGCCCCTCGACCCCGCCTGCCCGACCGCCCTGCACGGGTGGGAGTACGGCCGGGCTGCCCCGGGTGGCCGGCCGCCGCGGGGGGCGGCGGCTGAGCGGCCCGGCGAGGGCGTCGGCGGCATGCGCCTCAGGGGCGGTTCGGGTCCGGGGGCTTCGGGGTGCCGTCGCGCGCCGAGTCGTAGCCGACGAAGTAGGTGGGGCGGCGCTGGACCGCGGTGTAGATGCGGCCGATGTATTCGCCCAGCAGGCCCACGCAGATCAGCTGGATGCCGCCGAGGAAGAGCATGGCGACGAACAGCGAGGTCCAGCCGGGCACCGTCTGCCCGGCCAGGAAGACCCCGACCGAGACGGCGATCATCACGAGGCAGGCGAGGAAGCTGACCACGCCGAGCCAGGTCGCCAGCCGCAGCGGGGCCGCGGAGAAGTTCGTGATGCCGTCGACGGCGAGCCGGATCATCTTGCTCAGCGGGTACTTGGTCTCGCCGGCGACCCGTTCGCCCCGCCGGTAGGTGACCTGGCCGCTGGGGAAGCCGAGCCAGGGCACGAGCAGGCGGTAGACCTGCTGCTGGTCGGGCAGCGCCTTGAGGGCTTCGACGGCCTCGCGGCTGAGCAGCCGGAAGTCCCCGGCCTGCGCGGGCACCTGCTTGCCGACCAGGCGGCGCATCAGCCAGTAGTAGGCGCCTGCGGTGTGGCGTTTGAAGCCGGTGTCGGTGCTGCGGTCGGAGCGGACGCCGTAGACGATGTCGAGCTGCCGGGAGCGGGCGAGGTCCAGCATCTCCGGGATCTTCTCCGGCGGGTCCTGGAGGTCGGCGTCGATGCTGGCGACGTACGCGCCGAGCGAGCGGTGCAGGCCGGCGCGCAGGGCGGCCTGGTGGCCGGAGTTGCCGCGCAGCCGGACGATCCGCAGCTCCGGCCAGTCGGTGCGGAACTCCTCCAGGAGTTCGGCGGTCCGGTCGGTGCTGCCGTCGTCGACGGCCACCACCTCGTACGCGGCCCCCGTGCCGTCCAGTACCGGCCGGAGGCGTGCCACCAGGGCGGGAAGGGCTTCTTCCTCGTTGTACATCGGCACGATGACCGACAGGGTCGTGCCCGTGATCGCAGCCGACACTGGTTCTTCCTGCCCGGGGGTTGGGGTGGCGCCGCCGAACGGCTTACCGGGACGCGAACGGGGCGTCGGTGGGGACGATCTCGCGGCCCAGCGGGAGCAGGGAGAGCGGGACCATCTTGAAGTTGGCGATGCCGAACGGGATCCCGATGATCGTGATGCACAGCGCGATGCCGGTCGCGATGTGGCCCAGGGCCAGCCACCAGCCCGCCAGGACGAGCCACAGCACGTTGCCGATGCAGGATCCGGCGCCCGCGTCGTGGCGCTCGACCGTGGTGTACCCGAAGGGCCACAGGGCGTAGACCGCGATGCGGAACGCCGCTATGCCGAACGGGATGCCGATGACGGTGATGCACAGCAGTACGCCTGCGAGGCAGTAGCCCAGGAACAGCCAGATGCCGCTGAGCACGAGCCAAATGATGTTGAGGATGGTCTTCACTGACTGCGGCCTGCCATCTGTTCGAGCCGGGCGATGCGCTCGGCCATCGGAGGGTGCGTGGAGAACATCTTAGAAAGACCTGCGCCGGGGCGGAACGGATTGGCGATCATCATGTGGCTCGCGGTCTCCAGTCTGGGCTCGGGGGCCAGGGGGCGCTGCTTGACGCCGGCGTCCAGCTTGCGCAGGGCGTCGGCCAGGGCGAGCGGGTCTCCGGTGAGCTGGGCGCCGGAGGCGTCGGCCTCGTACTCGCGGGACCGGCTGATGGCCAGCTGGATCACGGACGCGGCCAGCGGGCCCAGGATCATGATCAGCAGGAAGCCGAGGATGCCGGGCCCCTCGTCGTCGTCGGAGCGGCCGATCGGTATGAGCCAGGCGAAGTTCACCAGGAACATGATCACGGAGGCGAGTGCTCCGGCGACGGACGAGATCAGGATGTCGCGGTTGTAGACGTGGCTCAGCTCGTGGCCGATGACTCCGCGCAGCTCGCGCTCGTCGAGGATGCGCAGGATCCCCTCGGTGCAGCAGACCGCGGCGTTGCGCGGGTTGCGGCCGGTGGCGAAGGCGTTCGGCGCGTCGGTGGGCGAGATGTAGAGCCGGGGCATGGGCTGGCGCGCGGACGTGGAGAGCTCGCGCACCATGCGGTAGAGCGCGGGGGCCTCGAATTCGCTCACGGGGCGGGCGCGCATCGCGCGTAGAGCCAGCTTGTCGCTGTTCCAGTACGCGTACGCGTTGGTGGCGAGGGCGACGACGACGGCGATGATCAGGCCGCCCCGCCCGAAGAGGCTCCCGATGAAGATGATGAGTGCGGACAGCCCGCCGAGGAGTACGGCGGTCTTCAGCCCGTTGTGCCGGCGGTGCACGGTACGCCCTCCAAGTGGTGCGGCAGGGGACCTCGCGAGGGGCCCACGGTCCAGTGGACCCTTCCTTCCTGGTCAACGCGAGGTGAGGGCGTCCGGTTCCCGGCCGGCGGGGCCACCGGGGCCGCCGCGCCCCTGCCGTGCCGCCCCGGCGGCGGGGCGCAGGGCTCGGACGGGCGCTGCTCCCTCCGGGTGAGCGGTCCGCGGCTACAGCGGGAAGAGGCCGCCCGCCGCGAAGCGCAGCACCAGCTGCGGGTCTCCCGACAGCACCACCGAGACGGCGGCCGTGACGGCGATCGCGGCGACGACGGGCCACGGCGTGCCGGCAGGGCCCCCCGCGGCGGCGTCTGCGGCGGCCGGGAGCGGTTCCGGGGCGCGGAAGAGCACCGCGGTCCAGCGCAGGTAGTAGTAGAGGGCGATGACGACGTTGACGGCCATGACCACGGCCAGCCAGCCGAGGCCGGCGTCCACTGCGGAGCCGAAGACGGCGACCTTGGCGAACAGGCCGATGATGCCGGGCGGCAGGCCGGCCAGGCAGAGCAGGAAGAAGGCCATGGCGAGGGCGGCGGCGGGCCGCTCGGCGTACAGGCCGCGGTAGTCCCTGATCCGCTGCAGCGGCCGCGTCCGGCCGACGAGGGCGGCGACGGCGAAGGCGCCGAGGTTCACGGCGGCGTACATGAGGGCGTAGGCGACGGTGGAGCCGATCTGGTCGCGGCCGGAGTACGCGGCGGCGGCGATGGGGACGAGCAGGTAGCCGGCCTGGCCGACGGAGGACCAGGCGAGCAGCCGTACGGCGCCGCCGGGCCGGTCGGCGGACTGGCGCAGCGCGGCGGCGTTCCCGAGCGTCATGGTGAGCGCGGCGAGGACGGCGAGGGCGGGGCCCCAGATGTCCGAGTACGCCGGGAAGGCGATGACGGTGACGAGGATGAGGCCGGTGAAGCCGACGGCCTTGCCGATCACGGACAGGTAGCCGGCGACGGGCAGCGGCGCGCCGACGTAGGTGTCCGGCACCCAGAAGTGGAAGGGCACGGCCGCGGTCTTGAAGGCGAAGCCGACGAGGGTGAGCGCGACACCGGCCATGGCGAGGGTGTCGAGCTGGCCCGGGACGTCCTCCAGCCGGTCGGCGACCTGGACCAGGTGCAGGGAGCCGGTGGCGGCGTACACGAGGCTGATGCCGAACAGGGAGACGGCGGTGGCCGTGACCGAGGACAGGAAGAACTTGAGGGCGGCCTCGGAGGAGAGCCGGTCGCCGCGGCGCATGCCGACGAGGGCGAAGGCGGGCAGGGAGGCGACTTCCAGGGCCACGATCAGCGTGGCGAGGTCGCGGGAGGCGGGCAGCAGGGCCGCGCCGGCGGCGGAGGAGAGCAGCAGGAACCAGTACTCGCCGGCCGGCATGCGTGCGTCGCGGACGGCGGTGAGCGACAGCAGGGCGGTGACGAGGGCGCCGGCCAGCACCAGGAACTGGATGACCAGGGTGAAGTGGTCGGCGGTGTAGCTGCAGGCGGCCGGGTCGCCGGTGAGGCAGAACGTGGCCCGGTCGCCGGCGCGCAGCGGCAGCAGGGAGGCGGTGGCGGCGGCGAGGCCGGCCACGGAGGCCCAGCCGAGCAGCGGCTTGCGGTGCTCGGCGAGGAAGAGGTCGGCGACGAGCACGACCAGGGCGACGGCGGCGGGAACGACCACCGGCATGATCGCGAGCCAGTCGACGCTCTGGACCAGGCTCGCCGCGGCGCCGTCGGCGGCGCCGACCGTGGCATCGGCGGCGGTGGCCGGGGCCTTGGCCGTGTTCAGGGCCGTCATGCGTTGCCTCCTGCGAGGAGCTTCTGGACGGCCGGATCGGTGAGGCCGAGGAGGACCGCGGGCCACAGGCCGGCGAGGACGGTGAGGGCGACGAGCGGGGTCCAGGCCGCGAACTCGTACCCCTGGACGTCCGCGAGGGCGGGCACGGCGCCGGCCCCGGCCCGCGGCTGCTGCGCGGGGTCGCCCATGCACACGCGCCGTACGACGATCAGCAGGTAGGCGGCGGTGAGCAGGGTGCCGAAGGCGCCGAGGGCCATCCAGGTGAGGAAGGCGGGCCGGGACAGGCCCTCGGCCGGGTCGAAGGCGCCGAACAGGGCCAGCATCTCGCCCCAGAACCCGGCCAGGCCGGGCAGGCCGAGGGAGGCGACGGCGGCGAAGGCGAGCAGCCCGCCGAGGCGGGGGGCGCGGCCGTAGAGGGCGGCGCCGGTGGCTCCGGCGAGGGTGTCGAGGTCGGCGGTGCCGTAGCGGTCCTTGAGGGCGCCGACGAGGAAGAAGAGCAGGCCGGTGATGAGGCCGTGCGCGATGTTGGCGAACAGGGCGCCGTTGACCCCGGTGGGCGTCATGGTGGCGATGCCGAGGAGGACGAAGCCCATGTGGCCGACGGAGGAGTAGGCGATGAGCCGCTTGAGGTCGCCCTTGTTGCCCTTGCGGGCGAGCCACAGGCAGGCGAGGGATCCGTAGACGATGCCGACGGCCGCGAACGCGCCCAGGTACGGGGCGAGGGCGGCCATGCCCCCGGGGGTGGCGGGCAGCAGGATCCGGACGAACCCGTACGTGCCCATCTTCAGCAGGACGCCGGCCAGCAGGACGGAGCCGACGGTGGGGGCGGCCGTGTGGGCGTCGGGCAGCCAGCTGTGCAGCGGCCACATCGGTGTCTTCACGGCGAGGCCGATGCCGATGGAGAGGGCGGCCAGCAGCTGGGTGGTGTGCGTGAGCCCGCGGCCGTTGTCGGCGGCGAGTGCCACCATGTCGAACGTGCCGCTGTTCAGGCCGATCAGCAGCAGGCCGAGCAGCATGACCACGGAGCCGAGGAGGGTGTACAGGATGAACTTCCAGGCGGCGGCCTGCCGCTGGGCACCGCCCCAGCGGGCGATGAGGAAGTACATCGGGATGAGGACCATCTCGAAGGCGAGGAAGAACAGCAGCAGGTCGAGGACGGCGAAGGTCGCGAGCGTGCCGGCTTCGAGGACGAGGAGCAGCGCGACGAAGGCCTTCGGGGAGGGGCCTGCGGGGAGCTTGAAGTAGCTGTACAGCGCGCAGAGGAAGAACAGCAGCGCGGTCATCACGAGGAGGGGGAGCGAGATGCCGTCGATGCCGAGGTGGATCCGGACGTGCAGGGCGGGGATCCAGCTGATGTCCGTGGTCGCCTGGAAGCGGGCGGGGGTGCCGTGGTCGAAGCCGGCGGCGAGGGCGAGCGCGGCGACGAGGACCGCGCCGGTCACGGTCACGCCGTGGCGGAGCACGGCCTGTTCGGGGCTGCGGCCCTTGAGTCCGGGCGGGGCCGGCAGGAGGGCCGCAGCGGCGCCGAGGAGCGGTGCGGCCACGGCGAACACCAGGAGGAACTGCATCACGGTCGGGCTGATATCGATCACGGCTGACTCACGGCTCACGATCCGGCGTTGACGTTGGCGAGGACGGCGGTGGCGATCGCCAGCACCACGGCTCCGGCGAACAGGGCGCTCAGGTAGCTCTGCACGTTGCCCGTCTGGGCGCGGCGGACGAGGCTGCCGAGCAGCCGGGGCCCGGCGCCCGCGCCGCTGACGTACGCGTCCACGACCTCGCGGTCGAGGAAGCGGACGAGGGCGGCGGCGGCGCGGACGGGCCGGACGAAGAGCCGGTCGTAGACGGCGTCGAGGTGGAAACCGGCGGCGGCGTGCCGGTGGAGCGGTCCGAGCAGCGCGGGCCCGGGGTCGGGGGCGGGGCCGGCCGGGACGGCGG
>NZ_JACBGN010000390.1 GCF_013401435.1 Streptomyces sp. BR123
CTCCAAGCCCCCGCCCCCGAAGCCGCCGCCGCCCCTCGGTACGCCGTCCGCCTCGCCCGAGACGAGGACGAGGTGCGCGCCGCCCAGCGGCTGCGCCACCAGGTCTTCGCGGGCGAGCTCGGCGCGCGCCTCGCCGGCCCCGAGCCCGGCCTTGACTCCGACGCCTTCGACTCCCACTGCGACCACCTCCTCGTCGTCGAGGAGGAGACCGAACAGGTCGTCGCCACCTACCGGCTGCTGCCGCCCGAACGCGCCGCCGTCGCCGGACGCCTGTACTCCGAGAGCGAGTTCGACCTCTCCGCCCTCGCCCCCATCCGCCCCGACCTCGTCGAGGTCGGCCGCTCCTGCGTCCACCCCGACCACCGCAACGGCGCCGCCATAGGCCTGATCTGGGCCGGCCTCGCCCGCTACATGGACCGTTCCGGGCACAACTGGCTCGCGGGCTGCTGCTCGATACCGCTCGCCGACGGCGGGGTCCTCGCCGCCGCCACCCGCGACAACGTCCTGCCCCGCAGCCTCGCCCCCGCCGAGTACCGCGTCACCCCGCACGTCCCCTGGAACCCCGAGGGCATCGCCTTCCCCGAGCGCACCCAGCTCCCGCCGCTCCTGCGCGGCTACCTCCGGCTCGGTGCCTGGGTCTGCGGAGAGCCCGCCCACGACGCCGCCTTCGGCTGCGCCGACCTGTACGTCCTGCTCTCCCTGCGGCGCACCAACCCCCGCTACCTCAAGCACTTCCTCGCGCTCGCCCCGACCTCATGAGCGTCTGGCTGCCCACCTCGCCCTGCACCCCGCAGGACTGCGCCGGTCACGACGGGCACACCGTCGGCCTCCCGCGCGCGGTCCTGCGGCTCACCGCCGCAGCCGCCCTCATCCTCTTCGGAATCCTGGGCGCACCACCGGTCCGGCTGCTGCCGGCCGGCCCCCGGCACACCGTGATCCGGGCCTGGTCCGCCGCCCTGGTGCGGGCCTTCGGGCTGCCCATCACCGTTCACGGCAGTGCGGGCGGGGCCGGCGCCGGCCTCGTCGTCGCCAACCACGTCTCCTGGCTGGACATACCGCTCGTCGCGGCCGTCCTGCCCTCCCGGATGCTCGCCAAGAGCGAGATCCGCGCCTGGCCGGGCCTGGGCCGGCTCGCCGAACAGGCCGGCGCCCTGTTCATCGAACGCGACCGGATCCGCGCCCTCCCGGGCACCGTCGCCACCCTCACTCGCGCCCTGCTGGCCGGCGACCGGGTCACCGTGTTCCCCGAGGGCAGCACATGGTGCGGGCGCGCCCAGGGACCCTTCCGGCGGGCCGCGTTCCGGTCCGCCATCGATGCACGCGTCCCCGTCCAGCCGGTCCGGCTCGACTACCGGCTGCCCGGCGGGGACACTGCGGGCGCCGCCTGCTTCGTCGGCGACGACCCGCTGACCGCCTCCCTCTGGCGGATCGCCCGCGCCCGCGGCGTCCGTGCCGAGGTACGGCTGCTGCCGCGGATCCCGCCGGGCCGGTACGCACACCGGCGGGACCTCGCGGCGGCGGCTCAGGCCGCGATCACCTCGGGCGACCCGGCCTCCGTCCCCACCCCCTCCTCGCCGCTGCCGGGCCCGTCCGCCCAGCCGGACCCGCCGTCGGCCACCGACAGGGACAGCGCGAACCGGCCCTCGGCGTCCGTCCACCACCGGGTCAGCTCCAGTCCGGCCGCCGCCAGCTCCGTCCGTACGCCCTCCTGACGGAACTTCGCGGACACCTCCGTCAGGATCTCCTCACCCTCCTCGAACGGCACCAGCAGGTCCAGGGCCCGCACCTTCACCACCAGCTCCGAACGGGCCCGCAGCCGCATCTCGATCCACTCCTGCTCCCGGTTCCACACGGCGACGTGCGCGAAGTCCTCGGCACGGAAGTCCGCACCCAGCTCCCGGTTGACGACGGCCAGCACGTTCCGGTTGAACTCGGCCGTCACCCCCTGTGCGTCGTCGTACGCCGCCACCAGCACGGACTCGTCCTTCACCAGGTCCGTCCCCATCAACAGCGCGTCCCCCGGCGACAGCATCGCCCGTACGGACGAGAGGAACACCGCCCGCTCCGTCGGCAGCAGGTTCCCGATCGTCCCTCCGAGGAACACCACCAGCCGCGGCCCGGGCGCCTCGGGAAGCCGCAGCGGCTTGGTGAAGTCGGCCACCACCGCACGCACCCGCAGCCCCGGATGCTCCCCCTGCAGGATCTGCGCCGCCCCCTCCAGCGCGCTCGCGCTCACGTCCACCGGGACGTACGTGTCCAGCGCGGGCATCGCCGCGAGCAGGTGCCGGGTCTTGTCGGAGGAACCGGAACCCAGCTCCACCAGCGTGCGGGCCCCGCTCACCGCGGCGATCTCCCCGGCCCGCGCCAGCAGGATCTCCCGCTCCGCGCGCGTCGGGTAGTACTCCGGCAGCCGGGTGATCTCGTCGAACAGCTCGCTGCCGCGGGCGTCGTAGAACCACTTGGGCGGCAGCACCTTCGGCGAGCGCGTCAGCCCGGTCAGCACGTCCTCGCGCAGCGCGGAATCGGCGGCGTTCTCGTCGAGCGTGCGGGTCAACTGGAAGTCACTCACTGGACGGTCTCCTTGAGCGGGGTCAGGTCGACCCGGGTGCGATGGGCGGTCAGCAGGGTCCGGTCGGGCACCTCGTGCCAGCGCGGATCGTCGTCGTACGGCTCCGACGCCACCACGACGCGCTGCGCCGCCGGGTCGGTCAGGTACCACAGCGAATCGCCCCAGGCCGTCGCGGCGATCGCCCGGCCGTCGGTCAGCAGCAGGTTCAGCCGGGAACCCGGCGCGGCCTCCGCGAGTTCGCGCACCGGCTCGGCGAGCGCCGTGCCCAGGTCGTCCCCCCGGCGGAGCCGGTGCAGCACCAGCGCCCAGACGAGCGCCGAATCCGTCGTGGCGGCCAGCCCCAGCACCTCGCCGGCCGGCAGGGCCGCCGCGAGCGGGGCCGCCGTGCCCGGCCAGCCCCGTATCGCGCCGTTGTGGCTGAACAGCCACCGCCCGCCCGTGAACGGGGCGGCCGCGGCCTCCCCCTCCGCCCCCGCCAGCGTGGCGTCCCGTACGGCGGCCAGGGCCGCCCCGGCCCGCACCACCCGGGCCAGGTCCGCGAAGGTCAGGTCCCCCCAGATCGGCCCTGCCCGCCGGTAGCGGGCCGGCACCGGATCCCCCTCCGCGTACCAGCCCACCCCGAAGCCGTCGGCGTTGACCGTGCCGTGGCGCTGCCGCCGCGGACCCCACGACTGCCGTACGAGCGAATACTCCGGATCGCTCAGCAGCCTCCCCAGGGGCACCTCGGGCCCCACAAAGGCGATATGGCGGCACATCAGGCATCCCTCGCCGTCCGGAACCCGGAGAAGATCTGCCGCCGCACCGGCAGGTCCCAGTTGCGGAACGTGCCCCGGCAGGCCACCGGGTCCACCGCGAACGAGCCGCCGCGCAGCACCTTGTACTCCGGCCCGAAGAACACCTCCGAGTACTCCCGGTACGGGAACGCCCGGAACCCCGGATACGGCAGGAAGTCCGAGGACGTCCACTCCCACACGTCGCCGATCAGCTGGCGCACCCCGAGCGGGGAGGCCCCCGCCGGATAGCTGCCCGCCGGCGCCGGACGCAGGTGCCGCTGCCCCAGATTGGCGCGCGCGGGCGTCGGATCGGCGTCCCCCCACGGGTAGCGGGCGGAGCGCCCGGTCGCCGGATCGTGCCGGGCCGCCTTCTCCCACTCCGCCTCCGTCGGCAGCCGCCGGCCCGCCCAGCGCGCGTACGCGTCCGCCTCGTACCAGCTCACGTGCAGGACGGGCTCCTCCTCCGGCACCGGCTCGGTCATCCCGAAGCGGCGGCGCAGCCACTGGCCGGCCTCCCGGTACCAGAACAGCGGCGCCCCGATCCCGTGCCGGCGGATCTGCTCGAAGCCCTCCGGCGCCCACCAGCGGCCGTCGAGATAGCCGCCGTCCGCGATGAACGCCTGGAACGCGGCGTTCGTCACCGGCACCGTGTCGATCCAGAACGGCCCCGTCTCCCGGACGTGCGCCGGACGCTCGTTGTCCAGTGCCCATGGCTCCGCCGAAGTCCCCATGGTGAACGGGCCGCCCGGAACCAGCACCTCGGACACCGCCGGCGGCAGCCCCGACGGCGGGGACGGATACGGGGCGGCCAGCACCGGGGCACCCCGCCGCAGCTGATGAGTGATCAGCATCGTCTCGTCGTGCTGCTGCTCGTGCTGCGCGATCATCCCGAAGGCGAAGCCCGAGTCGAGCAGCGCGCTGCCCTCCAGCGGCGTCCGCTCCAACAGGTCGAACACCCGCCCGCGCACGTCGGCCGCGTACCGGCGGGCCTCGGCGGGCCCGAGCAGCGGCAGCTTCGGCCGCTCGGAACGCGGATGCTCGAACGCGTCGTACAGCGGATCGATCTCCGGGTGCATGGCCTCACGGCCGCCGACCCGGCGCAGCAGCCACAGCTCCTCCTGGTTCCCGATGTGCGCGAGGTCCCAGACCAGCGGGGACATCAGCGGCGAGTGCTGGGCCGTGAGGTCCTCGTCGGTCACCGCATCGGTCAGCCCGGCCGTACGGATCCGGGCCGCGGTCAGGGCCTTGAGCGCCCGCTCGCGGAGGTCCGCGGGCTCGCCGGGCGCGAGGGATTCGCAGGGTTCGTGTGCGGACACAAAGGATTCAGCGGTCATGAGCGGTCCCCCGTCCCGGTGAGCCGGTACGCGTTCTCGTCGGCCGGGCAGCGTCCGCGCAGCACGAAACGCTCGGTGAAGGCGTCCACCGTGTCCTGCACGTGCGCACTCGCCCCGAGCCGGGGCAGCGCCTCGGCCGCGGCCCGGAAGCAGAGGGCGGCCGCCGCCCGCAGCTCCGGATCGGCCAGGCCGTGGCGGGCCGCGGACTGCCACAGCGGATTGCGGGGCGCACGCACCGGCCCGTACCGGTCGGCGAGCGCCTTCGCCACCCGGTACCCGGTCTCGGCGGCCTCCGGGTCGTCGAACAGCGCGTGCACGACCGCGACCGGTACGAGCCAGCCGTCGTCCCCGGGCTGGGCGTCGATCATCCGCAGCTCCAGGTGGCCGCGCGGGCGCACCGGCGGGAACAGCGTGGTCAGGTGGTACGCGAGGTCATCGGTGGTCGGCGGCCGCAGCGCGCCGGGCAGCGGCGGCGGGGACGGGGCCGGGGACCGGGCGGGGGACGTGGCGCGCAGCCAGTCGCGGAACGTCATGCCGCGGGGTGCCGTCCACGGCCCGTCGCCGTACGACCGCATGCACATGACCTCGGTGTCCAGCGCGTGCCGGACCCATCCCGGCCGGGGCTTGGCGTCCAGCGGCGGGGCGAGCGCCCGCCGGGCGTCCAGGTCCCGCCAGATTCCCTGACGGGCACACCGCCATCCGGCGTACGGGCCCCCGGTCGCGGGGGAGTTGGCGAACGCCGCCACGAACACCGCGCCCAGCAGATGCCCCAGCCGCCAGCGCCGCCCGTAGCCGAGCGGGCCCGGCTCCTCGTAGCCGGCGTCCACGCACACCTGCACGGAGGCGGAGGTGCGCATCATGGCGCGCCCGGCCGGGCCGAAGCGGTCGAGGTACGCCTCCATGGCGTCGTAGCGGGGGCTGCCCACCAGCCGGCGCACGGGGGTGCGGGGGTCGCGGCCGATGCCGCGCAGGACCAGGTCCCGGGAGCGCAGTGTGCTCCGTACGGCGGTGAGGTCGGCCTGCAGGCTGTCCACGCAGGCGGAGAGGGAGTCGGCAGGAGCGGAGCTGAGCTCCAGCTGGCCGCCGGGTTCGATGCTGAAGCGGGAGTGGAGGGGGAGGGCGCGGACCGCGTCGTGCGCGGCCGTCAGCCGCTCGGGGGGAAGCGGCTCACCGGGCCGCTCGGCGTCCATCACGAGCCATTCGAGCTCGGCTCCCAGCACGCGCGGCGGGCCCGTCTTGAAACAGATGCCGTGGACGAGGTCCTCGGCGGCGGCTTCGGTGATGGGGGAGGGGGCGGG
>NZ_JACBGN010000391.1 GCF_013401435.1 Streptomyces sp. BR123
CGGGCGCCGCCGCTACCTGCCGGACCTCGGCAGCGACAACCGCCAGCGCCGCGAGGCCGCGGAGCGGATGGCGCTGAACGCCCCGATCCACGGCACCGCGCGGCACACGGATGCCGGGTCAGTGCGCGGCGGACTCCCAGTCGGAGCCGACGCCGACGGACACGTCCAGCGGGGCCCGCAGCTCGACGGCGGCGGCCATCTCCCGGCGCACCAGCTCCTCGACCCGTTCGCGCTCGCCCGGGGCGATCTCCAGCACGATTTCGTCGTGGACCTGGAGCAGCATCCGCGACGTCAGGCCGGCCTCGGCGATCGCCCGGTCCACGCGCAGCATGGCGACCTTGACGATGTCGGCGGCGGTGCCCTGGATCGGGGCGTTCAGCGCCATCCGCTCCGCGGCCTCGCGGCGCTGGCGGTTGTCGCTGCCGAGGTCCGGCAGGTAGCGGCGGCGCCCGAAGATCGTCGCCGTGTACCCGGTGGCGCGGGCCTCCTCGACGACGCGCTGCAGGTAGTCCCGGACCCCGCCGAACCGCTCGAAGAAGGTCTCCATCAGCCCGCGCGCCTCGGCCGGCTCGATCCCGAGCTGCTGGGCGAGACCGAAGGCGGAGAGCCCGTACGCGAGCCCGTACGACATCGCCTTGATCTTGCGCCGCATCTCGGCGTCGACCGCGGACCGCTCCACGCCGAACACCTGCGAGGCAACGGTGGTGTGCAGGTCCTCACCCGACAGGAAGGCCTGGATCAGGCCCTCGTCCTCGGACAGGTGGGCCATGACGCGCAGCTCGATCTGGCTGTAGTCGGCGGTCATGAGGGACTCGTAGCCCTCGCCGACGACGAACCCGCGGCGGATGGCGCGGCCCTCGTCCGTGCGCACCGGCACGTTCTGCAGGTTGGGGTCGGTGGAGGACAGGCGTCCGGTCGCGGCGGTCGTCTGGCTGAAGCTGGTGTGCACCCGGCCGTCGGCGGCGACCGTCTTGACCAGGCCCTCCACGGTCACCCGCAGCTTGGCCTGCTCCCGGTGCCGCAGCATGATCACGGGGAGGTCGTGGTCGGTCTGGGCGGCCAGCCAGGCCAGGGCGTCCGCGTCCGTGGTGTAGCCGGTCTTGGTCTTCTTCGTCTTCGGCAGGTCCAGCTCGCCGAAGAAGACCTCCTGCAGCTGCTTGGGCGAGCCGAGGTTGAACTCGTGGCCCACCGACGCGTGCGCCTCCTTGACGGCCTGCTGCACGGCCCCGGCGAACTGCTGCTCCATGGCCTCCAGGTGGTCCCGGTCGGCGGCGATGCCGGCCCGCTCCATCCGGGCCAGCAGCTCGGACGTGGGCAGCTCCATGTCGTGGAGCAGGTCGGCGGCGCCCACCTCCACGAGCTTGCCGGTGAAGGCGTCCCCGAGGTCCAGGACGGCGCGGGCCTGCGCCATCAGCGCCTCGGCCTCGGCGGTCTCGTCGGCGCCGAAGGCCAGCTGGCCGTCGGCGGCGGCGGGCTGCAGCTCGCGGCCCAGGTACTCCACCGACAGCACGTCCAGCGCGAAGGACCGCCGTCCCGGCTTGACCAGGTACGCGGCGAGAGCGGTGTCCATGGTGACGCCGTCCAGGCGCCAGCCGTGCTCCGGGAAGACCCGCATCAGGCCCTTGGCGTTGTGCACGACCTTGGGCCGGTCCGGGTCGGCGGCCCAGGCCGCGAAGGCCTGCTCGTCGGCCTCGTCCAGCGCGGACGGCTCGAACCAGGCGGCCGCCCCGCCGGCCGCGGCCAGCGCGACCTCGGCGACGCTGCCCTGGCCCAGCGCCCAGCTGTCCACGGTGCACACGCCGAGGGGGCCGCCGCCGTGCGCCGCGAGCCACGGCGCGAGCTCGCCCGCGCCCAGCACGGACCCGTCCAGCTCCACACCGGCGGCCGGAGCCGGGGCCGCCTCCTCGCCGACGCCCGGGTCCACCGCCAGCAGCCGCTCGCGCAGCGAGGGATTGCGGATCTCCAGCACGTCCAGCACGCCGGTCACCGCAGACCGGTCGTACGGGGCGCGCTGCAGGTCGGCGGGGGTCTTCTCCAGGTGCACGTCGCGGACCATCTCCGTCAGGACGCGGTTGAGCTTCACGGCCTCCAGGTGGTCGCGGAAGTTCTGCCCGACCTTGCCCTTGACCTCCTCGGCGCGCTCCACCAGCTCCGCGAACGACCCGAACTGGTTGATCCACTTGGCGGCGGTCTTCTCACCGACGCCCGGGATGCCCGGCAGGTTGTCCGACGGGTCGCCGCGCAGCGCCGCGAAGTCCGGGTACTGCCGCGGGGTCAGCCCGTACTTCTCCACGACCTTCTCCGGCGTGAACCGGGTCAGCTCGGAGACGCCCTTCGTCGGGTACAGCACCGTCGTGTGCTCGGAGACCAGCTGGAAGGAGTCCCGGTCGCCGGTGACGATCAGCACCTCGTAGCCGAGCGCCTCCGCCTGCGTCGCCAGCGTCGCGATGACGTCGTCGGCCTCGAAGCCCTCGACCGCGAACCGCGGCACGTTCATCGCGTCCAGCAGCTCGCCGATCAGCTCCACCTGCCCCTTGAACTCGTCCGGGGTGGAGGAGCGGTTCGCCTTGTACTCGGGAAACTCCGTCGAGCGCCACGTCTTGCGCGAGACGTCGAACGCCACCGCGAAATGCGTGGGCGCCTCGTCGCGCAGCGTGTTCGCCAGCATCGACGCGAACCCGTAGATCGCGTTCGTCGGCTGGCCGGTCACCGTCGTGAAGTTCTCCGCGGGCAGCGCGAAGAACGCCCGGTACGCCAGGGAGTGCCCGTCCATGAGCATCAGGCGGGGACGGTCCGCTGCGGTCGTCTGGTCGGTCTTCTTCGATGCGTTCTCTGCCACGCCCACGATCCTAGGCGTCCCCGCCGACAACTCCTGCGGCGGCGATCACCGCCCCCGTCGTGACAGGATTCGGACCCGAATGCGAAGCGCGCGGCCCGGCCGGCGCACTGCCCGACGTGCTCAAAGGGGAGCGACATGGCCACGAAGCCGCCCGCAGGTGATCCCGTACAGGACGCGCCGCAGGTCGCGCCCCCGCAGCACGCCGCCGCCGGCCTGCCCGCGATCAAGCACACGCTGCGGATCGCACAGGCCCAGATGGGCCTGGCCCGCACCGCCCGCACCCTCCTCAAGGTCAACCAGAAGAACGGCTTCGACTGCCCCGGCTGCGCCTGGCCCGAGGGCGACAGCCGGCACACCGCCGAGTTCTGCGAGAACGGCGCCAAGGCCGTCGCCGAGGAGGCCACGCTGCGCCGGGTCACCCCGGCCTTCTTCGCCGCCCACCCGCTCGCCGAACTCGCCGACCGCTCCGGCTACTGGCTGGGCCAGCAGGGCCGCATCACGCACCCCATGTATCTGCCCGAGGGCGCCGACCGGTACGAGCCCGTCACCTGGGAGCGTGCCTTCGAGATCATCGCCGAGGAGCTGAACGCCCTCGGCTCCCCCGACGAGGCCCTCTTCTACACCTCGGGCCGCACCAGCAACGAGGCCGCGTTCCTCTTCCAGCTCTTCGCCCGCGAGTTCGGCACGAACAACCTGCCCGACTGCTCCAACATGTGCCACGAGTCCTCGGGCTCCGCGCTCACCGAGACCATCGGGATCGGCAAGGGCAGCGTCTCCCTGGAGGACCTCCACCAGGCCGACCTGATCATCGTCGCGGGACAGAACCCGGGCACCAACCACCCCCGCATGCTCTCCGCCCTGGAGAAGGCCAAGACCTCCGGCGCGAAGATCATCTCGGTGAACCCGCTCCCCGAAGCCGGCACGGAGCGCTTCAAGAACCCCCAGACCCCGATCGGCATGCTCAAGGGCACCGCCCTGACCGACCTCTTCCTCCAGATCCGCATCGGCGGCGACCAGGCCCTCTTCCGCCTCCTCAACAAGCTCGTGATCGAAGCGTCCGAAAGCGGCTCCGCCGCGGGATCCGGCGCCGTCGACATGGACTTCGTCCGCGAGCACACCCACGGCTACGAGGACCTCCGCACCGCCGCGGCCGCGGCGGACTGGGACGAGACCCTCACCGCCACCGGCCTCACCCGGCCCGAGATCGAACGCGCCCTCGCCATGATCCTGGCCTCGCAGCGCACCATCGTCTGCTGGGCCATGGGCCTGACCCAGCACAAGCACGCCGTCGCCACCATCCGCGAGGTCGTCAACCTGCTCCTGCTGCGCGGCAACATCGGCCGCCCCGGGGCCGGCGTCTGCCCCGTCCGCGGCCACTCCAACGTCCAGGGCGACCGCACCATGGGGATCTTCGAACGCCCCGCCCCCGCCTTCCTCGACGCCCTCGACAGGGAGTTCGGGATCACCTCGCCCCGGCACCACGGCTACGACGTGGTCCGCTCCATCGAGGCCCTGCGCGACGGCAAGGCCAGGGTGCTCTTCGCCATGGGCGGCAACTTCGTCGGCGCCACCCCCGACACCGAGGTCACCGAGGCCGCGATCCGCCGCGCCGACCTCACCGTCCACGTCTCCACCAAACTCAACCGCTCCCACGCGGTCACCGGCCGGCGCGCCCTGATCCTGCCCACCCTCGGCCGCACCGACAAGGACGTCCAGGCCTCCGGCCGGCAGTTCGTCACCGTCGAGGACTCCATGGGCATGGTCCACGCCTCCCGAGGCAACCTCACCCCCGCCTCCCCGCACCTGCTCTCCGAGCCGGCGATCGTCGCCCGCATGGCCCGCGCCGTCCTCGGCGACGCCTCCGCCACCCCCTGGGAAGAGTTCGAGCGGGACTACGCCGCCATCCGCGACCGGATCGCCCGCGTCGTCCCCGGCTTCGAGGACTTCAACGCCCGCGCCGCCCGCCCCGAGGGCTTCCGCCTCCCCCACGCCCCCCGCGACGAGCGCCGCTTCCCCACGGCGACCGGCAAGGCCAACTTCACCGCCGCGCCCGTGGAGTACCCGAAGGTCCCCGAGGGCCGGCTGCTGCTGCAGACCCTGCGCAGCCACGACCAGTACAACACCACCATCTACGGCCTCGACGACCGCTACCGCGGCATCACCGGCGGCCGCCGCGTCGTCATGGTCAACCCCGAGGACGCGGCCGAGCTCGGACTCGCCGACGGCTCCTACACGGACCTGGTCAGCGAGTGGAAGGACGGCGTGGAGCGGCGCGCGCCCGGCTTCCGCGTCGTCCACTACCCCACCGCCCGCGGCTGCGCGGCGGCCTACTACCCCGAGACGAACGTGCTCGTCCCGCTCGACTCCACCGCCGACACCAGCAACACCCCCGCCAGCAAATCCGTCGTCGTGCGCTTCGAACCGGCCTGATAGAACGACGTCAGGACAAGATGGTTAACGAGCGTTGACGAACGGAGCCGGCCCATGGGCGAGCAGCACGCTGTGAAGTTCCCGCAGGAGGTCCTGGACGAGTACGCAGCCCTGGGCATCGACCTGCCCGCGCTGTTCTCGGCGGGCCACCTCGGCGAGCGGATGGACATCCGCATCCTGGAGGCCGCCCCCGACCGCGTCGTCGGCACCATGCCGGTCGAGGGCAACACCCAGCCCTACGGGCTCCT
Source organism: Streptomyces sp. BR123 (assembly GCF_013401435.1). Taxonomy (GTDB): domain Bacteria; phylum Actinomycetota; class Actinomycetes; order Streptomycetales; family Streptomycetaceae; genus Streptomyces. Next base: position 5,518 of record NZ_JACBGN010000391.1, read on the forward strand.
GCACGGCGGCGCCTCCGCCGTCCTCGCCGAGACCCTCGGCTCGGTCGGCGCGATGCTCCACGGCGGCATCGACAAGATCGCCGTCGGTGTCGACCTGAACTGCACCCACCACCGCGGAATCCGCTCCGGCCTCGTCACCGGCGTCGCCACCCCCGTGCACCGCGGCCGGACCACCGCCACTTACGACATCGTGATCAGCGACGAGCAGGACCGGCGGGTGTGCAGCGCCCGCCTGACCTGCCTGCTCCGCGACGCCGCCGCACCGGCCGCCCGGGGCTGACCCGGCCCACACCGGTCGGCCCCGGTCCGCACCGGTCCGCACCCCGGCTCCGGCCCCAGCGCCGTGCAGGCCCGGTTCCCACCCCTTCCGGGGGCGGGAACCGGGCCTGCACGGTCTCCGCCCCGCCGCGCCGCCCACACCGCACCCACAC
>NZ_JACBGN010000392.1 GCF_013401435.1 Streptomyces sp. BR123
TATAAGAGACAGTGCCGCCCCCGCCCACCGCCGGCCCGCAGGAACGACGCCCGACGGTCCCGAGGTGCCGACGGGCGGGGCGGAGGTCCTGGACAGGATCCGGCACCGCTTCAAGGACCTGCCCGTCTTCCTGCTGATGACCGACAGCTCCGACCACGACCTCGAACACCTGCCGCTGTGGGTGTCGGAGACGGTCGTCGGCTACATCTGGCCGCTGGAGGACACCCCCGCCTTCATCGCCGGCCGCGTCACGGCCGCCGCCCGCACCTACCTGGCAGACGTCCTCCCGCCGTTCTTCCGCGCCCTGAAACAGTTCGAGGACGCGCACGAGTACTCCTGGCACACCCCCGCCCACTCCGGCGGAGTCGCGTTCTTGAAATCGCCGGCCGGCCGGGCGTTCTTCGACTACTACGGCGAGCGCCTCTTCCGCACCGACCTGTCGATCTCCGTGGGGGAGCTCGGCTCGCTCTACGAGCACAGCGGACCGATCGGCGAGGCCGAACGCAACGCCGCCCGTGTCTTCGGTTCCGAGCGCACCTACTTCGTCCTGCACGGCGACTCGACGTGCAACCGCATGGTCGGCCACTACAGCGTCACCGCCGACGAAATCGCCCTCGTCGACCGCAACTGCCACAAGTCGGTCCTGCACGGCCTGGTCGTCTCCGGCGCCCGCCCCGTCTACCTCGTGCCGACGCGCAACGGATACGGCCTCGCCGGACCACTCCCGCCCGCCACCACCGCCCCGGCCGCGATCGCCGCCCGCATCGCCGCCAATCCCCTCACCGTCGGCGCCGTGTCACCCGACGCCCAGTACGCGGTCATCACCAACTCCACGTACGACGGCCTGTGCTACGACACCGTGGCCACCGCCCGAACGCTCGCCCCCAGCACCCCACGTCTCCACTTCGACGAGGCATGGTTCGCCTACGCCCGCTTCCACCCCCTCTACCAGGGGCGCTACGGCATGGCCGTGACCGCGGACACGCTCCCGGCCGACGACCGGCCCACCGTGTTCGCCACCCACTCCACCCACAAGCTCCTCGCCGCGCTCTCCCAGTGCGCGATGGTCCACGTCCGCCCCGCGCCGCGCGCGCCGGTGGAACACGACCGCTTCAACGAGGCGTTCATGATGCACGGCACCACCTCCGCCTTCTACCCGGGCATCGCCTCCCTCGACGTGGCCGCCGCGATGATGGACGGCCCGCAGGGCCGGTGGCTGATCGACGAGGCCGTCACCGAGGCGATCCGCTTCCGGCAGGCAGTCGTCCGCACCGGACGCCGCATCACCGCCGCCGCGGACCGCCCGGACTGGTTCTTCGGAGTCTGGCAGCCCGAACACGTCACCGACCCCGCGACGGGCACCCGCATTCCCCTCGCCGACGCTCCCGCCACCCTCCTGGCCACCGACCCCTCCTGCTGGCAGCTCGAACCCGGGGCCGCCTGGCACGGCTTCGCCGGTCTCACAGACGGCCACTGCCTCCTCGATCCCGTCAAGGTCACCCTCACCTGCCCCGGCGTCAACGCCACCGGCCGGACCGAGTCCTGGGGGATCCCCGCCCGGGTCCTGACCGAATACCTCGCCACCCGCGGCATCGTCGTCGAGAAGACCGACAGCTACACCACCCTCATCCTGTTCTCCATGGGCATCACCAAGGGCAAGTGGGGCACCCTCGTGGACGCGCTGATGGACTTCAAGGCCCTCTACGACACCGACGCCCCCCTCGACCGGGTCCTGCCCGCCCTCGTGGAACGCCATCGGTCTCGCTACCGCGGCACCACCCTGCGTGAACTGTGCACGCAGATGCACGAGCACCTCACCCGCGGCGCCTTCATCACTGCCCTCGACGAGGCCTTCCACGACCTGCCCACCCCGGTCCACCCGCCCCGCCACTGCTACCAGCAGCTCATCCGCGGCGGCACCGAACGCGTCCGCCTGGCCGACGCCGCCGACCGGATCGCGGCGGCCATGGTCACTGTCACCCCGCCCGGAATCCCCGTCCTGATGCCCGGCGAATCCCTCGGCGACCCCGACGGCCCCCTCCTGCGCTATCTCACCGCCCTCGAAGCCTTCGACCGCGCCTTCCCCGGCTTCGGCAGCGAGGCCCACGGCGTCACCACCGACCCCGACACCGGCGACTACCTCATCGAATGCCTCCGCCCACGGTTTCTTGAAGGCCGTTGACAGGGCCCACGGAGGGGCGCGATCCTTCCGGCTTGCCGCATGCTCCGCAAGCACCGCCCCGGCGCCCCGTCCCTGGAAAAGGGTGTGCGGGTGTGCCGTCGGTGCAGGACGCCGCCGGGGTGGCCAGGCCTGGAGCGGCGGTGACACTTGGAGGAAGGGCCTAGGTCAGCAGCACGATCGCCGCCGCCCCGAGGAAATCCACGACACCACACCACTCCGACCAGGCCCGCGGCACGACCTTGCCCGTGCGATGGTGCACTGCATCCCACACGCCGTGGGCGAACCACCCGGCCGCTACGACGTAGCCGGCGCCCGGCGGGCCCACCGCGAGCGCCAAGAGCCCCACGGCCGTGAAGACCACGAGGCCAGCCAACTGGACCGCCAGTGCGCGCCGTGTGCCGAGCTCCCGGCGCCTCGCCCCGAAGGCCAGGTAGCACAGCGGCATAACGACGAGGAGGGCCGCGAGCAGTTCGAACGGCGCGGCACCGTCGGCGAAGGTGACGACGACAAGGGCCACGGCGAGCCAGGTGGGCCAGCGCCGTGCACACCGGGTCAGGAGAACGCGAACCGTTCGGGCCCTGCCGTCGTGCGGGACGTCGGTCGTGCTGCCTGCGCGGGACCCGCGGGGAGGATTCATGCACCTACGGTGCGGCCGCCAGGCCGGTCCTGGACCCGCGCGTCTTCTTCCTGTCACGAACCTTGGGATGCAGGTCCGTCCGGCATAGGGTCTCACCTCATGGGGGAACGGCTCATGCTGGTGATCGGGTACGAAGCGGCCGAGTTGCTGGATATCGCGTGCGTCACGACCGCGCTGCAGATGGCGAACCGGATCGGGGACCTCGCCCACCCGTACCGCGTCCGGCTTGCCGGACCGGCCGGCGAACCGATCGACTGTGGTTCCGGGATCCTCCTGCTCAGCCAGGAATCGCTGGAACGGATGACGGGTCCCCTGGACACGCTCTTCGTCTCGGGTGGCATCGGCTTCGAACGTGCCGCGCAGGACGTGCGGCTGGTGGGACACGTGCGTCGACTGGCACGGGAGAGCCGCCGGGTGGCTTCGCTGTGCACAGGGGCCGCCGTCCTCGCCGCCGCGGGCCTCCTCGACGGTCGCCGCACCACCACGCACTGGCGGTTCGCAGCCCGGCTGGCGGCGAGCCATCCCGCCGTCACCGTGGATCCCGACCCCCTCTACATCAAGGACGGGAACGTCTACACTGCGGCGGGAATCACCAGCGCGATCGACCTGACCCTCGCCCTCATCGAGGAGGACCACGGCTCCGGCCTGGCTCGCCAAGTCGCCCGCGACCTGGTCGTCTATTTGCAGCGCCCGGGAAACCAGGCGCAGGTGAGCCTGTTCACCGCCGCTCCTCCGCCCCGCGACGACATGGTCCGCCGACTGGTGGAGCACATCGCTGAGCACCCGGACCACGACTTGTCGGCCGGGGCGCTGGCCATGCTCGCCGGTGTGGCCCCGCGTCACCTGAACCGCCTGTTCGTCGAACACCTGGGGCTGCCTCCCGGCCGATACGTGCGACGGGCCAGAACCGAGGCCGCAGCCCACCTGCTGACCTCGACGACGCTCCCGGTGCCGAGCGTGGCCGCACGGTGCGGCTTCGGGTCCGCCGAGACGCTCCGGCAGGCCTTCACCGCCAGATATGGAATCTCCCCGGGCCGCTACCGTTCCGCACACCGTGCAGCCGCCGCAGGGCCCGGCTGAGGGGGGTTTCGCCGTATGAGAACCGGGCCCCCGGGTGCCCAGGGTGCGTCACTTCCGGCTGCAGGCTCATGCCTGATCCAGAGAGCGCCCAGGCCCGCGGTCGTCCCGGAGGCCGGACTCCCGTCCGTGGCCGTTACGGCCAGCCCTGCTTCACCTTGGCGGGGGCGGTGTTCCAGCTCTTCGGTATGAATGTGATCACGTAGGCTCCGCGGTCGAAGTCCGCGTACCCGGCTGACCAGTTCGGGAAGGTGCTCTCGTACACCTGCATCGGACCCATGGCGCCACCGGGCGAGTGATAATGGTTGGCGTGGGTCCATACCGTCTTCTTGGGATCCGGTTCCTTCTGATCGCCGAACCAGCCGTAGTCGAAGTTGACGTATCCTTCGCCCGGGTTGGCAGGACTGCGCGGCACGTTCCTGTCCCCCGACATGTCGACGAGGCCTGTTCGCCGGTCCGGGCGGAAGGCATCCGGGTCGCCGTACTTGCGCTTGCCGGAGGAGCTCCTCGGATCCTGCCCGCTCCAGAAGTGCTTCGAGTAGACGACCGCCTTCATCCTGGACGGGTCGAAGTTCCCCCCGTCACGCTCCTTGAAGGACGGCGTGCTGCTGAGGGCCGAGTAGAAGGTGGAACGGCCGTCCTCGTGAAGCAGCGGGTCGTTGCTCTTGGCGAGCTCCGCCTTGAGGTTGTTCACGTAGGCCCCCACGTCGTGCGAATTCTCCAGGGCCTTGTTCATGATGGATGCCACATCACGAGCGCGATTGAAGCCCTTCGTTTCGTCGAAGCTTCCCTTCGCGATGCGCCCTTCGAATTCGGCCCGCGTCTCGCCCGGCCGGGGGCTGTTGTTCCTCAGGCCACTGTTGTACTTGTTCTCGTCGAACGAAGCGAACGCCAATTTGTTCGTCGGGTAGGGCCCCGAGTTGACCCAGGTGATTCCGACACAACCGTAGGACAGCTGTTCTCGCTGCGCTTCGGTCATCTGTCGCGCCTTGCCGTCGCGATGGCTGTAGGCCTGCTGCCACTTGCGTATGTAGTTGCTGACGTCTGTAGTGGCCCTGCCTCCGTGGGCCCGGTACGCGTCAGGCATCCTGTCGAGGGGCTCGGCCGGAGGAGTGACCCGGTCGTCGGCCGAGGCGGAGGGCCTGAGGGACTCGACGGCACCCGGCGGCAATCCGAGCGGGGGCTTGCCGGGCTGACCCAGGTCCAAGGCCCTCTCGTTCAGTGCGTTGATCTGCCTGACGTCGTCCACCGTCAGGTCGTGCCTCTCGGCGTAGGAATCCTCCTTCCCTCCACCGTCGCGGTCGGCGGCCAGACTGACCGATGGCATGAACGCGGTGGTGCACATGACCACGCCTACAGTGCTGAGGGCGAGTAATGCCCGACGCTTATGCATGAATTCACAACTCCCTTGCAGTGAAACCGCGATGGCGGTACGGACGCCGCCGGCCGAAACGAGAATCGGCCACCCTTCGCATGGCATGGAAGGGATTGGCGCATCACATGCCGACTCTCGAATCAGGATCGGCGCGCACGAAAGCGATCATGTCGCTGTGCCAACTCCCCGGCAACACCATGACTTCAGAATCGGCCACGCTGTCGGACGGGCGGTATTCCGTCATGCGTCCGGCCCTGCCCATCGTTGGAATGCACGGCGGCAGCGTCCCGTGTTTCCGCCTCCGGGCGCTGCTAAAAGCAGCCCGCCGCCGCCGGACGGACCGCACGATCCGCGCCACTCGCCACTGCGGCCGCTCCCCCGGTTCGCCACCGCCGCCAGGGCCGTCGTCTCTCCCGCCCTCTACAGAACGGCTGGTAAGACGCTCTGTGGCACCACTTCCCCGCCCGTTCGTGGTGCGTTGTCCCTGCCGGGGGGGGTGCCTCTATGTCTTTCGTCAAGCCTGAGCTGGTCATGCAGCGACCGCTTCGGGGAGGCGTGATTCGTAGAAGGTTCCATCGCGGAGCATGGCGAACAGGACGCTGATGCGCTGCCGGGC
>NZ_JACBGN010000393.1 GCF_013401435.1 Streptomyces sp. BR123
CGAACCGCCGGCCCCCGCCCCCGACGTACCGAGCCGGGCCAGGTGCGGTGTCGGGTGGGCCAGGACGGCGAACTGGGCCCCGGGCGACCAGGACCGGGCGTGCGCCTTGAGCCCGACCGGGACCCGGTCGAGGCGGGCGACGGAGCCGAGCAGGGCTCCGGCGTGGATGTAGTGCGAGAGCAGGCGGGCGGCCGCGGCGATGACGCCGGGGCTGAAGTCGCAGACGCTGAGCTGTCGCAGCTGACGCACCAGCAGGGCGGTGCCGAGCGGCGGCAGGTCGACGTCGAGGAGGGCGATCCGGTCGGTTTCGAGGATGGCCCGTACGGTGTGCAGCCGCCGGACGGCGGCGGGCGGCAGCCAGGTCGGGACGACGGCCAGGACGTGGCTGTGGTGCTCCAGGAGGGTGCCCACCTCGGCGAGGCCGCCTTCGAGGTCGAGCTGTCCCGGCGGGCGGAGGACGGCAGCCGTCGGGGTGTGCCGGTCAGGGGCCGGCAGCACCAGATCGGCGCTGGTGACGGCAATGGCGATCGACACGCGAACCCCCCTGTTCACCCCGTACACGGCAGCAGTTCGCTTCGCCCCGTGTACGCGCACACCCTGCGCGACCGCAAACGGCCGACGCGCTTCCCCCTCGCCGCAGAACCATATCCGCGTCACCGCTGGCGGGGCAGGGCCTTGGAGATTCCCGTGCCGCGAGCACATGTCACAGGTGGCGGGAAACCCGGACAACCGGGATCGGACGGCCGATCAGTTCAAGCCACTTCGCAAAGACCCTTGACACCGAGATTGGTCTGGACCAGCTTGAGTGCCGGGTCCCCCACTTGGCTCCGCGACCCGCTCCGCCATCCCCTTCTCCGCCTTCCGCACGATCCCTTCCCCACCCGTTCACCTCCCTTCCTCCCCCCACGGAGACCACGTGAACCGCATACGCTCCCTCGCCCTCACGGTCGCCGCGGCCCTCACCGCAGGCGGCCTGACGGCCCTGACGGCCGGCCCGGCGCAGGCCGCCGATGTCAACGTCGTCCGCAACGGAGGCTTCGAGTCCGGTCTCGCGCACTGGAACTGCAGCTCCGGCAGCGGCGCCGTCACCTCCTCGCCGGTCCATTCCGGAACGGCCGCCCTGCGGGCCACCCCGTCGGGCCAGGACCACGCGAAGTGCAGCCAGACCGTCACGGTCAAGCCGAACTCGACTTACACGATCGGTGCGCAGGTCCAGGGCTCGTACGTGTACCTCGGCGCGACCGGGACCGGCACGCAGGACGTGTCCACCTGGACGCCCGGCCCGGACGGCGGCTGGCAGAAGCTGTCGACGACCTTCACCACGGGCCCGGCCACCACCCGGGTCACCGTCTGGACGCACGGCTGGTACGGCCAGCCGTCGTACGCCGTGGACGAGTTCGGCGTCCTCGGCCCGGACGGGGGCGGCGGCCCCACCGATCCCGGCCCGCCGCTTCCCGGCGCCCCGGCCGGAGCCGCCGTTTCCGACCGGAGCCAGGACGCGCTGACCCTTTCGTGGGACGCGGTCAGCGGGGCCGTCGGCTACCACGTCCACCGGGACGGCGTCCGCGTCCGGACGGTCACGGCTCCCCCGGCCCGGATCACCGGGCTCGCGCCGTCCACCTCGTACTCCTTCCAGGTGAGCGCGTACAACGCGGCGGGCGAGGGCCCGAGGTCGGCGCCGGTGACCGGCACCACGACCGGGGGCGGCGGCCCGAACCCCAACCCGGCCGTGCCCAGGCACGCCCTGACCGGCTACTGGCAGAACTTCGACAACGGCGCGACGGTGCAGCGGATCTCCGACGTCTCCGCCGAGTACGACATCATCGCCGTCTCCTTCGCCGAAGCCACCGCCACGCCCGGCGCGATCACGTTCAACCTCGACTCGGCCGGACTCGGCGGCTACACCACGGCTCAGTTCAAGGCGGACATCGCGGCAAAAAAGGCGGCCGGGAAGTCCGTCATCCTCTCCATCGGCGGCGAGAAGGGCACCATCACCGTGCGCGACGCCGCCTCCGCGACCAACCTGGCGAACTCGGCGTACGCGCTCATGCAGGAGTACGGCTTCAACGGGATCGACATCGACCTGGAGAACGGCCTCGACCCGACCTACATGACGCAGGCGCTGCGCGCCCTGTCCGCCAAGGCCGGCCCCTCGCTCGTCCTCACGATGGCCCCGCAGACCATCGACATGCAGTCCACGTCCGGCGGCTACTTCCGGACCGCGCTGAACGTCAAGGACATCCTCACCGTCGTCAACATGCAGTACTACAACAGCGGCTCGATGAACGGCTGCGACGGCAAGGTGTACTCCCAGGGCTCGGTCGACTTCCTCACCGCGCTGGCCTGCATCCAGCTGGAGGGCGGCCTCGACCCCTCGCAGGTGGGCATCGGCGTGCCGGCCTCGCCGAGCGGGGCGGGCAGCGGGTACGTCCCGCCGAGCGTGGTCAACGACGCGCTCGACTGCCTGGCGCGGGGCGTGAACTGCGGGTCCTTCAAGCCGTCGAAGACCTACCCGGGGCTGCGCGGCGCGATGACCTGGTCGACCAACTGGGACGCCAAGGCGGGTGGTGCTTGGTCCGCCGCGGTGGGTCCGAAGGTCCACGGCCTGCCGTAGGCGGTACCTGTGGGGGTGGCGTGCACGGGATCCGGCGCGGGATCTGGCCGAATCCGGGCCCTTGACCGGGACATGCCATAAGAGCACGCTGTGCGCGTCCGCACGGCACCCCCACACTCCCCACCCAGGAGAACGCATGCGGCTCCACACCCGACGCAGGGCCGCCGTCACGGCGGCCCTGCTCGCCCTCGCGCTCGGCGCACCCGCCTACGGCATGAGCGCCACGGCGGCCCCGCCGCCCGCGCCGTCCACCGCCACCCAGGACGAGGCCGTCGCCCAGTACGAGATCCAGGGCCCGGCCACCCCGCAGGAGCGCACCGCACTGCTCCGCACGGGCGTCTCCATCGACGAGGTCGACGCCCGCTCCGTCGTCGTCAGCGCCGACACCCTGCAGGCCAGGGCCCTGCGCGCGCTCGGCTACACCCTGACCCCGCTGCCCGGCCCGCCGGACCGGACCGAGCGCGGCGCGAAGGCGAGCCCGATGGACTTCCCGTCCGCGGACTCCCGCTACCACAACTACGCCGAGATGAGCGCCGAGATCGACCAGCGCATCGCCCAGTACCCCTCGATCATGAGCAAGCGGGTGATCGGGAAGTCGTACCAGGGCCGCGACATCGTCGCCATCAAGATCAGCGACAACGTGGCGACCGACGAGAACGAGCCCGAGGTCCTCTTCACCCACCACCAGCACGCCCGCGAGCACCTCACCGTCGAGATGGCGCTGTACCTGCTCAAGGAGTTCGGCGCCGGCTACGGCACCGACACCCGCGTCACCAACGCGGTCAACTCCCGGGAGATCTGGATCGTCCCCGACCTCAACCCGGACGGCGGCGAGTACGACATCGCCACCGGCTCCTACCGCTCCTGGCGCAAGAACCGGCAGCCGAACTCAGGCTCCTCCTACGTCGGCACGGACGAGAACCGCAACTGGAACTACAAGTGGGGCTGCTGCGGCGGCTCCAGCGGCAGCAAGGGCTCCGAGACCTACCGCGGCGCGGCCGCCGAGTCCTCGCCCGAGGTCAGGGCCGTCGCGGACTTCGTGCGCAGCCGCGTCGTCGGCGGCAAGCAGCAGATCAAGGCCGCCATCGACTTCCACACCTACAGCGAGCTGGTGCTGTGGCCGTACGGGTGGACGTACAACGACACCGCCCCCGGCCTGACCGCGGACGACCTCGCCGTGTTCAAGACCATCGGCACGCGCATGGCGAGCAGCAACGGCTACACCCCGGAGCAGTCCAGCGACCTGTACATCACGGACGGCACCATCGACGACTGGCTGTGGGGCGACCAGAAGATCTTCGGGTACACCTTCGAGATGTACCCGGAGTCGGGCGGCGGCGGCTTCTACCCGCCCGACGAGGTGATCGACCGCGAGACGGCGCGCAACAAGGACGCGGTGCTCCAACTGCTGGAGAACGCGGACTGCATGTACCGCTCGATCGGCAAGGAGGCGCAGTACTGCGCCGCTTAGTGCCGCTGTCGAGGCGCTGCAGAGCCGCCGCACAGCCGTAGCACCGGCGATGCCGGGGCGCTCCCGCAGCGCGGGGGCGCCCCGCTCCGCTGCGGGCGGCCGCCCCGTCGGCACGGCCGATGTGGACCCGCCGCCTCCCGGGATGTTAGACAGCAGGCGGCACTATCCGTAACAAACGTTGCAGAGGATGCAACGCGAGGAGGATCCGCATGGGCAGCAGCGACGCAGTACGGGGGCTCGCCGACGAGCTCGTCGACCACCGCTTCAAGGGCCTGCCCCCGGACGCCGAACGGGCCGCCCTGACCGTCGGCGGGCTCGCGTCGCAGCAGCGGAACCTGTTCACCGGCGGCTTCACCACCCCGGTCCTGACCCTCGACGCCGACGCGCTGGAGCACAACCTCACCGCGCTCGGCGAGTACGCCTCCCGCCACCACCTGGCCTTCGCCCCGCACGGCAAGACCTGCATGGCCCCGCAGCTGTTCGAGCGGCAGCTGGAGCACGGCGCCTGGGGCATCACCGCGGCCGTCCCCCACCAGGCCCGCGTCTACCGGGCCTTCGGCATCCGCCGGATCTTCCTCGCGAACGAGCTCGTCGACCCGGCCGCCCTGCACTGGGTCGCCGAGGAGCTCGCCTCCGACCCCGACTTCCGCTTCGTCTGCTACGTGGACTCCGTGCGCGGCGTCCACCTCATGGACCGGGCCCTGCGCGGCCGGGCGGCCGTGGTCGACGTCGTCGTCGAACTCGGCGCCGGCGAGGGCGCCCGGACCGGCGCGCGGACCGAGGAGGACTGCCGGGCGGTCGCCGACGCGGTCGCCGACGCCGCCTCCCTGCGCCTGGTCGGCGTCGCCGGGTACGAGGCGGAGGTGCCGGACGCGACCCCTGAGTCGGTGCACGCCTGGCTGCGCCGGCTCACCGCGCTGGCCGTCGACTTCGACAAGGCCGGGCGGTTCGCCCCCGACCTGGAGGAGATCGTCGTCAGCGCGGGCGGCTCCTCCTGGTTCGACGCCGTCGCCGACGTCTTCGCCGAACTGCCCGAGCTGTCCCGGCCCGTGCTGCGGCTGCTGCGCTCCGGGGCGTACGTCTCCCACGACCACGGCTGGTACACCCGTCTGACCCCGTTCAACCGGGTCCCGGCGGAGGGGGGCCTGCGGCCCGCCTTCCGGCTGTGGACCCAGGTCGTCTCCCGGCCGTCCCCCGCGCAGGCGTTCGTCAACGCGGGCAAGCGGGACATCGCCTACGACCTGGGGCTGCCGGAGGCCGAGCTGGTACGCGACGCCCTGACCGGCGAGGAGCGGCCCGCCGCCGGGGTGCGGGTGGTGAAGCTGTCCGACCAGCACGCCTGGCTGGAGACCGACTCCGCGGACGCCGTCGAGGTGGGCGACTGGGTGGCGCTGGGCATGTCCCACCCGTGCACCATCTTCGAGAAGTGGCCGCTGATCCCGGTCGTGCGGGCGGACGGCACGGTCACGGAGTTCGTGCGCACCTTCTTCTGAGCCGGCCGGCCGATCCGGCCGGCACGATCCGGCCGGGGCGCCGGAGGCGGCCGACCGCCGCACTGCCTCGGCCGGTACGTGCGCGAGCTGGGCGTGCTGACGCCGGAGGAGTGCGTGGCGCACCGGGCGGGCGGGCCGGCGGACGGACGCCCTGGCGGGACGCTCGATCCCCGCACCTCGCACCCCGCACCCCGCACCGGGGACGCTGACGAGGGGCAGACGGGGAGGGCTGACGGGGGCCCGTGCCCGTGCGGGGTCTCCTCCTCGGGG
>NZ_JACBGN010000394.1 GCF_013401435.1 Streptomyces sp. BR123
GCCCCCTGCCCGCCCTGGCCGTGCCCGTACGTGCCGTCGGTGTCCATGAAGACCTGCCCCCCTGCCCGTGCCTGCGCTGCGTCGCTCAATGTAGTTGCCCGACGGCGGATCCGGGCCGGTACCGGCCGGTGTCGCCGCAGGTCCGCACGACACGCGCCGGATCCTTCCTATGGCCGCGGCGGACAAGGACACGCACGGACCACTCCCGAACGGAGCATGCCGTACCCCCTCCCCCGGGCCTAGCCTGCGGACAAAGACACAAGTGCGTCCGAAAACACCCCCAGGAGCCCTCCATGACTGCTGTCCCGCAGGAGCGCAAGCTCGTCACCGCGATCCCCGGCCCCAAGTCGCAGGAGCTGCAGGCCCGCCGTCTCGACGTGGTGGCCGGCGGCGTGGGCTCCGTGCTCCCCGTCTTCACGAAGCGCCTGGACGGCGGCATCCTCGAGGACGTCGACGGCAACCGCCTGATCGACTTCGGCTCCGGCATCGCCGTGACCTCGGTCGGCGGCTCCGCCGAGGCCGTCGTGCGCCGCGCCACCGCGCAGCTCGCCGACTTCACCCACACCTGTTTCATGGTCACCCCGTACGAGGGCTACGTGGAGGTCTGCGAGGCTCTGGCCGAGCTGACCCCGGGCGACCACGCCAAGAAGTCGGCCCTGTTCAACTCCGGTGCCGAGGCCGTCGAGAACGCCGTCAAGATCGCCCGTGCGTACACCAAGCGCCAGGCCGTCGTGGTCTTCGACCACGGCTACCACGGCCGCACCAACCTCACCATGGCGCTGACGGCGAAGAACATGCCGTACAAGCACGGCTTCGGCCCGTTCGCCCCCGAGGTCTACCGCGTCCCCGTCGCCTACGGCTACCGCTGGCCCACCGGTGCCGAGAACTGCGGCCCGGAGGCCGCCGCCCAGGCGATCGACCAGATCACCAAGCAGATCGGCGCCGAGAACGTCGCCGCGATCATCATCGAGCCGGTGCTCGGCGAGGGCGGCTTCATCGAGCCGGCCAAGGGCTTCCTGCCGGAGATCGTGAAGTTCGCCAACGACAACGGCATCGTCTTCGTCGCGGACGAGATCCAGTCCGGCTTCTGCCGCACCGGCCAGTGGTTCGCCTGCGAGGACGAGGGCATCGTCCCGGACCTGATCACCACCGCCAAGGGCATCGCCGGCGGTCTGCCGCTGGCCGCCGTGACCGGCCGCGCCGAGATCATGGACGCCGCGCACCCGGGCGGCCTGGGCGGCACCTACGGCGGCAACCCGGTGGCCTGCGCCGGTGCGCTCGGCTCCATCGAGACCATGAAGGAGCTCGACCTCAACGCCAAGGCGAAGAAGATCGAGTCCGTCATGAAGTCGCGCCTGACCGCGATGCAGGAGAAGCACGAGATCATCGGCGACATCCGCGGCCGCGGCGCCATGATCGCCATCGAGCTGGTCAAGGACCCGGAGTCCAAGACCCCGAACCCGGAGGCCGCCGCCGCGCTGGCCAAGGCCTGCCACGCCGAGGGCCTGATCGTCCTCACCTGCGGCACCTACGGCAACGTGCTCCGCTTCCTGCCGCCGATCGTCATCGGCGAGGACCTGCTGAACGAGGGCCTGGACATCATCGAGGGCGCTTTCGCGGGCATCTGAGCGAGCTTCCGAACACGTGTCCCGCCCGCTACCACCGGTAACGGGCGGGCGCTGTGAAGAAGATGTGGGGGGCCGATGGCAGGACCGCGTTCCTGCTGTCGGTCCCCTTTCCGCTGCCGTACGGTTTCTGCAGATGAGTGAGACACCCCGCTCCCGGGAAACCGGGGGCGATCCCGGTACCGGGCATCCCCAGCGCCGTACTGGGCCTGCGTTCGCGCGCACTCCTCACCGATCGGACAGCCGTACGCCCCAAACCCCCCGGGGCGCACGGCAACCCGATCAGGCCGGCCGTCCCGGAACCATCCCCCCTGTTCCGGGACGGCCGGCCGCCTCCTCCCTCCCCCTCCTCCCCTTGCTCGCGCTCGTGTTCGCACCCCTTCCGGTGCTCGCCGTCGTGACCTGGCAGGTCCTCGTGTCGGGCCCGCTGCTCACCCCGGACGAGCGGCTCAGCCGCGCCCTGGTGCGCTCCGTCCCCGACGCGGTGACCGAGCGCCTCTCCGACCTCGGCAACGTCCCGGTCGCCGTGCCGGTCCTGGCCCTGGCGATGGCGTACGCGGTCCGCCGCGGCAACCTGGTCGGCGCCCTGGCGGCCGGTCTGGCCATGGCCCTCGTCCCGGCGCTGGTGGTGCCGCTGAAGCTGTGGACCGGCCGCCCGGGCCCGCTGGAGCCGTGGGCCGCCGGCTACTTCCCCTCCGGCCACACGGCAACCGCCGCCGTCGCCTACCTCGGCGCGGCCCTGCTGCTGCGCCCGTACACCCGCGGGCCGTGGCCGGTGGCCGCCGCCCTCGTCCTGACGGGCGCCACGGCCGTCGGCCTGATCCTGCGCGGCTGGCACTGGCCCCTGGACGTCCTGGCCAGCCTGCTGCTGTGCCTCCCCCTCCTGCTCGGGGTCGCCCACGCGGTCGACCGCGGCGGCCGGAGCCGGTTCGGCCCGGCGGGACGGCCCTGAGTGCCGGGTCCCGCCGGGCGGGGGCCGTCACGGACTGCGGTCCGCTTCCCCTGCCGCCTCCCCACCGCCGGCCGGCGGGCAGCAGGGGGTCCCGCAGGGCCGGCGGCCGTCAGCTGTCGAAGCCGAGGCCGAACTTGTCGAGCGTCTTCAGCCACAGGTTGCGGCGGCCGCCGCGGGCGTCGGCCCGGGCCAGGGACCACTTGGTGAGCGTGATGCCGGTCCAGGCGAAGGGTTCGGGCGGGAACGGCATGGGCTTGGACCTCACCATCTCCAGCCGGGTCCGCTCGGTGCGCGCGCCGTCCAGCAGGTCCAGCATCACGTCGGCGCCGAAGCGGGTGGCGCCCACGCCGAGCCCGGTGAAGCCGGCGGCGTAGGCGACCCGGCCGGAGTGGGCGGTTCCGAAGAAGGCGGAGAAGCGGGAGCAGGTGTCGATGGCCCCGCCCCAGGCGTGGCTGAAGTTCACTCCCTCCAGCTGCGGGAACGCGGTGAAGAAGTGCTGCGCCAGCTTCAGGTACGTCTCGGGGCGGTGGTCGTATTCGGAGTCGAGGCGGCCCTTGTAGGGGTAGATGGCGTCGTAGCCGCCCCACAGGATCCGGTTCTCGGGGGTGATGCGGAAGTAGTGGAACTGGTTGGCGCTGTCGCCCATGCCCTGGCGGCGCTGCCAGCCGATGGCCTCCAGCTGGTCGGCGGTCAGCGGCTCGGTCATCAGCGCGTAGTCGTAGACCGGGACGGTGAACGGGCGGATCCGCTTGACCAGGGAGGGGAAGATGTTGGTGCCGAGGGCCACCCGCCGGGCGAAGATCCGCCCGTACGGGGTGCGTACGGCCATCCCCGGGCCCGAGGAGGCCAGCGACAGGCCCCGGGTGTTCTCGTAGATGCGCACGCCGAGGCCGAGGCAGGCCCGCTTCAGGCCCCAGGCGAGCTTGGCGGGGTTGAGCATGGCCACGCCGTCGGTGTCCCACAGGCCGGCGAGGAAGGTCGGCGAGTCGACCTCGGCGCGCAGCTCGTCGCGGTCCAGCCAGCGCGAGCCGCCGGCCAGGCCCAGCTTCTGCGCCTCCTCGTGGAGTTGGCGCAGCTCCTCGACCTGGTGGGGCTCGGTGGCCACGTCGATCTCGCCGGTGCGCTCGAAGTCGCAGTCGATGCCGTGGCGGGCGACCGCCGCCTCGATCTCGTCGAGGTTGCGGGCGCCCAGCTCCTCCAGCCGGGCGAGTTCGCCGGGCCAGCGGGCCAGGCCGTTGGCCAGGCCGTGCGTGAGGGAGGCGGCGCAGAAGCCGCCGTTGCGGCCGGAGGCGGCCCAGCCCGCCTCCTTCGACTCGATCAGGACGACGTCCCGGGCGGGGTCGCGCTCCTTGGCGATCAGCGCGGTCCACAGGCCGCTGTACCCGCCGCCGATGACCAGCAGGTCGCAGGCCTCGTCGGAGGTCAGGGCCGGCTGTGCGGCGGGCTTGCCGGGGTCGTCCAGCCAGTACGAGACCGGCAGTGCTTCGGAAAGGGATTTCGCAACGCTTCGCATGGCGACTGGGGCCATGTCTTCCAACTCCCTACAGGGTCACTTGGGCTGTGCGTTCTTGCGGCGGTTGCCGACCAGCTGGGCGGCGAGGACCACCAGCACCGCGATGACGAACATCGCCGTGCCGATGACGTTGATCTGCACGGGCGTACCGCGCTGGGCCGATCCCCACACGAACATGGGGAAGGTGACGGTGTTGCCCGAGTTGAAATTGGTGATGATGAAGTCGTCGAAGGAGAGCGCGAAGGCCAGCAGCGCGCCCGCCGCGATGCCGGGTGCCGCGATCGGCAGGGTGACCCGTACGAAGGTCTGCACCGGGCCCGCGTAGAGGTCGCGGGCGGCCTCCTCCAGCCGCGGGTCCATCGACAGCACGCGCGCCTTGACGGCGGCGACGACGAAGCTCAGGCAGAACATGATGTGGGCGATCAGGATCGTCCGGAAGCCCAGCTGGATGCCCATGTTGAGGAACAGCGCGAGCAGCGAGGCGGCCATCACGATCTCGGGCATGGCCATCGGCATGAAGATCAGCGAGTTCACCGCGCCGCGCGCCCGGAACCGGTACCGGACCAGGGCGAACGCGATGGCCGTGCCGAGCAGGGTGGCGGCGAGGGTGGACCACAGGGCGATCTGGAGCGACAGGGACAGGGAGCCGCACAGGTCGGCGACCCCGCAGGGGTCCTTCCAGGCGTCGAGGGAGAACTCCTGCCAGGCGTAGTTGAACCGCCCGGCGGGGTTGTTGAAGGAGAACAGCGTCACGACGAGGTTCGGCAGCACCATGTAGGCGAGCGTGCCGAGGCCGGCGATGACCACGGAGTTGCGGCGGAGCCACTGCATCAGACCAGGTCCTCCGTTCCCGCCCGGCGGATGTAGAGGGTGACCATGACCAGCACGACGGCCATGAGGATGAAGGAGAGCGCGGCAGCCGTCGGGTAGTCGAGGATGCGCAGGTACTGCGACTGGATGACGTTGCCGATCATGCGGGTGTCGGTCGAGCCGAGGAGCTCGGCGTTGACGTAGTCGCCGCTCGCCGGGATGAAGGTGAGCAGGGTCCCGGAGACCACGCCCGGCATGGACAGCGGGAAGGTGACCTTGCGGAAGGTGGTGGCGGGGCGGGCGTACAGGTCGCCGGCCGCCTCGTGGAGGCGCGGGTCGATGCGCTCCAGGGAGGTGTAGAGCGGCAGGATCATGAAGGGGAGGAAGTTGTACGTGAGGCCGCAGACCACCGCGAGCGGCGTGGCCAGCACCCGGTCGCCCTCGGTGAGGCCGAGCCAGCCGGTGACGTCCAGGAAGCCGATCGTGTTGAGGAAGGACACGACCGGGCCGCCGTCGGACAGGATCGTCTTCCAGGCCAGGGTGCGGATCAGGAAGCTGGTGAAGAACGGCGCGATGACCAGCACCAGCAGCAGGTGGCGCCAGCGGCCCGCCCGGAAGGCGATCAGGTAGGCCAGCGGGTAGCCGAGCAGCAGGCACAGCACGGTCGCGGTGCCGGCGTACAGCAGGGAGCGCAGGAACTGCGGGAGGTACTCGGTGAATGCGTCCCAGTAGGTCCCGAAGTGCCAGGTGACCTCGAAGCCCTCTTCGAGGGAGCCGGTCTGCACCGAGGTCGAGGCCTGGTAGACCATCGGCAGCACGAAGAAGACGAGCAGCCACAGGATGCCGGGCAGCAGCAGCCAGTACGGGACCAGCCTCTTGCGCAGGGAGGGCCTGTGGACCGGGGGCTCGGCG
>NZ_JACBGN010000395.1 GCF_013401435.1 Streptomyces sp. BR123
CCACCCTCCTCCCTCCACCTCCCTTCCCCCTTCGAGGGCCGGGCCTTAATCTGACGCACCGTCAATCAGGGCCCCGGTGCCGGGAGGCGATCGCGCATGCTGCTGCAAGGGAAGACCGTCATCGTCTCCGGCGTCGGGGCCGGGCTCGGCCACCAGGTCGCCGCAGCCGTCGTACGGGACGGCGGACAGGCCGTGCTCGGTGCGCGGACCGAGGCGAATCTGGCCAAATCCGCCGCCGAGATCGACCCCGACGGCACCCACACCGCCCACCGGGCCACCGACATCACCGACGAGCGCCAGTGCGAGGCCCTGGCCGCCCTCGCCGTCGAGCGGTTCGGCGGCATCGACGCCGTCGTCCACGTCGCAGCCCGGGACTCGTACTTCGGCGGACTCGCAGACGCCGACTTCGACACCTGGGCCCAGGTCCTCGACGTCAACCTGCTCGGCACCCTCCGCATGACCCGCGCCTGCCTGCCCGCCCTCAAGCAGCGCGGCGGCTCGGTCGTCCTCATCGGCACGCAGTCCGCCGTCGCCGCACCCAACGAGGTGCAACAGGCCGCGTACGCCGCCTCCAAGGGCGCCCTCACCTCTGCCATGTACTCCCTGGCCCGCGAGGTCGGCCCGCACCGCATCCGCGTCAACACCGTGCTGCCCGGCTGGATGTGGGGGCCGCCCGTCCAGGCCTTCGTCACCTTCACCGCGCACTCCGAGGGCGTCCCCGAAGCGGAGGTGCGCGCCCGGCTCACCGCCCGCACGGCCCTGCCCGACCTCGCCACCGACGGGGACGTCGCGGACGCCGCCGTGTTCCTCGCCTCCGACCGGGCGCGGTCGATAACCGGCCAATCCCTGCTGGTCAACGCCGGTGAGCTGATGCGATGAGCGCCGGTCGGCGCCCCGCCGACGGGCCACCGGATCGTATGCTCACCGCATGACCCCTCCGAGTGACGCCCCGACCCAGAACGCGATGCGCCGCGCGCTCCGGCGCGCCCGTGACGGCGTCGCGCTCGACGCGACCGAGGCAGCCGTACTGCTCCGGGCGCGCGGCGACGACCTGGAGGACCTCGCCGCTTCCGCCGCGCGGGTCCGCGACGCCGGGCTCGCGGCGGCCGGCCGCCCGGGCGTGATCACTTACTCGAAGAGCGTGTTCATACCCCTCACGCGGCTCTGCCGCGACAAATGCCACTACTGCACCTTCGTCACCGTCCCCGGGAAGCTGCGCCGCGCCGGCCACGGGATGTACATGTCGCCGGACGAGGTCCTCGACATCGCCCGCCGCGGCGCCGCCCTCGGCTGCAAGGAAGCGCTCATCACCCTCGGCGACAAGCCGGAGGACCGCTGGCCCGAGGCCCGCGAATGGCTGGAAGCGCACGGCTACGACGACACCATCTCCTACGTGCGGGCCATCTCCATCCGGATCCTGGAGGAGACCGGCCTGCTGCCGCACCTCAACCCGGGTGTCATGGGCTGGGCGGACTTCCAGCGGCTCAAGCCGGTCGCCCCGTCCATGGGCATGATGCTGGAGACCACCGCGACCCGCCTGTGGTCCGAGCCCGGCGGCCCCCACCACGGCTCCCCCGACAAGGAGCCCGCCGTCCGGCTGCGGGTCCTGGAGGACGCCGGACGCTCCTCCGTCCCCTTCACCTCCGGCCTGCTGATCGGCATCGGGGAGACCTACGAGGAGCGCGCCGAGTCGCTGTTCGCCCTACGGCGCACGGCCCGTGCGTACCACGGCATCCAGGAGCTGATCATCCAGAACTTCCGCGCCAAGCCGGACACGGCGATGCGCGGGATGCCCGACGCCGACCTCGACGACCTCGTCGCCACCATCGCCGTGGCCCGGCACATCATGGGCCCGTCGGCCTGCCTCCAGGCCCCGCCGAACCTCGTCGACGGGGAGTACGCCCGCATCGTCGGCGCCGGCATCGACGACTGGGGCGGGGTCTCCCCGCTGACCATCGACCACGTCAACCCCGAGCGGCCCTGGCCCCAGATCGAGCGGCTCGCCGAGCAGTCCGCGGCCGCCGGCTTCGAGCTGCGGGAACGGCTCTGCGTCTACCCGGAGTTCGTCCGCCGCGGCGAGCCCTGGCTCGACCCGCGCCTGCTGCCGCACGTCCAGGCCCTCGCCGACCCGGAGACCGGCCTCGCCCGGCCCGACGCCGAGGTCGTCGGACGGCCGTGGCAGGAGCCCGAGGAGGCGTTCACCGCCAGCGGGCGCACCGACCTGCACACCGCCGTCGACACCGAGGGCCGCACCGGCGACCGCCGCGAGGACTTCGACCACGTCTACGGCGACTGGGAGTCCCTGCGCGAGGCCGCCGCGCCCGGCATGGCCCCCGAGCGCATCGACACCGACGTACGGGCCGCCCTCACCCAGGCCGCCGACGACCCCGAGAAGCTCACCGACGCCCAAGCGCTGGCCCTGCTGCATGCGGACGGGCCGGCGCTGGACGCACTGTGCCGGATCGCGGACGGGCTGCGCAGGTCGGTGGTGGGCGAGGACGTCACGTACATCGTCACGCGCAACATCAACTTCACCAACGTCTGCTACACCGGCTGCCGTTTCTGCGCCTTCGCGCAGCGCCGGACCGACGCCGACGCGTACACGCTGTCGCTGGAGCAGGTCGCCGACCGGGCCGCGCAGGCCTGGGACGTGGGCGCGGTCGAGGTGTGCATGCAGGGCGGCATCCACCCGGACCTGCCGGGGACGGCCTACTTCGACATCGCGCGGGCGGTGAAGGAGCGGGTGCCGGGCATGCACGTGCACGCCTTCTCCCCGATGGAGGTCGTCAACGGCGCCAGCCGCACCGGCATGTCCGTACGGGACTGGCTGACCGCCGCCAAGGAGGCCGGGCTGGACTCCATCCCGGGCACGGCCGCGGAGATCCTCGACGACGAGGTCCGCTGGGTCCTCACCAAGGGCAAACTGCCCACGGCCGACTGGATCGACGTCGTCACCACCGCCCACGAGCTCGGCATCCGGTCCTCCTCGACCATGATGTACGGGCACGTGGACCAGCCCAGGCACTGGCTCGGGCACCTGCGCACCCTGGCCCGCATCCAGCAACAGACGGGGGGGTTCACCGAGTTCGTGACGCTGCCGTTCATCCACACCAACGCGCCCGTCTACCTGGCGGGCATCGCCCGGCCCGGCCCGACGGTCCGCGACAACCGGGCGGTGACGGCGATGGCCCGGCTGCTGCTCCACCCGCACATCACCAACATCCAGACGAGCTGGGTGAAGCTGGGCGCGGAGGGCGCGGCGGAGATGCTCCGCTCGGGCGCCAACGACCTCGGCGGGACGCTGATGGAGGAGACCATCTCCCGTATGGCCGGGTCGGGTTACGGCTCGTACAAGTCCGTCAAGGACCTGGTCGCGATCGCCGGGGCCGCGGGCCGGCCGGCCCGGCCCCGCACCACGCTGTACGGGGAGGTGCCGCAGGAGCGGCAGCGCGCGGCGGCCGCCTCGGACGGGCACCTGCCGGAGCTGCTGCCCGTCCTGGACTGAGGCGGGGCGCCGCTGCCGGGCCGGTCGGCTCGGCAGCGGCGGCCGCAGGACTGCGCATGCAAACGGCGCGATCAGTCGACGAGGTGGTCCTTCTTCTTCGCACCGCCGAGGCTGCGGGGGCGGGCGGGAACGCCGCCCGAACGGGACATGGCCGAAAACGGCCGCCCGACGGCAGGTGACCAGACGCGCCGCCGGCGCGTCGCCGCACATCGGACGCCACGCGGCGCGGACCCCCGCGTCCGCCGCAGGACACGATCCGGCCTTTCTCCCCCCACGTACGGGTCTCTTGATCGCCTTCCTCCGGTCCTGATCAGGCATGTCCACTACAGTGCGCGCCAGAACAGGCGGGCAGTCGGGGGGCAGCACGATGGACATCGCAACCAACACCGAGGCGGAGAGCACCACCGCGGCGGCTGCGGGTGTGCCGGCATCCGGCACACCGGCAGCCGGCACACCGACCACGGCAGCCGCCCCTGCCACGGCGCCGGCCGGACCGGCCGGCGCCACCCTCGGCGGCCGCTCCCCCCTCGCCACCGGCCTCTGGGGCCGCACCGAACAACAAGACTTCCGCAGCCGCGTCCGCGGCACCCTCCTCGGCTCCGCCATCGGCGACGCCCTCGGCGCCCCCGTCGCCGCCCTCTCCCTCGACGGCATCCGCGACGCCCACGGCCCCGCCGGCCTCACGGAACCCGCACCCGCCGCCTCGCCCGCCGACGGCCGCCGCGGCGCCGTCACCTCCTGCACCCAGCTCACCCTCTTCACCGTCGACGGCCTCATCCGCGCCCACGTACGCCGCGACACCGGCGCCTGGCACCCGCCCACCGACGTCCACCGCGCCTACCTCCGCTGGGCCGCCACCCAGCACGACTGGGGCCCCGACGAACGCCGCGAGGACGACGGCTGGCTCGCCCGCCAGGAATGGCTCTACGCCCGCCGCAGCCCCGGTCGCGCCTGCATGACCGGCTTCGCCGACACCACCCGCGGCACCCTCGACCGCCCCAGGAACCCCACCGCGCGCGACGCCGCCGCCGCCACCCGCTCGGCCCCCTTCGGACTCCTCGTCGGCTGGGAACCCGCCCTCGTCCTCCAACTCGCCGTCGAATGCGCCGTCCAGAGCCACGGCCACCCCACCGCCTACCTCTCCGCGGCCGCCGTCGCCGCCATCGTGCACGGCCTCACCCGCGGCGACACCCTCGACACCGCCGCCCAGCGCACCCTCGGCCTCCTCGGCAGCCGCTCGGGCCACCAGCCCGTCACCGACGCCCTCCAACGCGCCCTCACCGCAGCCACCTCCGCCACCACCCCCTCCCCCAGAACCGTCGCGTCCCTCGCCCCGGGCGACAACGGCGACGCCGAGGACGCCCTGGCCGTCGCCGTCTACTGCGCACTCGTCGCCGAGGACGTCCCCCACGGGCTGCGCCTCGCCGTCAACCACGGCGGCGACTCCTCCGCCACCGGCGCCCTGTGCGGCGCCCTCCTCGGCGCCCTCCACGGCGAAACCGCCCTCCCCGCCGCCTGGCTCGCCGACCTCGAAGGCCGCGCCACCCTCCTGGAACTCGCCGACGACTTCTCCCTGGAGATGACCCAGGGCCCCACCCTCCACGGCCCCGGCGTCTCCGCCCCGGCCTGGCTGGCCCGCTACCCGCGCGCCTGACCCGGCCCGGCCCCCTGCCGCCGCCCGGCAGATCCCCGTACCGTGGCCTCACCCGTCACGGAGGTGCCCTCGCCCATGCGGATCGCCACGACCGTCTTCCTGACCGACCGGACCGTCACCCCCGTCCGTCTCGCCCGCAGCCTGGAGGAACGCGGCTTCGCCGGCCTCTACCTGCCCGAGCACACCCACATCCCCGTCTCCCGGGACACCGCCGCCCCGATGGGCGGCGACCTCCCCGAGATGTACGGGCGCACCCTCGACCCCTTCGTGGCCCTCGCCCAGGCCGCCGCCGTCACCGAACGGCTCCGCCTCGGCACCGGCATCACCCTCGTCGCCCAGCACGACCCGATCGTCCTCGCCAAGCAGATCGCCACCCTGGACCACCTCTCCGGCGGCCGCCTCACCCTCGGCGTCGGCTACGGCTGGAACGTCGAAGAGGCCGCCGACCACGGCGTCGACTGGCGTACCCGCCGCGAACTCGTCCGCGACCGCATGGCGTTGATGCGTGTCCTGTGGGCGCCCGAGCCCGCCGCGTACGTCGGCCAGTACTGCTCCGTCCAGGCCAGCCAGGCCCACCCCAAGCCCGCCCAGCCC
>NZ_JACBGN010000396.1 GCF_013401435.1 Streptomyces sp. BR123
GGCCCCGCCGGCCCGCCCCCGTACGACACGGGACCCGTCCAGGACGCCGTCCGACGCGCCCCCTCGGACAACCGCGGCCACGCCTCGTACTACCCAGGCCGCCGCATGAACCTCGGGGTCGTCCTCCTCCCGCTGCGGGTCTTCCTCGGGTTCATCTCCATCTACGCCGGCATGGGCAAGCTCTGCGACCCCGTCTACTTCGACGGCGGCGAACGCGGCTCCATGGTCATCTGGCTGCGCACCCTCGAACCCTGGGCCCTGGCGGAACCGCTGCGCGACTTCGCCCTCGCCCACCCCGTCGGCGCCGGCCTCAGCGTGGCCTTCCTCCAGGTCGTCGTCGGCGTCCTGACCGTCCTCGGACTCTGGCAGCGGTTCGCCGCCTGCTTCGGCGCGCTGCTGTCCGCCGCCCTGCTCATGACCGTCAGCTGGAAGACCGTCCCGGCGTACGACGCCCCGGACATCATCTACCTGGCCGCCTGGAGCCCGCTGATCATCGCCGGCGCTCCCGTCTACTCCCTGGACGGGCGCCTCGCCGGCGAGGCCTGGCGCACCCTCGGCCCCCGCTCCGACCTGTGGCAGCTGCGCCGACGCGTGCTGCGGCGCGGCGCCGTCATGACCACCCTCGTCTGCGGGCTCACCCTCCTCATCGGCTCGCTGCTCGGCGGCGCCGTCCGCTCCAGCACCGTCGTCACCGTGCCCGGCCCCGGCCAGGCCCCGAGCAACTACCTGCCCGGCTCCCCGCTGCCCGTACCGCCGCCCAAGCAGCAGCGCCAGCAGCAGCCGCAGCAGCCCGCGTCGCAGCAGCCGTCGAAGCCGGCGGAACCCGTCGCCAGCGCCACCCCCTCGACCACGCCCAGCAGCCGCACCGGTTCCACGGCCCGCGAGACCGCGGGGACCGGCTCGCAGCCCCCCGCCGCCACCCGCGGCACCGGCGGCAGCCAGAGCAGCACCGGCACCGCGCCGAAGCAGTCCGCTCCGAAGACCTCGTCGTCCACGACCACCCGCAGCAGCGGCAGCACGAGCAGCGACGGGGACACCCCGTCCAAGAAGCCCGGCCTCGTCGGCGGCCTCCTCGGCTGACCGACCCGACCCGCGAAACCCCGGGGCCCGGCACGCGAGACGCGTGCCGGGCCCCGGGCCGTTGCGTACGCGGTGGGCCGCCGAGCCGCCGAAGCCGTCAGGAGGCTCTCTGCGCGGCCAGTTCGCGTGCGGCCTCGGTCAGGTCCTTCGCCGTGTCGATCGCCCGCCAGTACGCGCCCTGCGGCAGCGGGAAGCCCGCCAGCCGCCGCTCCCGCGCCAGCCGCGGGAACGTGGTGCGCTCGTGATCGCCCAAATCCGGGAGCAAGGCGGTGAATTCGGGCGAGAAGACGTAGACGCCCGCATTGATCAGGTACGGCGACGGCGGCGCCTCGATGAAGTCCAGCACCTGCCCGAACTCGTTGGTCTCCACCGCACCCCACGGGATGCGCGGCCGCGCCAGCGCCAGCGTCGCCGTCGCCGCCCGCTCGGCATGGAACGCGGCCATCTCCCTCAGCGAGAACCGGGTCCAGATGTCCCCGTTCGTCGCGTACCACGACCGGTCCGGATGCGGCAGGTGCCGCGCGGCGTACTTCAGGCCGCCGCCGCGCCCGAGCGGCTCCTCCTCCACCACCGTCGTCACGCGCAGCGGGAGGTCGGCCTTCGCCAGCCATTCCTGGAGCACCTCGGCGAGGTGCCCGCAGGAGACGACCGCGTCGGTGACCCCCTCGGAGGCCAGCCAGTTCAGCTGGTGCCCGATGATCGGCACCCCGGTCCCCGGGATCTCGACCATCGGCTTGGGCCGGTCGTCCGTGTACGGACGCAGCCGCGACCCCTGGCCGCCCGCCAGGACCACCGCCTGGGTGGGGGCCTGGGTGAGGGGGGCCGGGATCGCGGCCGCGGGGGCATCGGTGTGAGGTGCGGGAGGTGCGGGGCGTACGTCGGTCATGGCCGCCAGCGTAGGGCCCGGCCGGAGCCCCGGTCCCGGGGGCCGTCCCTAAGGCCGTCCCGGGGTCAGCCCATGGAGGCGACGCCGGACGCGTACGCGGTGTCGCAGACGGGACGCGCGAAGGACTGGGCCTTCGTCGGGCCGTACGCCTCGACGGCGGCCCGCCCCAGGGCCCGCGCGATGCCCGCGCAGTGGCCGGCGAGCGAAGGCCGCTTGTCGACCTCCTGCTGCAGGTGCGTCAGGACGTCACCCGGCATCTCGCCCTGCTGGAGCTCGGAGATGAGCTTGTCGCGCAGCAGGTCCTGCGGGGCGCGCGGCTTCGCGGGGACGGAGACGTCCTCGGCGGAGGCGGTCAGGATCCGGGACGACGAGTTGTCCGCCCACGGGACCATCGTGACCGCGAGCGTCCCGGACAGGACCAGGACGACGGGCAGGACCAGGGCGAGGGATCGGCCGATACGGCGGGCAGTGTGGGTCACGAGGGCGAGAGTAGCGCTCGGTGAAAGTTTGGCGACAGTCGGTCACCCGGTCGGGGGACGGTTCGACGTGGTTTTTCGAATAGCCGGTTGACGGACGCGGCAGAGCCGCCCCGCATGCCCGCAGGGGCGCTCCCGCGAGCGGGAGCGCCCCTGCGGTGCGGCCGGCGTCAGTCGGAGAGGCGCTCGCCGGAGGACGTCGAGAAGACGTGCATCTCGTCGTGGCGGGGTACCACGTGCAGGCTGGAGCCCTTCTCCGGCACCTGGCGGCCGCCGACGCGCACGACGATGTCCTGGCCGCCGTCCGCCTGGGACGTGCGGCCGTAGACGTAGCCGTCGGCGCCGAGCTCCTCGACGACGTTGACCGTGATGGTCAGGCCGCCCTCGGTGCCGATGTCGAAGTGCTCGGGGCGCACGCCGACGGTGACGGTGCGGTCG
The DNA here is from genome assembly GCF_013401435.1 of Streptomyces sp. BR123. GTDB lineage: Bacteria > Actinomycetota > Actinomycetes > Streptomycetales > Streptomycetaceae > Streptomyces. The sequence goes on from NZ_JACBGN010000396.1 coordinate 2,881, forward strand.
CCCGCCTCAGCGGCGGCGGCGATCGCCTCGCGCGAGACGGGCACGACGCTGTCGCCGAACTTCACGCCGCCGTCGGTGATCGGGACCTCCACCAGGTTCATGGCGGGCGAGCCGATGAAGCCGGCGACGAACAGGTTCGCCGGGCGGTCGTACATGTTGCGCGGGCTGTCGACCTGCTGCAGGAGGCCGTCCTTCAGCACCGCCACCCGGTCGCCCATCGTCATCGCCTCGACCTGGTCGTGGGTGACGTAGACGGTGGTGATGCCGAGATCGCGCTGGAGCGCCGCGATCTGCGTACGGGTGGAGACGCGGAGCTTGGCGTCGAGGTTCGACAGCGGCTCGTCCATCAGGAAGACCTGCGGCTTGCGCACGATGGCGCGGCCCATGGCGACGCGCTGCCGCTGGCCGCCGGAGAGTGCCTTGGGCTTGCGGTCCAGGTACTGGGTGAGGTCGAGCATCTTCGCCGCGTCCTCCACCTTGCGGCGGATGGTCGCCTTGTCCTCGCCGGCGATCTTCAGGGCGAAGCCCATGTTGTCGGCGACGGTCATGTGCGGGTAGAGCGCGTAGTTCTGGAACACCATCGCGATGTCCCGGTCCTTCGGCGGCAGGTGGGTGACGTCGCGGTCGCCGATGCGGATGGCGCCGCCGTTGACGTCCTCCAGGCCGGCGAGCATGCGCAGCGACGTGGACTTGCCGCAGCCGGAGGGGCCCACGAGGACGAGGAACTCGCCGTCCTCGATGTGCAGGTCGAGCGCGTCGACGGCGGCCTTGTCGGCGCCGGGGTAGAGGCGGGTAGCCGCGTCGAAGGTGACAGAAGCCATGGTGAGGCATCCCTTCTACCGGCAGGAACGTGCCGGACGATCCGAGTGGAAGGAAGTGGTGGTCGGCCCACCGCAGTGGACTTCCGCCCGACGCTACCCGGCGTCCCGGCTTCTGTCAGCACCCGCCCGGGGGTGACGTACGACGCGCCGGCGGGCGGCCGGGGCCTCTTCCCGGCAGGGCGGCGCGTCGGCGCGGGCCGGAAAAGCCCTTCGCGAGCGGGCCTGTCGGCTGTGTAAAGTGAAGGCGATCGGCGTGCGTGCAGCGCCACAGGCCTCCTTAGCTCAGCTGGCCAGAGCACCGCTCTTGTAAAGCGTAGGTCGTCGGTTCGAATCCGACAGGGGGCTCCGTTCCAGGTCAGAGGTAATTCGGGCCCTGGAATTCGTACAGAAGCGGAAGGCCCCGGAGTTTACGCCGGGGCCTTTTGCGCGTCCGGGGGCGATGGCGTCGACCTCGCGGGGGCGGGTCGGGCTACGGTCGGGTCGTGGTGGAGATTCCGCAGGGGCTGGTCGAGGCGCAGCTCCTGTTCAACGGGGAGGCGGGACGGGAGTTCCTCGCGGGGCTGCCGGCGCGCACGGAGCGGTTCCTCCAGGAGTGGAGGCTGCGGCCGGCGGGTCCTGTGATGCACGGGACGACGGCGCTGGTGGTGCCGGTGGAGCGGGCGGACGGCACGGCGGCGGCGCTGAAGCTGCTGCTGCCGGACGAGGAGAGTGCGGGGGAGCCGCTCGCGCTGCGCGCGTGGGACGGGCGGGGCTGCGTACGGCTGCTGGAGCACGATCCGGGGACGGGGACGCTGCTGCTGGAGCGGCTCGACGAGCGGCGGCCGCTGTCGGGGCTGGCGGAGCGGGATCCGCGGCAGGCGGTGCGTGTGGTGGGGGAGTTGCTGGCGCGGCTGACGGCGGTTCCGGCGCCGGCCGGGGTGCGGGGGCTCGGCCCGGTCGCGGCCGGGTTGCTGGAGCGGGCGCCGCGGGCGCTGGCGGGGATCCCGGACGCGCGGGCGCGGGGGCTGGTGGCGGACTGCGCGGCGGCGCTGGCGGAGGTGGCGGGGGAGCCCGGGGACCGGCTGCTGCACTGGGACCTGCACTACGACAACGTCCTGGCGGGCGGCCGGGAACCGTGGCTGGCGATCGATCCGAAGCCGCTCGCGGGTGATCCGGGGTTCGAGCTGCTGCCGGCGATCCGGAACAACTTCGCGGCGGATCAGGTGCGGTGGCGGTTCGACCTGCTGACGGAGGCGCTCGGGCTGGACCGGCAGCGGGCGCGGGCGTGGACGCTGGGGCGGGTGCTGCAGAACTGCCTGTGGGACGTGGAGGACGCGCGGGGCGGCGTGCCGGAGCTGGACGGGCAGCAACTGCTTGCCGCCGAGGTGGTGTTGGGGCGGGCTTAGGCTGCGGGCATGATCCGTAGCGCTGTCGCCGGGGACGTCCCGGTCATCCATGCCATGATCCGCGAGCTCGCGGAGTACGAGAGGGTGCCGCACGAGGCGCGGGCCACCGAGGAGCAGTTGCGGGAGGCGCTGTTCGGGGAGCGGCCGGCGGCGTTCGCGCACATCGCACAGACGCCGGACGGCGAGCCGGTCGGGTTCGCGATCTGGTTCCTGAACTTCTCGACGTGGCGCGGCGTGCACGGCGTCTACCTGGAGGACCTGTACGTGCGCCCCGGCGCCCGCGGCGGCGGGTACGGGAAGGCGCTGCTGGCCGGGCTGGCGCGGATCTGCGTGGAGCGCGGGTACGAGCGGCTGGAGTGGTCGGTGCTGAAGTGGAACGAGCCGACGATCGCGTTCTACGAGGCGCTGGGCGCGCGGCCGCAGGACGAGTGGACGGTGTACCGGCTGACGGACGAAGCGCTGCGGAGCCTGGGCACGCCCTGACGTGTCCCATGCGCCCCCGCGCCCTGCGGTCGGCGGCCCGCGCCGTGCGGGTCTCCGGGAGCCGGATCGGACGCCCGCCGGCGCTCCGGAGCACGGCGGGGCCGGAGGCGTGCGGGCGGACGCCTCCTGTCTCTTATACACAGCTGACGCTGCCGACGACGCTCG
>NZ_JACBGN010000397.1 GCF_013401435.1 Streptomyces sp. BR123
GGGTGGGGGAGTGGCTCCGCACGGCAAACGGGCCCGGCGGCGGCGGGCCGCTGGCGCGGCGGCGGTCAGAGCGGTGGGGGCGGAGCCTCCGGGCGGTCGCGGTCCGTCGGGCCGCGACCCGACAGGACCTCCCCGTACGCCTGCATCAGATCCGGCAGCCGCAGCGTCGCCAGATCCTCCCGCGAAGGCTGCCCGGGAAACCCGGCCAACCGCAGATCCCGGTACGCGCAGCTCTTCTCGTACAGTGTCCGCAGGAACCGCCCGTTCCCCAGCTCGTCGATCCACCCCTGTTCCACCACGTGCATGCTGACGCTCCGCAGCTCGTCCAGCGCCTCCTCGTCCCAGCAGTCCCCGTTCCCCTCCGCCAGGACCTCCCCGATCGCGGTCAGCTCGGCCGGACGGTAGCTGGGGAAGTCCACCCGGGTGGTGAACCGCGAGGACAGCCCGGGGTTCGTGGACAGCAGCCGGTCCATCCCCGCGGGGTAGCCGGCCAGGATGACCACCAGGTGGTCCCGGTTGTCCTCGGCCCGTTTCAGGAGCACCTGCAGCGCCTCGTCGCCGTACGCGTCGCCCTTGCTGTAGCCCGAGTTGGACAGGCTGTACGCCTCGTCCACGAACAGCACTCCGCCGATCGCCGAGTCGATCAGCTCGTTGGCCTTGACCGCGGTCTGTCCGAGGAATTCGCCGACCAGGTCGGCCCGCTGGGCCTCGACCAGGTGGTCTCCGCCGAGCAGCCCGAGCGCGTAGAACACCCGGCCGAGGATGCGTGCCACGGTCGTCTTGCCGGTGCCGGAGGGTCCGGAGAACACGAAGTGCCGCTTCGGGGGCTGCACGGGCAGTCCCTGCCCGGCCCGCAGCCGTGCCATGTGGAGCTGCGCCGACAGCGCCTTGACCTGCCGTTTGACCGGCTCCAGGCCGACCATCCGCTCCAGTTCGGCGAGTGCCTCGGCCAGCAGCTCCGGGTCCGCCGGCCCGGCCGGCAGCCCCCCGGGCGCCCCCTGCGCGGGGAGGGTCACCTTGCGCCGTACGCCTTCGCCCCGGCCGGGAGCAGGCCCCCCGAACCGCGGCCCGGGCGGTTCCGGGGCGGCGAGCGGGTCCGGCGGCTCCGGCTGTCCGTCCGCGGCGACGCCGAGGTCCGGGACGGGGCCGCCGCCCAGGGTCACCGCCGTGAAGCCGCCCGCCTGGGTCACGCCGTGTCCGCCGTACGCCTCGACGCCCGTGCCCGCGTACCCGGCGTACCCGTCGTAGTCCTCGCTGTCCTCGATCGCGGTGAGCCGCGCCGCGGTGTCCATGAACGCCGGGTCCACGCGGTGCACGGCCCGGTACAGGGGCAGCGCCGCCGCGCTGCGCCCGGTGCCCTCGTGTGCGCGGGCCAGCCAGTACCGCAGTTCCTTGCGCTGCGGCTGCTCGCTGCGGCAGCGCATCAGCGCGGTGGAGAGCATCGGCTCGGCCTGCCCGTACATCTCCAGTCGGACGCGGGCCATCCCGCCGAAGAGGCCCGCCTCGATGCCGAGCAGCGGATCGTCCACGAGCGGCTCGGTGTTCCGGACCAGCTGATCCCAGTCCTTGACGAGGTAGGCCCGGCATGCGTGCAGGAAGCGGACCTGCGGGTCGGTGTCCACGGGCGGCAGCGCGGCCAGCGCCTGGTCCAGTTCGGGCACGTGGCGGCCGTCCAGCCAGTGCGAGGCGTGGGCCAGCAGCAGGTCCCGTCGGCTTTCGAGTACCGGTTGGACCCACCAGCCCAGCCAGTACCAGGAGTTCAGGGTCCGCCGGTGCCTGGCCCGCTGCTCGCCGAAGCGTTCGCGATGGGTGTACATGCGCAATAACGCCGTCGTGGTGTCCACGCGCAGCGCGTGCAGGCCGAGCCAGGCGTCGGCCATCGAGGGATCGAGCCGGACGGCCGCCCGGAACTCCTCCTCGGCCTGCGGGTAGGCGCCCATGGTGCAGGCGTCCACGCCGCGCAGCCAGGCGAGTTCGGCCGGGGCGTGCGCACTGCCCGGCGTCCCGAAATCCATCACGTCCCCCACAAGCTGCCCCCGTGGTGCCCGGCAACCCCCGCGTCGTTTCCGCGAGTTGTCCACCGTGCCGATGAAATCAGGGCTGCATCGTACCTGCGGCAACGCACCTTACGCAGGGTGCTGCGGGGTACGGGTCCGGAGTGCCCCGGCAAGACCCGATGTGACTCAGCGTGAAGTCGCCGGGGAGGTCTGCCGGCCGCGGCGGGCTGCGGAACGGGGCCGGGGCAGAACGAAGCCCCCGATCACGGGGGAACAATCGGGGGCTTCGCGTCCGCTGCGGCCTGGAAAGACCGCGCAACCAGAACGTAAGGCCGGTGTGGGGCCCAGGTCAAGCAGGCCGGTGAACGCCTGCGCAAGCGGGTTTCCGGGGTGGCTCAGGCCCGGGGGAGTTCGTCACTTTCGGTGACGGAAGCCGTCCTTCCGGCGGTCGCTCCAGCCCCGGAAGACCACTCGTATCCCGTACTGCTCTGCCGCACCAGAGTGTCAGCGAAGGGGCGCGAAGGATCATCGGAGAAGTGCGCGAGCTCCGCGCGCTCCCATCCGTCCCAGAAATCGGACAGCCCATGCCCGTCCCGGTGCCGTCCCCGACCCCAGGACTCGGTGCGCGGCGTCTCCATCCACAGCAGCCGGGCCAGGTGCGGCCGCAGCGCGCGCCGGCCGGCCCCCACGCCCTCGACGAGCAGCACCGGGGCCGGCTCCAGGACCTGCTCGGGGCCGAAGCGCCGCGCCGTCCAGTCGTACGGGGACCAGTGGGCGGGGCGCCCGGCGGCGAGCGGCTCCAGGACCTCTGCGCGCAGCCGGTCCGGCCAGGCGAAGAGGTCCTCGTGGCTGGCCACGTCGTCCAGGTGCAGTACGGGTGCCCCGCCCAGGGCCTCGGCGAGCCGCCCGGCGAAGGTGCTCTTCCCGGACCCGGCGTGCCCGTCGATCCCGACCAGCCGTACCGGGCCGAGGGACGGGGGCAGGGCGCTGATCTCGCGGGCGAGCGGCGCGAGCGACTGCTGTGACTCCACCCGGCCAGCCTACGGCCGGCTCCGCCGCGCACGGGTTCACCCCGACACGGGCCCCGGGCGTCGCCACCCGGCTGCCGGGAACTGGAAGGGTGGAGAACCGATCCGCCTCACCGACCCACTGGGGGATTCCGCGATGACCGCACCCACACCACGCAGGACCGTCCTGGCCGTCGCCCTCGCGGCCGCCGCCGCGGCCACCGTGCCCGGCGGGAGGGCCTCGGCGGCGGCCGGGCGGCCGGGCGGCACGGCGACGCGGCCCGCCCCCGGGGCGGGCGCCGCCGGCGCCGGGACCGCCGATGCGGCCGGGGCCGCCTCCGGGGCCGCCCCCCTGCCCGGTGCGGGGGCCGGTGCAGAGGCCGGTGCAGGGGCCGGTGCCGGCAACGCAGCCCGCCCCACCGTGGACAACCGGTTCTGGTTCTCCCGCAGCCACTGGCAGGCCGGCAGCCACCAGGGCACCGCCGTCCTCGACGGCACCCGCCCCGGTCTGCGGCTCGCCGCACCGGTCGGCCGCACCGAGTACACCGACCCGCACACCGGGAAGAAGGACACCTGGGAGTACGCCGTGTGGACCTCGCCGGTGCACCGCTCGGCCGTCCCCGGGACCGAGGTCATCGCCTCCTGGAACGCCGCCACCCCCGCCGGCACCTGGATCCAGGCCGATCTCCGCGCCACCTACGGCGACGGCTCCGCAAGCCCCTGGTACGTCATGGCCCGCTGGGCCGCCGGCGACGCGGACATCCGCCGGACCTCCGTCGACGGACAGACCGACGGCCGCTCCACCGTGTGGACCGACACCCTCGCCGTCGACGCCCCCGCCCGGGCGGCCGGGCTGCGGATCGCGGCCTGGCGGCTGCGCCTCATCCTCCACCGCAGGGCCGGCGCCGCAGACGGCCCCACGGTGTGGCTGGCCGGAGCCGTGACCTCCGACGTCCCGGACCGCTTCACCGTCACCGCCTCCGCCCCTTCCGGACGCGCCCACGAGCTGAAGGTGCCGCGCTACTCGCAGGAGGTCCACGCCGGCCGCTACCCCGAGTACGACAACGGCGGCGAGGCCTGGTGCAGCCCCACCTCCTCCCAGATGGTCATCGAGTACTGGGGCCGCAAGCCCGCCGCGAAGGACCTGGAGTGGGTGAACCGCGACTACAGCGACCCGCAGGTCTGCCAGGCCGCCCGCGCCACCTACGACCACGCCTACCGGGGCTGCGGGAACTGGCCCTTCAACGCCGCCTACGCCGCCACCTACGAGGGCCTCGCCGGCGTCGTCACCCGGCTCCGCTCCCTCGCCGACCTGGAGACCCTGATCCGCTCCGGCATCCCCGTGATCACCTCGCAGTCCTTCCGCGCCGAAGAGCTCACCGGTGCGGGCTACGGCACCGCCGGCCACCTGATGACCGTCGTGGGCTTCACGGAGTCCGGCGACATCGTCGCGAACGACCCGAACTCGCCGGACAACCCGGCCGTCCGGCGCGTGTACCGGCGCCGTGAGTGGGAGGACATCTGGCTGCGCACCAAGCGCCTCAACGCCGCGGGCAAGACCGTCTCCGGCTCCGGAGGGGTCTGCTACCTCTACGCTCCGGCCCGCCCTTCCGCAGGTCAGGTCGTTGCACTCAAGGCCGTCGGGGTGCTGTGAGCGGGCCGCCCGCAGGTCCGCCCGGAAGCCCGCTGGGACGCCCGCCGAGAGGTCGCTCGTCTCCCGTTGACCTGGAGAAAGGACAAGCGCAACATAAAGCCATAAAGGGCATATAAAGTCTTTTACAGGAGGCGGCCCGCCATGACCACCCACAGCATCGAACACCACCCCGACCTCGCCGAGATGCGCTCGCGGTTCGAGCGGGTCACCAGCACACCGGCCGCCCAGGCCGTGGAGGCACTGGCCCTCGTCACGGGCCTGTACCTGGCGGCATCGCCGTGGATCGCAGGGTTCAGCGACCTCACCTCGCTGGCAGTGAACAACCTGATAGCCGGCCTGGCCTACTGCCTGTGCATGAGCGGGCTCGGCTCGGCCTACGAACGCACCCACGCCATGGCGTGGACCGCGGTCGCCATCGGAGCGTGGACGATCCTCGCCCCGTGGGTCATCTCCGGCAACGTCGACACGACCCGCACCGTGCTCAGCAACGTCATCGCGGGCGGCGTCGCCCTGCTGCTGGCCCTGGCCATGGCAGGCATGGCGGGCCGCAACCGCGCCTGATCCGTCCGTCCCCCCGGCACCGGACGCCCCGGCGCCGGGCACCGGACACCGGGCGCACCTGCACGCCGGGCCCCGGCCGCACGACGGCCGGGGTCCCCGGCTGCGTGACGGCGCCCGGCTGCGTGACGCGCGCCACCAGTGACCCTCGTCTCTACCGCGAAAGCCGCGAACGCTGGCACATTGGACGGCATGACCGCACACAGCGCCGCCCCCGCAGCCCCCCTCCGGACCCGGGTCAGCACCGGAGGCCCCAAGGACGATTCCTCCTGGCTGGAACACGTACTCGGTTGGACCCTCGTGGTGGTCGTCGCCATGTTCGTCACCCGGCTCGGCTGGCTCTGACCGCCCCGAGCCCCCACCGCACCCCGCGGCCCGGCGCCGCTTGCCGCACGCCCCGACGAGCGCGGGTCCCCGAACTCCCCTTCACCGCACGGCGGTTGCCCATCCGAGGCGCCGTGATGTGCTGAGCCCGGCCCCGGCCGCCCCGGCCGTCCC
>NZ_JACBGN010000398.1 GCF_013401435.1 Streptomyces sp. BR123
GGCCCACCCGCCCGCCGGGACGCGCATCATCGTGGCCGGACGCCTCGCACCGCCGCTGCCCGCCGACGTACCCGACCACCACCCGCTGCGCGAGCCCGCAGCCGTGCGGCTCCTGGAGCCGTCCGGGCACGCCGAGGTCATCCGGCACTCCGCCGAGCAGGAACTGAAACGCCTGCTGACCGGCACACCCACCGAGCAGCACCTGCTGGGCCTGCTTACGGCGGCCGGCGGCGGTCTGTCCGTCCAGGACCTGGTGGAACTCACCGGCACCCGCGACCCGTGGGAGATCGCGGAGACCCTCAGCACGGTGTCCGGCCGGACCTTCATGCAGCGCCCGTCGTTGGTCCGGCACGGACTGGAGCAACCCGAGCACGTGTACCTGCTGGCCCACGAGGACCTCCAACAGGCGGCGGCAACCTTCCTCGCCGGAGAGCGGCTGGCCGACTACCGCCAGCGCCTGCACGCCTGGGCGGACGGGCACCGGGAACGCGGCTGGGACGCCCACACCCCCGGCTACCTGCTGCTCGGCTACTTCCGCAGGCTGCGCGCGGACGGCGACATCCCCAGGATGCTCGGCCTCGCGCTCGACCAGGGCCGCCACGCCTGGCTGCTCGACACCACCGGCGGCGACGCCACCGCCCTCGCCGAACTCACCGCGACCCAGGACGCGATCCTCGGCGCCGCGAGCCCGGACCTGCCCGAGCTGACCAGAATCGTGCTGTGCCGGGTGAACCTGTTGGAGCGCAACGTCTCGCTGCCCGTGGACCTGCCCGCCGTCTGGGCGCTGCTCGGCCGCGCCGACCAGGCCCGGGCGCTGGCCGAGTCCATGGGGCCGGTGAGCTCGGCGAGGGCCCTCGCCGGGGTGGCAAGGGCGCTGGCCGAAACCGGCAGCCGGGCGGAGGCCGAGTCCATCGCACAGAGCATCACCGACCCGGATGAGCGGGCTCCAGCGCTTTCGGCGGTTGCCGCAGCAGCTGCCGGGGACGGCGACCGGGACCGGGCCGCCGAGCTCGCCGATGCCGCCGAGCGGGCGGCCCGCCGGATCGACAACCCCTACACGCGGGCCGCCCGCTGGGCGGTACTGGCCACGGACGCAACCGCGGTAGGTGACCGGCGGCGCGCCGCCCAGCTGGTCCGCGAGATCAGGGAGCTCGCCGACGGTCCGGAGGCCGCTGCCGGGAGCGGACTGGTCGAGAACGACTTGGCCGAGGTGCTGGCCGCCACTGGCGAACACAGCGACGCCCTGGCAGTGGCCCGCGCCATCGGTAACCCTGAGCTGCGGGCGAAGGCCCTCGCCGCTGTGGCGCGGGCGGTGGCCCGCAGCGGCGACCTGGCCTCGGCATACCGGCCGGCTGCCGAGGCAGAGGCCGCAGCCCGCGCGGTCACCGGAGTCTCGCTACAGCCTCCGATGGCAGCGGTCATCGAGGCGATGGCCGCCGCCGGGGCCCCGAACCGTGCGGCCGAGCTCACGGCCGAGGCCGTCATCGGACTCGTCGACGGCGCCGAGGACCGCCCGATCTTCCAGGTGGGGAGCGATCTGGCCGTCCTCACCGGTGCCGCAGCCCGGGCGGGTGACCACGGCCGTGCCGAGGCACTGGCCCGGGCCAACCCCGACCCGGCGTCCAAGGCGCGGGCGCTGGCTGCAGTGGCCGAGGCGGTCGTGCGGTCGGGAGACCGCCGACGCGGGCTCGATCTGGCGTCGGAGGCCCAGGAAGTGGCCCGGGCGGTCCGGTCCCCCGTGCACCAGCAGGTGGAACTCGCGGCCCTGGCCGGAGTGGCGGCCCGATCGGAAGACCTCGACTGGGCCCTGGCCATCGCCGGGACGGTGCACGACCTCGCCCATGTGGTGGCCGCGCGGAAAGCCGTGGCCCGGGCGGCGGCGGACGCGGGGGACTTTGATCGTGCCGAGGCCGTCGCCCGCACCATCGACAACGTGACCGGCCAGCGCGACGCCGCACTGGCCATCGTCGCCGAGGCCGCCCTCGAAGCGGATGCCGTGGAGCGGGCCGTGGAGATCATCGCCACGATCGAGACGATGCGCCCGCGGGTACTGGCCACTGCCGCGGTGGCCGGTGCGGGAGAGGCAGCCGGCGACCGCGATGATGCGGTGGAGCTGATGGACTGGCTCGTGGGCGGCATCGCCGAAGCGGGCGAGGACCTGGATGAGTCGAGCGTGCTCGCCCTGGCCGAGGCCGTCGCCGACACCGGTGGCGTCGGGCAGTCCGAGCGCGTGGCCCGCATGATCGAGAATTTCGCGCTACGAGCCCGGGCGCTGGCGGCGGTGGCGCGGGCGGCCGCCCGCAGCGGCCAGGCGAGCCGAGCCACCGCGCTCGTCGACGAGGCCGAGGCGGTGGCCCGCAGCATCGGCGGACCTCACGATCGGCCACGGACCCTGGCATCTCTCGTCGAGACGATCACCGGGACCGGAGACCGGGAACAGGTCGTCGTGGTCGTCGGTGGGGCTGGGGCGCTGGCCCGCACCATCGACGGAACGTCGGAGCGGGCACGCACCCTGGCGGTGGTTGCCGAGGTGATCGCCCGGACCGGGGACCACGGACGGGCCGCCGCACTCGCCACCGAGATCGAGGACGCGCTTGAGGCGGCGGACTCGCACGGGAACGGGGAACTGCTCACCGGTCTCGCCCGGGCAGCGGCCGAGACCGGACACCCCGAGCGGGCGGAGCAGATCGCGAACCGGATCACCCACCCGGAGATCCAGGCCCGAGCCCTGGCCCACCTGGCCAACGCGGCCGAGCCCGCAGCGGCCCGACGCCTGACGGCACGGGCCTTCGCCACTGACCTGTGGACGGCCGTGGACGTGCTGCACCGGCTGGAACCGGCCGTGCTGCTCCTACTCGCCGAGGACTTGGGCGTCGCCGGGCTGCGTCCCGCACCCCCGAGCCCCGACGACGCGCCGCCCCCCGGGCCGGCTGCCCGCCGCCGTCGGCTGCGCCTCGCCCTGCCCTGGCTCCGCCGCACCGGCCGAGAAGCGTGATCACGGGGCCCGCGGGCCACGCTGCGTGCACGCCTTCCGGGTTCTCAGCCGAGCATGCCCCCGAACGAGCCGCCTGATCAGCCCCTGCCTGGACGGGGAGCGGGGAGGTCCAACAGGCTCCCTTCGATCCGGAGGCCTCATACCGCGCCGCCGACGACGGGCCGAGAGCCCCCACTCGCGATCGCCCGGGGGTGTGGTCGGCCGGCTCACCACGACCACGAGTCCGTCGAGGCTGAGGTCGGCGGCCGGGAACCTGCCGCCGACGAGCGGAACCGAAACCGAGACCACGAGACGACGACGGCCCGGACCGCTGAGCGGTCCGGGCCATCGTTTGCCCAAGTGGGCGAAGGCGGAGGATACGAGATTCGAACTCGTGAGGGGTTGCCCCCAACACGCTTTCCAAGCGTGCGCCCTAGGCCTCTAGGCGAATCCTCCGCGACGAACAATACAAGACGATGAGGGGTGCTAGCGAACTCGATCCCGGGGGCCTCCATCCGCTAGGGTGGGGGCAGCCCCTCACGTGGCGCTATCTCACCCAACTCCCCCAGGGCCGGAAGGCAGCAAGGGTAAGTGGGCTCTGGCGGGTGCGTGAGGGGCGCTTTGCGTTCCGGGACGGGTTCGGAAGGGCGGGCGGGCCCGCTTTGTCGGCGGGCCCCGATAACCTCGTAGACGTGTCGTCCCTTGCGCTGTACCGCCGCTATCGCCCCGAGTCGTTCGCCGAGGTCATCGGGCAGGAGCATGTCACTGCCCCGCTGATGCAGGCCCTGCGGAACAACCGGGTCAATCACGCGTACCTGTTCAGCGGGCCCCGCGGCTGTGGCAAGACCACCAGTGCGCGGATCCTCGCCCGGTGCCTGAACTGCGAGCAGGGCCCCACGCCCGACCCCTGCGGTGAGTGCCAGTCCTGCCGGGACCTGGCGCGCAACGGCCCGGGCTCGATCGACGTCATCGAGATCGACGCCGCCTCGCACGGTGGTGTGGACGACGCCCGCGACCTGCGCGAGAAGGCCTTCTTCGGCCCGGCATCCAGCCGGTACAAGATCTACATCATCGACGAGGCGCACATGGTCACCTCGGCGGGCTTCAACGCCCTGCTGAAGGTGGTCGAGGAGCCCCCGGAGCACCTCAAGTTCATTTTCGCGACCACCGAGCCCGAGAAGGTCATCGGCACCATCCGGTCCCGGACGCACCACTACCCCTTCCGGCTCGTGCCGCCCGGGACGCTGCGGGACTACCTGGGCGAGGTCTGCGGGCGGGAGGGCGCCAAGGTCGAGGACGGCGTGCTGCCGCTCGTGGTGCGCGCCGGCGCCGGCTCGGTGCGTGACTCGATGTCCGTCATGGACCAGCTGCTGGCGGGTGCGGGCGACGAGGGTGTGACGTACGCCATGGCCACCTCCCTGCTGGGCTACACGGACGGGTCGCTGCTGGACTCCGTCGTGGACGCCTTCGCCGCCGGGGACGGGGCCGCCGCGTTCGAGGTCGTCGACCGGGTGATCGAGGGCGGGAACGACCCGCGCCGGTTCGTCGCCGACCTGCTGGAGCGGTTGCGCGACCTGGTGATCCTGGCCGCCGTGCCCGACGCCGGGGAGAAGGGGCTCATCGACGCCCCCGCCGACGTGGTCGAGCGGATGCAGGCCCAGGCCTCCGTGTTCGGGGCGGCCGAGCTGAGCCGCGCCGCCGACCTGGTGAACACCGGCCTCACCGAGATGCGGGGCGCGACCTCGCCGCGGCTGCAGCTGGAGCTGATCTGCGCCCGCGTGCTGCTGCCCGCGGCCTTCGACGACGAGCGGTCCTTCCAGGCCCGCCTGGAGCGGCTGGAGCGCGGGGGCGCCGCCCTCGCCGCCGCTGCCGGGGCGGGCGTGCCCGTTGCCGCCGCGTCCGCGGCGGCCGTTCCGGCCATGGGGTACGTGCCCGGGCCCGAGGCGCACGCCATGGCCCCGGTCGTGCCTGCTGCGCCCGTTCCTGCGCCCCCGCCTGCGTCCGCCGTTCCGGCTCCGGCTCCGGTAGCCGCCGCTCCGGCCGAGCCGGCGCCCGCTCCCGTCGCCGCCGCCGCGGCGCAGCCCGGGGCCTGGCCCGGGGCCGCGCAGCCCGGGTCCGGGGCCCGCGGGGCGTGGCCCACCGCGGCCGCGCCCGGCCAGGGGATCCCGGCGCCCGCCGCCGCGGCTCCCGCCCCGGCCGCACAGGCCCCGGCGGCCGCGGCTCCGGCGCCCGCCGCTGCGGCGCCGTCCCCGGGCATGGCCGCCGGCGCCGGGCAGGTGCAGGCGATGTGGCCCGGGATCCTGGAGGCGGTGAAGAACCGCCGCCGCTTCACCTGGATCCTGCTCAGCCAGAACGCCCAGGTCACCGGCTTCGACGGGACGACCCTGCAGCTGGGCTTCCCGAACGCCGGGGCCCGGGACAACTTCGCGAGCAGCGGCAGCGAGGACGTGCTCAAGGCCGTCCTGGCCGAGCAGTTCCAGGTCAACTGGAAGATCGACGCCGTCGTGGGGCAGGGCGGCCCGTCGGCACCGCAGGCCGCCGCCTCCGCGTACGCCGCCCCGGCCGCACCCGCCTACAGCCCGCCCGCCTACAG
>NZ_JACBGN010000399.1 GCF_013401435.1 Streptomyces sp. BR123
GTCGGGGCCTGGCCCCTGGGCGGCGGGGTCAGTCGGCGGGAGCGCCGCCCAGGGGCCAGGCCCCGACGACCTCGTAGCGGGGCCGCTCGCCGGGCGCCCCGCCCGCCGGCAGGTTGCTGCGGACCAGGCTGAGCTCCGTGACCTGCCAGGACGTGCCCTCGAAGTCGGCTAGGGCGTCCAGGTACGGGCGCATCGGGGTGGTGCCGTAACCGCGGGCCAGGGTGAGGTGGGCGGTGTACCGGCGGTGCTGCTCCATCGGCACGCCCGCCCGGCGGGCCGCCGCGTCGGCCCTCTCGGCCAGCAGCCGCATCGTGTCGATCCCGCCGGCGGCGCCGGTCCACAGGGTGCGGTTGCCGAAATGGCCGACGCCGTGGAGGCGGAGCGGGAACGGATCCGTGCGGTGCGCGGCGCGGGCCAGGCGGGCGTGGAGGTCCGGGAGGACCTCGTCGCGGACCTCTCCCATGAAAGCGAGGGTGAAGTGCCAGGCCGGCTCCGCGGTCCAGCGCAGGCGGCGGTCGCGGAGGGGGTCCACGGCCCGGCGGAGTTCTTCCAGGGCCGTGCGCGGTGGGATGACGGCGGCGAAGATCCTCATGTCCCGAGCGTAGACACACCCCCGCCGCCCCGGTACACCCCGCGCCGGGGTTCCGCCGCATCGCGCAGTTCCCCGCGCCCTCGGTGGCCCTGCCCGGTCGGGGTGGCCGCCGGGCGGGGGCTCGGGAGCCCCGGCCTCACCGCCCGGCGGTCGGGGACGCGCCGCTTCACAGGGGCGCGGGGAACTGCGCGAACAGCCGCCGGCCGCCCGCCGCCGGCCGGTGCCGGCCCGGCGCCCGGGGTCCGGGGTCAGGCCCGGGGTCCGGGGTCAGGTGCCCGGGTCAGGCGTCGGCGACGGGGATGGGGGTCGGCGGGGTCGGGTCCGCCGGCGGCGCCGGGGTCATCGTGGACAGGAGCTGGCGGGCCAGGCCGAGGCCGGCGCCGCCCATCGTCAGGGCCTTCGTGAACATCTCCGACATGCCCTCGGCCCCGTTCAGCAGGACCATGTGGTCCACCTTCTCGAACGCTCCGGCGCCCGCCCGTACGATCGCCGGCCAGTTCTCGGCGAGCTGCTGGGCGACGACGGCCTCCTGGTTCTCCGCCAGCGCGGCGGCCCGCGCCTTGATCCCCTCGGCCTCGGCGAGGCCCTTCGCCCGGGCCGACGCGGCCTCGGCGAGGCCCTTCGCCTCCGTCGCAGCGGCCTCCGCCTCGCCCGTGACCCGGGTCGCCTTCGCCGCCGCCATGCCCCGCGCCTCGGTCGCTGCCGCGTCCGCCTTGGCCGCGGTCGTCACCCGCGTGGCCTCCGCGGCCGCCGCCAGCTCGGTCTCCCGCGCCTGCGCCTGGGCCGCGGAGATGCGCGCGTCGCGTTCCGCCTCGGCGCGGGTCCGCATCTCGTACGCCGCCGCATCGGCCGGCTTGCGGACGTCGGCCTGGAGCTGCTGCTCGCGCCGGTACGCCTCCAGCTCCGCGACCCGGGTCTCCTGGACGACGACCTCCTGCCGGGCGGCCGCCTCCGACAGCGGGCCCGCCTGCCGGGCGGTGGCGGCGGCCTTGTCCCGTTCGGCCTGGTAGCCGGCCTGCAGGATCTCGCTGTCGCGGGTGGCCTCGGCCATCCGCGCGGACGCGGTCTGCTCGGCTTCGGTCGCGAGCCGGTTCGCCTCGGCCTGGGCGATGCGCGCGTCCCGCTGGACGGCGGCGGCGTGCGGCATGGCCAGGTTCTTGATGTAGCCGGTCGGGTCCTCGATCTCGTGGATCTGCAGCGAGTCGACGATCAGGCCGAGCTTCTCCATCTCCGTTCCGCAGGCGGCCCGGGTCTGACCCGTCAGCTTCTCCCGGTCGCGGATCATGTCCTCGACCGTCAACCCGCCGACGATGGCGCGCAGATGGCCGGCGAAGACGATGTGGACCCGCTCCGGCATGATCTTCTGCTGGTCCAGGAAGCGGCGTGCGGCGTTGGCGATGGACACCAGGTCGTCGCCGATCTTGAAGATCACCACGCCTTTCACCCGCAGCGGGATGCCCTGGTGGGTGACGCAGTCCACGGACAGCTGCGTCTCGTTCAGGTCCAGCGACAGCTTCCGCACCGCCTGGACGCCGGGAACGACCAGCGTTCCGCGCCCGGTGACGATCCGGAACCCCATGCCGTCGCCGAGGCCTTCGGTCTTGTGCGCCGAACCGGAGATGACCAGCGCCTCGTTGGGTTCGGCCACCCGCCACATGAGCTTGAACAGGCCGATCAGGGCAAGGACAGCAGCGAGAGCGATTCCTGCAATGACGCCGATGTGCATCGGCAACTCCCCCCTTGGCACAGTGCCGTTCGGCACTGACGAGGGTGCGAGTGTGCGCCCGCGTCGGCTCGGGCAGAAGAGGTCTGCACGCTGTTGTCGCCGTCTTGGTACGGAGTCGCAAAGGGCCGTGCCGCCCTGTTGCCGGCTCAGTTTCCGTATGCCGCCATCACGTACACGGTGCGCGGCGGCTGGTACTCGACCACCGTGACCATCGTGCCGACGGGCAGCCGGCGCGTCCCCGGTGCCGGGTACGCGAGGAAGTGCTCGGCACCGCCCCGGATGCGCACGATGACCTCGCCCACCAGGCCGGGCCCGACCGTACCGGTGACGCGGCCTTCGCGCCCGACCATGCCGCGTTCCTCGTCCCCCGCCATGCTGCCCACGATGTCCCCCATGCGGCGAGGGTACGCCGTGGGGGCCGGTGCGCCAGAGGGGCTGCTGCGGGCGCCCCCGGAGGCGGGGGTTTACGAGTGTCCGAGGTCGGCGGCCGGGAGGTCGGTCGGCGGCACGGAGCCGGTGTCGGGGGCGGGGCGCAGCGGGAACTCGTCCGCGGCCATGGAGTCGAGGACGGGCGGTGCGGGCCGCAGCGGCTTCGGCATGACCGCGGCCTCGGAGTGGCCGCCGCAGCCGTACGAGAGGGAGACCAGGTGGCCGTCGGCGGGGCCGAACTCGTTGGCGCAGATGCCGAAGGCCTGGCCGAGGGAGCCGCCGATCGCGATGAGGAAGCCGCAGGAGACGCAGGAGGCGGGCGCGGCCTGCGCCATCGGGGTCTTGGCACCGTACCCCTCGTCCCAGCGGTCGGCGGCGGTGTGGAGGCCGTAGCGGGACAGGACGCGGGCGCGCCGCATGCCGAGTTCCTCGGCGACGGCGGCGATCGAGCCGCGGGCGGGGACGACGGTGCGGCGGTCGGTGACGTCGGCGTCCTCGGCCTCGACGAGCTCGGCCATCTCGTGGGAGACGGGGGAGTTCGGCGGCGGGGCGTCCTCGCCGGAGTAGCCGGGCTCCAGCCGCAGGTCGTCGGCGTCGGTGGGCAGCAGGTCGCCGGGGCCGAGGTCGCCGGGGCGCAGCCGCTCGCTCCAGGGCACCCACTCGGGGGCGAGGAGGGCGTCGGAGCCGGGCAGGAGCACCGTTTCGTCGAGGGTGACGTTCTTCGCCCGGGAGGCGCGGGTGACGGTGACGGCCCACCGCCAGCCCCGGTACCCGAGATCGGTGCACTCGAAGAAGTGCGTGACGACCCGGTCGCCCTCCGCGATCACGGCCACGTGCTCGCCCACGACTCCGGGCGCGGCAAGCTCCTCGGCCGCCTCGCGGGCGAGGTCCACCGCCTCGGCGCACAGGCGGTCGGGGGTACGGCTTCGCGTCGTCGCAGCACTCACAGGTCTCGTTCTCTCCTACGCCGTCTCACGAGTGCGCCGTCCGTACTGTCGTCCACAACGACCCGTCGGTCCTGTCCGTACGTGGCGCGAGCGGAGCGGACCTGAGGGCCGCGTCGACGTCCGCGCCCGATCGGCCTCGGGCACACCCACCTGCAATCCATTCTGCGGGATCGCGAGGAGGCGCGCGGCCAAGAGCAACCGCCGGTGGCGCGCTACGCACGCTACCTCCTCCGACGCCCGTCGCCCACATGCAAGGTCCGATTCGCGGACAACCCTGCGACGCGACCGTAACCGGAACGCGGTTCCGGGCTCCTGCCACGGCCGGCCCGGCCGCGGTTCCGGAGCGCGCCGGGAAGGGACCGCGGCAGGCGTGTGGGGCACTATGTCGAGTGTGGCACCCGCACGGTCGTCGCGTGACGGCTCGGGACCGGCCAAACGGGCCGGCCGGGCGATCGGGCGTGCCCTGCACCTTCCCGTCACCGGTACGGCGCGCGGCATCCGGCGGGCGACGCACGCGCACGGGGCGGGCGAGTCGGGCCTCGGCAAGCTGATCGAACTGCACGCCGTCAACGGCGCCGGCGACGTGATGATCACCGTGGCGCTGGCGTCCACCGTGTTCTTCTCGGTCCCCACGGACGAGGCACGCGGCAGGGTCGCCCTCTACCTGGCCATCACCATGGCCCCGTTCGCCGTGCTGGCGCCGGTGATCGGTCCGCTGCTGGACCGGCTGCCGCACGGGCGGCGCGCCGCGATGGCCGCCGCGATGCTGGCGCGGGCGGCGCTCGCGCTGCTGATGTCGGGCGCGGTCGCCACGGGCGGCATCGAGCTGTATCCGGAGGCGCTGGGCGTGCTGGTGGCGTCCAAGGCGTACGGGGTGGTGCGCAGCGCGGTGGTGCCGCGGCTCCTGCCGCCGGCGTTCTCCTTGGTGAAGGCCAACTCGCGGGTCACGCTGGCGGGACTGCTCGCGACGGGCGCGGCGGCGCCGGTCGCGGCCGGGCTGAACACGATCGGACCGCAGTGGCCGCTGTACGGGGCCTGCGTGATCTTCCTCGGGGGTGCGTTCGCGGCGTTCACGCTGCCGCACAAGGTGGACGAGGCCAAGGGCGAGCGGCGGGCCCGGCTGTCCACGCACGAGCCGCACTCGAAGCGGCCGGGGCTGCGCACGGTCAGCCGGTCCGTGCTGTGCGGCCTGCTGGCCAACGCGGCCATGCGCGGCCTGTCCGGGTTCCTGATCTTCTTCCTGGCGTTCCTGCTGCGCGAGCAGCCGCTCGCGGGGCAGAGCGCGGCCGTGTCGCTGGGCATCGTCGGCGTCTGCGCGGGCCTCGGGAACGCAAGCGGAACGGCGGTGGGCGCGTGGTTGAAGGCGCGCGCCCCCGAGGGCATCGTCGCCGCCGTGCTCTCGCTGACCCTCGGGGTCGCGATCCTCGCCGCGGTGTTCTTCAGCGGGCTGATGGTGGCGGTGCTGGGGGCCACGGCCGGGTTCTGCCAGGCGCTGGCGAAGCTGTCGCTGGACGCGATGATCCAGCGGGACGTGCCGGAGGCGGTGCGGACCTCGGCGTTCGCCCGGTCGGAGACGCTGCTGCAGATGGCGTGGGTGCTGGGCGGCGGCATCGGCATCGTGCTGCCGCTGAACGGGGCGCTGGGGATGACAGTGGCCGCCGCGATCGTCGCCGCGGGCACCGCGATGGCCGTACGCGGCCTGCTGTCGGCCCCCCGCCACCACCACACCGGCACCCCCCGTCCCCGCGTGGCCTGACGGCTGCCCGACGGGGCCGCGGCCCGGCGAGGGCCGGGGGCCGCACCCACGAGGCCGGACGGAGCCGGGCGGGGCCGGGC